>JADFMY010000131.1 GCA_022563685.1 Pseudomonadota bacterium | reverse complement strand
CACTGACGAAAGCCTCCCCAAAACCGGGCCTGGGCGCGCAGGACACGGAAACTTCATTTTGTCCGAGTTCACCGTCGAAGCCGCAAAACTCAACAATCCCAAGTCCCGGGAAACCGTCGAATTCTCCGGCGCCGGGACCGATTTTTGGGAAGAGGGATGGCCCATCGAAAACGCGATCGATGGAGACGAGACTACGGGGTGGTCCATCGACGCATGGCGCGGTTACAACGAAGATCGCGCCGCAGTCTTCACGACATCGAGAGATATCGGCGCGGATGAGGGGACGACACTCACTTTTACCTTCGACCACGCCTATGGCACATCCCACTCGATTGGCCGGTTCCGCCTGTTCGCGGCAACGGGAAGCCGGCACGAGTTGCAGGTACCGCCTGTGATCATTGGGGCCGCACAGACTTCCCACGACCAGCGCAGCCCCGAAGAGCAGGAGAAGCTGCTAGACTTTTTCGGCACGCAAGACGCGGGAATGCGATTGCTTCGGGCGGCACTCGACGGCGTCGACAAACGGGTGATGACATCGCCGGGCAACAGGTCCAACGGGACAAGTCCCCGGTTGCAAGGAATAAAGTGTCAACCGCCATTGATAGGGACCGACCTGGCGATCTTTCGGGCAAGAAGGCGATCGTGGTTGGCCGCTCCAATATCGTCGGTAAACCGATGGCGGCGCTTTTATTGAAAGAAAGCTGCACGGTAACGATCGCTCATTCAAGAACCCGGGACTTACCCGGAGAATGCCGCCAGGCCGATATTCTCGTCGCTGCTGTAGGCCGCCCGGAAATGATCAAAGGCGACTGGATCAAACCGGGCGCGACGGTGATCGATGTCGGCATCAACCGCATCGAGAAAGAGGATGGAAGCACCAGACTGGTTGGCGATGTTGAATTTTCCAGTGTCAGCGAAGTCGCCGGTGCGATTACCCCGGTGCCAGGAGGAGTTGGCCCGATGACGATCGCCTGTTTGTTGCACAATACCCTGCAACAGGCCTGCCGGTTGAATGGCATAGAAGTACCAGAGTAAAATCCCTGTCATTCTAGTTACTTAGTCATCCCGAGTAGCGAGAGGGAGGAGTAAAGGCTTATGACAATTCAAGATTCAAGACCTGACCCCAGACAGACGCTGGAAGTAGCCATAGGTCGGCAGGTGAGAACCTTGCGTAAACGCCTTAACCTGACCGTGGCCAATGTGGCGAAGCAGGCGCAGTTGTCATCGGGTATGTTATCCAAAATCGAAAATGGGCTGACGTCACCGTCGTTGGCTACGCTCAATGCCCTGGCGAATGCATTGCATGTTCCGGTGACTGCGTTGTTTCGTGGCTATGAAGAACAACGCGATGTGACCTATATCAAAAGTGGTGAAGGCTTGCCCATCGAACGAAGAGGCTCCGGCGCCGGGCATCAGTATCAATTGCTGGGACATACGATTGGCAAGCCCTATACGATAGAACCCTATCTGATAACCATGTCCGACAAGTCAGAAGTATTTCCGGTTTTTCACCATGCCGGGATGGAATTGATTTATATGCTCGAAGGCAAGGTCACTTACCGGCACGCGAATAAGACTTATACTCTGGAGCCTGGCGATAGCCTGTTTTTCGATGCCGAAGCATCGCACGGCCCCGACGAGATATTAAGATTACCCTGCCGATACCTTTCGATTATCGTTTCACAGTCTCCCGATAGCTGATTATTTCGCGCACTCAAGTTTCCTTACAGGAAACAATAATTCACAACAGTTGACAGGCTTTTATGCCTCTAGTAGGCTAACCTTCACGTTTGAATGAGCATTTTTCGGAGAGTTTAGCATGTGTGGTATAGCAGGCATTTTGTATAAACAGCGGGGCTCACACGATATAGGTAAGACGCTAGTCGATATGCTCGATGGCTGCCAGCATCGTGGCCCGGACAGTACAGGTTTTGCACTGTATGGTGATAAGAAAGATCATTTGCAGTTGCGTTTTATCGTTCCAACCGATGAGACTGCGAGAAAACAGGCTATTGAAAATATTGCCCTGCTGCTCACCAAACACGACGCTACCATCGACACCGAGCAGTCAGTTGGATGTTCGTACCAGGTAGCCGTTAATTTTGATGGTGACCTGCTCGAATTCACTAAAGATATTGAAGACCAGGCCAAACTGGTTTCCGTCGGCCACACGCTCGATATTATTAAAGATGACGGAACCGCACGCGAAGTCGATGCGACCTATAAGGTTGGGGAAGTGAAAGGGACCCATGGCATTGGTCACGTTCGTCTCGCCACTGAATCAGGGGTTCGTCCTGAGGCCGCTCACCCATTCTGGGCGACCGGCTTCGAAGATATCGCTATTGTGCATAACGGCCAGATTACCAATTACTGGAAGATGCGCCGCCGTCTGGAGCGCCGTGATTTCACCTTCCATACCGATAACGACAGCGAGCTGGTTGCCGTCTATCTTGCCGACAAACTGGCGCAAGGGGAAAATCTGGATAGCGTTCTGGAAACAGCAATCGACGATCTGGATGGCACCTTCTCGTTCCTGGTTTCAACACCCAACGAGATCGGCTATGCAAAAGACCATTTGGCAGCGAAACCGATGGTTTTGTTCGAAACGGACGAGATGATTGCCATCGCTTCTGAAGAAGTCAGCCTTAACCGCCTGTTTCCAGGCCAGTCTATCGATTCAACCGAGCCGGCGCCGGGTACATTTAAAACATGGTCACGATCGACTTAAGCAAGACCGACATCACGGATGCGAATAAGAAAATCCGTGCTTGTGGTCGTGAAGGGCAGGATGTGGAAGTTATTAATCCCGACGCTCGCCATAATATCGGCGTAGGCCTGGTTGATCCGATTACTGTTCGCGTTAAAGGTTCTGCCGGATATTTCTGTGGTGGCCTGTCGGACAGTGCGCATTATGAAATTGAACACAATGCAGGCTGGGCTGTCGGTGACAACATCTATTCCGGCTCCGTGATTGTTGGCGGTAATGCGGGTGCCATTGCCGGTGTCGCTATCCGCGGCGCAGAAATCGTGATTCGCGGTAATATGGGTAGCCGCGCCGGCCAGGTGATGAAAGCAGGTACCTTGTGCTGTGGCGGCAACTCGGCCTTTATGGCTGGTTACATGATGTATGGTGGCCGCATTATCATTGTTGGCGATGTTGCGGAAAAAGTGGGCCAGGACATGAGCGCCGGTGAGATTTTTGTCGGTGGAAAAATCGAAAGCCTCGGTGCCGACACCATGATTGTCGACATGGATTCCAAAGAGCAGGACGAAATCATGGCGTTTCTCGATCGCTATGGAATAAGATTTGACGGCAAGTTCACAAAAGTAGTCAATGCGGGTAAGAAATTGCGTTACGCCAATGTCGAACCACGTACTCGCCCACAGCCTTTCTTCGTAGCGTCACAATCATCCGATTACTGGAATGCGAAAGTTCAGGAAGATATCTGGATTAAAGGCGAAGTGGGTCGCTACCGTATTCGTGGATATGGCGCTTCAAAACCGGTACCCCATTTGAACGATATTGCATTCGTAAAGGATGTTTCCACGGTGACGGCTACCCCGGAAGATCTGAAAAATATCAATTTAAAAACCGAAATTGGCGGTCGCTACGGTGCTAAACCTTTGCGCCTGTCAATGCCGGTGATGATTGCGCCGATGAGTTTTGGCGCCTTAAGCCGCTCGGTTAAGATTGCTCTGGCACGCGCCTCACGCCTGTCCGGTATTTCTGAAAACACCGGTGAAGGTGGCATGCTGGATGAACAGCGGGAAGAAGCCGATCAATTAATCTTCCAGTGTCTTTCCGGTCGTCTTGGCTGGAACATTAAAGACATGCAACGTGCAGATGCCATCGAGATTTATATTTCCCAGGGCGCCAAACCTGGCCTTGGTGGTCAGCTGATGGCAAAAAAAGTGACCCCCGAACTTGCCGCGATTCGCGGCATCCCCGAGGGGATCGATTTGCGTTCCCCTTCACGTCACCCGGACGTACTCGGTGCGGATGATCTGGTGATCAAAGTACAGGAATTTCGTGAAGCGACGGGTCATAAAGTGCCGCTTGGCATCAAGATGGGCGCCGGGCGCGTTAGCGATGATATTAAAATCGCTTATAAGGATGGTTTCGATTTTATTGAACTCGATGGCCTGCAGGGGTCCACGGGCGCCGCAAGTATCGAAGTACTTGAAAATGTGGGCATACCTACACTGTCTGCGGTGCAGGAGGCGATAGACGGTTTGCGCGAAATCAACGCCAAAGGCGACATGGATCTGGTGATGATGGGCGGTATTAAGGATGGTGTCGATGTCGTCAAAATGCTGGCTCTCGGTGCTGACTGTACCTCGGTAGGAACTGCGGCCATCATCGCGGGTGGTTGTATCGCCTGCATGCAGTGTCATGTCGGTAGCTGCCCGGTTGGCATAGCCACCCAGGACAAAATCCACGAAGCGCGCTTCGATCTCGACCTGCAGGCCGATAACATACACCGGTATTTGGAGTCGCTTCGATGGCAGATTAGCGCGATCACCAAAGCACTGGGTTATGACGATGTGCACAAGGTAAACCGTGACGACCTGGTAGCTTTGACCCCCGAAGCTGCGGATATAACCGGCTTACCCTATGTCCCCGGGCATCGGCATAACAGGCCTCCGGAAATTGGTCTGGAACTTCTGGATCGAATGGCAGGATAAGGATGGTCGAGATCAAGTCAGATTTTTCTATCACAGCCACACCGGATTTGCAGGATGACAGGTTAGATATCCATTACGTTCCGGCGCCCTGCCAGGTCGCCTGCCCGGTTGGAACGGATGCGCCATCCTATATCGGATATATCTGGGAGGGTAAGCACGAGGCGGCGCTCGAAGCCATTATGGCAACCAATCCGTTTAGTGCTATTTGTGGTCGCGTCTGCGATGCGCCCTGCGAGCCTGCGTGCAGGCGTGCGGACAGCGATGGTCCTATCGCTATCCGTAACCTGAAGCGCTACGTACTGGAAACCCTGGGCCCTGGCTATGCCCTGCCTCCGGTCAAAGTAACACGGGGAAAAACCATCGGCATCGTCGGGGCCGGCCCGGCTGGCTTAACAGCCGCCCATGATCTGGCCGAAGCGGGCTACGAAGTGCACGTATACGAGGCGACCGACCGGCTCGGTGGCATGATGGTCTGGGGTATTCCTCGTTTTCGGCTGCCCGAAGGTGTCGTGCAACAGGATATCGACCGGATTACAGGCCATTGCCCAGGTATCAAGATTCACCTGAACACCGCTTTGGGTGAACAGATTTCTCTCGACGAGTTGAAAGCAAAACACGACGCAGTTCTGCTTTCCATCGGTGCATTCGTCGGCAAGAATATTGGCATCCCCGGTGAGGCTGAACCGTTCGTAGAAGACGGTGTCAGCTTCCTGTTTCGTATTAACGCCGGGGAACGCCCGACCTTGCCTGAAACCGTTCTTGTTATCGGTGGTGGCGACGTGGCCATGGATGCCTGTCGTGTAGCCAAACGCTTGCCTGGTGTCAAAAACGTTAAAGTCATTTATCGTCGTGATGCCGAAGGAATGCCTGCACGCAAGGAAGAATTGCAGGGTGCTATCGATGAAGGAATCGAAATCGTATACAACACTCAGCCTGTAGAATTCATCGATGGCAGGGCGTTGCGCTGCATTCGCACTGAAATGGGTGAACCTGGCGAGGATGGTCGTCGCCGTCCGGTCAATATGGAAGGTTCAGAGTATGAAATCGAATGTGGCCTGGTGATCGCTGCCGTCGGTCAGAAAGCACAATGCAATGAACTCGATCAGCCCGGGTTGATGGATTGGGATCGCGTGAAAACCAGCTTCGAAGGCATGGTGACTGAAGACCCGATGATTTTTGGCGCGGGCGATGGTGCTTTCGGTGGCTCGACTATCGTTGAAGCAATGCATCATGGTCACCGCGCGGCTTATTACATGAAAGCTTACCTGGAGGGTAACGCTAAACCTTTGCCCTATCGCACACCCTACCGGACTCGTCGTGTACCCATTGGTAACGACCCCGACTGGGAAATTAACCTGCGGGTTGATCAAAAGTTCCATGGCCTGGGCGAAAAGCCAGTCGAATTCCCGGAAATCGAATCGACCTATACCGAGGAAGAAGCCAAATACGAGGCGGCGCGTTGCTTCCGTTGCGATGCCGAGACAGGTTCTAGTGATTATACGGTTAAAAGCCGCGAGTCTATTTTTGCCATGGCGCGCCTGAGCCCGGATGATATCGATAAACAGGTCAGTATTTTGAATACGCGTCTGAAAAATCGCGATAATCCGTTCGGGGAAGAACATTCACCGACACTGGACGACCTGGTCTTCCTGCCCGCCAACCTGTCTCGCCTGGTCATAGATCCCTATCGTGAAGGCTGTAAAACTACGACACATCTCGGTGCGATTAAAAGCCTGAAGCTGGACATTCCATTCACCGTAACCGGCTTCGATAATGCCCCGAAGGAAATTCG
>JADFMY010000037.1 GCA_022563685.1 Pseudomonadota bacterium | reverse complement strand
ACATTAGGAGTATTAAGAGATACACTACTCCCAAAACTCCTATCCGGCGCAATCACTCCCAATGAGCGCCAATCAATAGCAAAGGAAGTCGCATGAAATTCGATGTCTACTGTGACGAAAGTCGACCTGATCTTTTAAGCTCCCAAAAACCTGCTGCGCAGTACATGGTAAACGGTGGGCTCTGGTTAGCGACGGAAGACAGGATTCAAGCTAAGACAGACATTCATGCGCTGCGCGATAAACATAAAATCGGCGGTGAGTTCAAATGGCAAAAGGTCTCGCCATCACGACTCGACTTTTATTGTGACCTGAGCGACTGGTTTGTGGGGATGGGTGATCGTGTTCGCTTTCGCTGCATTGCGGTCGACCATAACCAGGTTAACCTTCTGCGTTTCCATAGGAACGATCAAGAACTGGGTTTTTATAAATTCTATTATCAAATGCTTCATCACTGGATACTGGATTTTAATGAGTATGCTGTATTCTGTGATTTTAAGAGTAATCGTGTTGGAAGCCGGTTGTCCGAATTAGCACGTTGTCTTGCTTATTCAAATCTGACATCAGATATCGTTAATGTACAGGCGACTCGCTCACGGGAGTCTGTATTGCTTCAATTGGTAGATGTGTTGACCGGTGTAGTTGCCGCGCGTCTTAACGATAGTTTGAGAGTCGGCGGAGCTAAGTGGGAGTTGGCGACGCATCTTGAGCAGGCATTAGGTCATCAACTACAGGCAACTTTTCGTTCTGAACACAAATTTAATGTGTTTGTTATTGATCTGGCTGGGGGCTGGTGATTTGGCCTATCCATCGCTAGTCCTTTATCAGGCCGAACAGGATTATCGTCAGCATTTTGCACAAGTCTATTGTCGTGGCACTATAAAAACTTTTGATGGTATTGAGGTGCGTTTTCGTCGGCAGCAATTTGGGCATTGTTTTTTTGAATCAGTTAATTCAAAAGATGATACATTTTCACCTCAAAGGGCCGAGCGAATTGACTGGATTAAAGCTGCTTTGCAGGATAGTAATGCAGAGCTACGATTGGGGTGGGACAACAAGAAAAAGAGAGCTGCAAATGATCGACGAGTGGTAATTGTCGTGGGGGATTACGTGGTTATTATTCGAATTTACGGTGAGAAGAAAGCTGAATTTGTGACTGCATTTGTAGCCGGTCAAAGAACGATTAAGCAGATACGAACGAATCCGATTTGGACATAAAAAAACCGCTGATTCGCCAGGCGGGCTCAGCGGTCAGGCCTTTATGGATTCTACTGCCACTGGCAGAGAACTATAAGGATATTAGTCAACATGGGTGAAAAAGTAAAGCTGGCTTTACTGTTTTGTGACTGGCATCATCCCCCGAATGTGGAATTAATTATTATAAATCAAAGTGTTATTGGTAAATGATAGCCAAAGACCTACTAGAACTACTCTGTCTCGACTGGTTTAAGTCTATTGGTTACGACTATATCTGTGGCTATGACATAGCCCCCGATGGTGACACCCCGGAACGCACCGATTACCGCCAGATTGATTTATTTGATCGCTTATTGACGCAACTTCAAAAAATTATTTCATATCACTTTCGTGATGAGGCCGATACATGAGTGAGTCCATCCAGCTTTATACCAACACCGATGGTGAGGTTCAGCTCGATATCAAGCTAGAGCAGGAAACCCTATGGCTTACGCAAGCACAACTCGCTGAGCTGTTTCAGGTTAAACCTCAAAATATCACCATGCACTTAAAGAGGGTGTTTGCTGAAGGAGAGTTGGATAGTGGCTCAACTTGTAAGGATTTCTTACAAGTTCAAAGTGAAGGTAGCAGGCAGGTAAAGCGTAATCGCAAACACTATAACCTGGACGCCATTATCTCGGTGGGCTATCGCGTCAATTCCGCTCGTGCGGCTCACTTGTTGTACTTTGTTATTAAAAATAACCCTTTGGCTGACGGTAATAAACGTACTGGCTCATTTTTGTTTCTATGGTATTTACAGTTAAATCAGCATTTGCTGGCTAAGCCGGTAGAAAGATTGATTAATGACAATACGCTGGTGGCCTTGGCGCTATTGGTGGCCGAGAGTAAACCCGATCAAAAAGAGTTAATGATTCGCCTGGTTGAGCATTTTATTTTATTAAAGGCGGAGCAATGATCACCGAAGACCAGTTAGAACAACTCTGCCTGGACTGGTTTAAATCCATCGGTTACGACTATGTCTGTGGTTACGATATCGCACCCGATGGCGACAGCCCAGAACGCATCGATTACCGCCAGATTGTTTTATTTGATCGTTTATTAACCCAACTTCAAAAGATAAACCCGCAAATCCCCGTTTCTGTTTTGGAAACGGTATCGCATCAAATCGCCAAACCTGAAACGCCGATACTGATTAAAAATAATAAAGCCTTTCATCGTTTTTTACTGGAAGGGGTTAAGGTTGAGTTTAAAGACGAAGGCAAAGCTAAGACCGACTATGTGCAATTAGTCGATTTTGCTGATGTCACCAACAACCAGTTTTTGGTAGTGAACCAATACACCATCACCGGCAGCAAAGGTAACCGCCGTCCTGATGTGATTGTGTTTATCAACGGCCTGCCGCTGGCAGTGATTGAGCTTAAAAATCCGGCCGATGAAAGCGCGGATATCTGGTCGGCCTACCAGCAGTTGCAAACCTATAAAGATGAAGTCTCTGACTTATTTATCTTTAACGAGGCGTTGGTGGTGAGTGATGGGTTAAATGCGAGGGTGGGTTCATTAACCGCGAATAAGGAACGCTTTATGCCCTGGCGCACCATTGCCCATGAGGACGATAAGCCGCTGTTCGAATATCGACTCGAAACCCTGGTGAAAGGCTTCTTTAAACCGGATTTGTTTTTAGATTATATCCATTATTTTATCTTGTTTGAGCAGGACGGGGACACGCTAATTAAAAAGATCGCTGGTTATCATCAGTTCCATGCGGTGCGTGAAGCGGTGAAGGCAACCCTGATTGCGGCGCAGATACACGATACCGCAGAAAAACGAGCGAATTATGCCGATAAGGTAGAACCGGGTTCGGGTAAGGCGGGGGTAGTGTGGCATACGCAGGGATCAGGCAAGTCGATTTCGATGGTGTGTTATGCCGGTAAGCTTTTAGCCCAGCCCGAAATGAACAACCCAACCATCGTGGTGGTGACCGACAGGAACGACCTGGATGGCCAGTTGTTTAATACCTTTGCCATGGCGTCTGAATCCTTAAAACAAACGCCTGTACAAGCCGGTGACCGGGAAGAGTTGCGCGAGCTATTAGCCTCGCGTCAATCGGGCGGGATTATTTTTACCACGGTACAAAAGTTTGCCCTGCTGGGGGAAGAGACCAGCCACCCGATTTTAAGTCAACGTCATAATATCGTGGTGATCAGCGATGAAGCGCACCGTAGTCATTACGGTGATAAGGCTAGGCTGAATACTAAAACCGGTAAATACACTTTCGGTTATTCCAAACACTTACGCGATGCCTTACCTCGTGCCTCGTTCATCGGTTTTACCGGCACGCCGATTTCAGTCGATGATAAAGACACCCGCGCCGTGTTTGGTGATTATGTCTCTATCTACGATATTCAGGACGCTGTGGATGATGGTGCCACTGTACCCATTTATTACGAATCACGCCTGGCGAAACTGGATATTAATCAGGCAAAAATGGAAGCCCTGAATGATGAAGTGGAAGAGGTGATAGAAGACGAAGAAGACGTTTCTATCCGCGAAAGAACCAAGTCGAAATGGGCGGCACTGGAAAAACTAGTCGGCAGTGCACCGCGCATGGAACAGGTGGGTAAAGATATAGTCTCTCATTTTGAAACTCGCACCGCTGCTATGCCCGGCAAAGGCATGATTGTATGCATGAGCCGTGAAATCTGCGTGGATATGTACAATGCCATCGTCGCGATTAAACCCGAATGGCACGACGCAGACCCGGCCAAAGGCGCGATTAAAATTGTCATGACCGGCTCGGCATCGGATAAGGCCAAACTGCAACCGCATGTCTATAACAAGGAAACCAAGAAGCTGTTTGAAAAGCGCTTTAAAGATATTAGCGATCCACTTCAGTTAGTGATAGTGCGGGACATGTGGTTAACCGGCTTTGATGCGCCGAGTTGCCATACCATGTATATCGACAAACCGATGAAAGGCCATAACCTGATGCAGGCCATCGCCAGGGTGAACCGCGTGTTTAAAGACAAGCCCGGCGGCCTGGTAGTCGATTACATTGGCATTGCCAGCGAGTTGAAGCTGGCGTTAAAAATCTATACCGACTCCAAGGGCAAAGGTGCGCCGACATTAGATACCCGTGAAGCCTATGCCATCTTGCTAGAAAAAATGGATGTGGTGCGCGGCATGTTGCATGGCTTTGGTTACAGTGAATACGAGCGTGAAGCCCTGAAACTATTGCCAGGTGCGATGAACCACATACTAGGCCTGGATGATGGCAAAAAGCGTTTCCTGGACGTGATGGCGGCGATCAGAAAAGCGTATACCCTGTGCGGCACTCTCGATGAAGCAGAACCTTTTAAAAAGGAAATTGCATTCTTTTCAGCAATCAGTGCAGCTATTGGTAAGTTCACCAGTGTTGATAAGCGCCGTAGCGATGAAGAGAAAAATTCAGCCTTAAAACAAATTATCGATAATGCCATTGTGGCCGGTGGTATCACCGATTTATTCGAATTGGTGGGGCTGGATAAACCTAATATCGGTCTACTGTCTGATGAGTTTCTGGAAGATGTTAAAAACCTGCCATATAAAAATTTGGCCTTAGAGCTTTTGGAAAAACTGCTACGCGGCGAAATAAAGGCGCGAATGAAAACCGACGTGGTATCCGAAAAGAAATATTCAGATCGTATCCTGGAAACCATGCGTAAATACCACAACCGCGCAATCGAAACCGCACAGGTAATTGAAGAGTTGATCGCCCTGGCTAAAGAAATGGAAGAAGACCTGGCGCAAGCCGATAAGCTCGGATTGAACCCCGATGAAATATCTTTTTATCGAGCGCTGATTCAAAACGAATCTGCAGTGCGTGAACTGGGTGATAACAACCTGCGCGATTTAGCCAAATATATCACCGAACAATTACGTAAAAGTACCACAGTCGACTGGCAGGTGCGCGATAGCGTTCGGGCTAAGCTGCGAAATTTAGTCAGGCGTGCGTTAAGACGATGGAAGTACCCGCCCGATGATGCGGCCGAAGCGATTGAGTTATGTTTAAAACAGGCAGAGGCTTTGTCTTATAGCTGGAGTGTGTAGCCCGAATATCTGCTGGGGAAGATTGAGGTCGTGTTAACTCACCGACTGAATTCCCTGTTCGACGATATCGAGTGCGTGATCCAGTTGATCCTGGTTAATCGTCATCGGCGGGCACAGGGTCAGTACGCAACCACCGCCGACTTTATAACTCAGCCCGCGCGCGAGCGAGTGATAGAGCACCGCGTCGGCTTCGTCGCTCGCGGGTTTACCATCCCGGCGCAGCTCTATGCCCAGGTGTAAGCCGAGACCACGGATATCGTGAATCAGCGATAGACGAGACTGCATCTCGCTCAAGCGCTCCAGGGCATGCTGACCCAGTGTGATCGAGTTTTCAATCAGCTCATCGTCTTCGATGCAATCGAGCGTCGCGAGCGCAGCCGCACAACCGACCGAGCTTTTTTCATGGGTGTAGTGGCCGAGCGCGCGATCACCAACGATATCGAGTTCATCGCTTGCGATCAGTGCCGCCATCGGGAATACACCGCCACCGAGACCCTTGCCGATAACGAGCATGTCGGGCACCACGTCAAAGTGTTCGCAGACAAACATTTTGCCGGTTCGTCCCAGCGCCGAAGGGATTTCGTCAAATATTAACAATACTTCGTGTTTATCACAGATTCCCCGGACCCGCTGCCAGTAGCCGGGCGGGGGCAACTCGACCGTGGTCCAGCGCATCGGTTCGGCGATCAGGGCGGCAACATCCCCTTGCATGCCAAGCACATAGTCGAGGTAGTCGCTGCATCCACTGTGCGCTTCGTCGTGGCAGTTGAACTGGCACTTGCCCCGGGTCGGTGGCGGGATATGCTCGGTGCCGGGTAACAGGGGTCCGACATCTTTACGAAACAGTGCCTCGCCGCCAATCGAAATAGCATCGAGCGAAGCGCCGTGAAAGCTGTCCCACATCGAAATGGTTTTGTGGCGACCGGTCGCGTAGCGCGCGAGCTTCAATGCCATGCCGATGGCCGATGTCCCGCCCGGCGCGAACAACACCTTGTTGAGCCCGTCCGGTGCCAGGTCGACCAGTCGTCGTGCAAGGTCTACCGCGACCTGGTTGGTATAGCGGCGTGGGCAGAAGGGGAGTTGATCGAGTTGCCGCTTGATCGCCTCGATCACACGCGGGTGGCCATGACCCACCTGATGTACGCTATTGCCATGGAAATCCATGATCTCGCGGCCCTGCAAATCTTCAAGGTAAATGCCGTTGCTGCCGCGAATTGCGTTGAGGCAGGGTGTCGACAGCGACTGATGCAAAAAGTAACGCGCATCGTCGGCGAGTAACTGTGCGGTATCGTCGTCGATGTATTGATCGGACCAGGCGCTCCGGCGTGGTGAGAGATTTACGTCTCCTTCAGTGCGTTCGGGGGATTGCTGAACAGGGTTTGTCATGGTGTGTGTCCAGAATTGATCAGAGCCATACCCTAACACAGCTTGAAATATTCAGTCTGCTTCAAATTCCAGTTGAATTGACTGGTTCTTGCTTGAGGATCGAAACCCACTTATCGTCATTCCGGCCCCCGAGCCGGAATCTATAAAACAGCGACCTTCATTTCAAATAAATTCCCGTTTCCACGGGACTGACGGGTTTATGTAAGTACCATTCCCGTCTGATTTTATTTCAGGGGTTCCTCGACAATACCCTGATCTCGCGAAACAGCGATTGCATGGTCGGGTTGTTGATAAATGAAATATTGTAAGGGTGTTCGCTTACCAGTGTTCGATAGTCGCAGTCAATGTTCATCGACTCCAGAGTACTGGCTATCTTGCCCCACAATACCAGGGTAATTCGGTGGTCTGTCGAGGAGGCGAGCCGGCCCAGTAATCGTTCGAGAAAGCCTTGCCAGTAAACGGCTTCCTGCGCCGGTTTGCGTTCGGGGTGTAATACCGGGGTAGCATTTAACATCAGGAACCCGGCTTTTTGCAGGTTTTCAAACAGTTCGTCCATAGTCTGGACCAGGGCAGCCTTGTCGATGGCGGCGATACTCGCCTGGGAAATCTTTCCTTCGTTATCGACTTTGAGGTGACCTTCGGCGAGTAATGCGGTCTTGATGATATTTCGCAGTGAAGTTGCGCGGTTTACCGATTTGCTCAAGCCCTGTTGACTCCATAATTCTTTGACCGCCGCATCGTAAAATGCGATCCCATTAGCCGATGCCGCGCGCGGGTAGGGTGATTCGCCTAGCAGCAGGTAACGAACGCCGAGGCGATCCCGGCGAAAGGCGCTAAATAATGAATCAATGCCAGGCAGCCAGTCTGGTTGGTCGACAAGTTGCGACAGGTACTCGAAATCCACCGTCTTGAGTGCATCGACAAGGATATCTGACCACTCAGGATGAATATCAGATCTTTCGATCAGTGTTTTACGGATATCCTGCAGAGTCATTCGCTCATTTTACCATCTGAGCTCACCGGTAATTAACTTAAGTCCAAAAAAATGTGCCTCGTCATTCCGGCCCCCGAGCCGGAATCTAGAATTCGTGCAATATCGAAAGCTTATGGATTCCGGATAAGCGCTGCGCACTTTCCGGAAAGACAGTATCTTGTGTTCTTGGACACTAACTAATCTAGTGAATGCTATCCTTTTTATTCTCGACGGCGAGTTGGTCGAAATCGAAAATATTGACCCAACCCGCACGGTATTGCAGTATTTGCGCGAGGATATCGGGCGTGTCGGTAGTAAAGAAGGTTGTGCCGATGCCGACCCCGGCCGTAAAGCGATAGACGATGCACTTTCGGGGAATCTATGCCGTTGCACCGGTTACCGCCCGATTATCGAGGCGGCCAGGCACATGACCGATTATGCTGCCCCAGCCGATTCAAACCCGATCCTGTTCAGCCCGGCGAAGGAAAATGCAACGGACGCATCCGAACAGGAGCAGGCGATGGTGAAGCGTTTGAAAAAACTGCAAAGAAAGCAGGGTTTGCAGCTAAAAGGGAGTAGCCGCAAGTACTTCGCGCCCGTCAGTACCAATGAACTGGCCGAGCTCTACGTACAACACCGGGATGTCTGCATTCTCGCGGGCGGAACCGATGTCGGATTATGGGTCACCAAGCAGTTACGCGAACTGCCCGAAATTATTTATCTCGGCAAGGTCGCGCAATTGAATCGAATCGACGAAACTGATGCCGGTATCGATGGGGTCGATAGCATGCAGCCAGCGGCGATCGCAATTTCGGTTGCCGCTGAATTAATGCAGGTATACGATCAGAGCCTTGCCGGTAATAAATACAACACGAACGTACGCGATGCACTCAGGAGAGCCACATGACATCCAGCGCGGGTGAAGAGAGCGACATCAGGCTCGAACTCAAAGGCATTACCAAAATTTACCCATCGGTGATTGCTAACGAAGACGTCAACCTGAAAGTGCGACGCGGCGAAATTCATGCGGTACTGGGCGAGAACGGCGCGGGTAAAAGTACCCTGATGAAAATGATTTATGGCGTGGCGAAGCCTGACGCGGGGGAAATTAAGTGGGAAGGTGAGCTGGTTCACATAGAGAGCCCGGCGTATGCAAGAAACCTCGGAATCGGCATGGTGTTTCAGCACTTTTCATTGTTTGAAACGCTTAATGTAGTCGAAAATGTTGCTCTGGCTTTACCCGGCAATCCCGATTTAAAAGACCTGGCCGATCAGTTTATCGAAGTATCGAATAAGTACGGACTGCCCGTGGACCCTCAACGCCTGGTACACGCTTTATCGGTCGGCGAGCGTCAACGCGTCGAGATCGTTCGCTGCCTGTTACAGAATCCCAAACTGTTGATCATGGACGAGCCCACCTCGGTGCTTACCCCGCAGGCGGTGCGAAAGTTATTCGAAACGCTGCGGCAGCTTGCAGACGAAGGCTGTAGCATCCTCTATATCAGCCACAAGCTAGATGAAATTAAGGAGCTATGCCATGTCGCAACAGTACTACGCAACGGCAAGATTACGGGTGACTTTATTCCTTCCGAAGAGACACCCAAATCGATGGCGAGTTTGATGATCGGCAAGGAGCTTCCGGTATGCGAACACGAAACGCTCACCGAGCTCGGTGAAGTACGCCTGCGCCTGAAAGATTTGACGGTCGAAGCGGATGATCCGTTTGGCACCAGGCTACAGAACATCAATCTGGAAGTTAATTCGGGTGAGATTCTTGGTATCGCCGGCGTGTCCGGTAACGGCCAACAGGAATTGCTCTACGCCCTGTCCGGTGAGAAGCCGTTAAAGCAGGATGAGTCGATTGAAATTTGCGGTATTGCAGCAGGACAGAAATTGCCCGATGCCCGGCGTGTTCTCGGTATGGGTTTTGTTCCCGAAGAGCGACTCGGACGTGGGGCGGTTCCGCAAATGTCGCTCGCAGAAAACGCGTTACTCACCGCACACGGTTCCGGGATGTTGAAGAAAGGCATGATTCAATTCGCCCGGATGAATGAATTTGCGAAGCGTTGCATCGATAAATTCAACGTCAAGAGCGGCGGAGAAAAAGCCATGGCGAAATCCCTGTCTGGTGGTAATTTACAAAAATTTATCATGGCTCGTGAAATATCGCAGACACCCAAATTACTCGTGGTATCGCAACCAACCTGGGGGGTCGACGTAGGTGCGGCGGCCTTTATCCGTCAGGAGTTGATCGACCTGCGTAACGAGGGGGCGGCAATCCTGGTGATCTCCGAGGAACTGGAAGAATTGTTCGAGATTTCGGATCGAATTGCGGTAATCGCCAACGGAAAGCTGTCACCATCGAAGAAGCTGTCAGATACCAATATCGAAGAAATTGGGGTATGGATGAGCGGACTGTGGCCGGGCGCCGAAAAAGCTGAGGTACAGGCAGCTGAGGTACAGGTCAATGCTTAGACTGGAACCACGTGCCGAATCTTCGCAGTTAATGTCGTATGCATCGCCTTTACTGGCGATCGTATTGATGCTGATCGGTGGCCTGGTGTTGTTTTCTGCGTTGGGCAAAGATCCTGTCGAGGGGTTTCGAATCTTTTTTATCAGTCCCCTGAGCGATATTTACGGGGTAGCGGAATTATTTTTGAAAGCCACCCCGTTGATGCTGATCGCAATTGGCCTGGCCGTTGGTTTTCGTGCCAACGTCTGGAATATCGGGGCCGAGGGACAATACATTATGGGCGGCGTCGCGGCGAGCGCTGCGGCTTTATATTTCTACGAATCCGAAGGTGCGCACATTCTGATTCTGATGATTATTGCCGGGTGTATCGGTGGTATGTTATGGGCATCGGTTCCCGCGTTTTTGAAGACCCGTTTCAATACCAACGAGATACTGGTTTCGTTGATGCTGGTGTACGTCGCGCAGTTGATGGTTTCCTGGCTGGTACATGGTCCGATGATGGACCCGGAGGGATTCAACTTCCCGCAGTCGCGCATGTTTGATGACTCGGCATTGTTGCCGATACTAATCGAGGGTACGCGGCTCAACGCGGCCTTCCTGTTCGCGCTGAGCGCTTTGCTGGTCGGCTACATCTTCATGTATCGCAGCTTCTACGGTTTTCAAATGCAGGTTGCGGGAAACGCCAAAAATGCGGCGCGCTATGCCGGATTTTCTGCCAAACGCGTGATCTGGATCGGCCTCCTGAGCGGTGGTGGTATGGCAGGCCTGGCCGGGATGTCGGAAGTATCCGGTCCGATGGGCCAAATCACCGAGCATGTATCCAATAACTATGGATTTGCCGCGATCATCGTCGCGTTTGTCGCGCGACTGAATCCAGTCGGTATTTTTTTCGCAAGCCTGTTGATGGCATTGCTTTACCTCGGCGGCGAACAGGCGCAGCAATATATGAACTTGCCATCGTCGATATCGAACGTATTCCAGGGCATGCTGCTGATGTTCCTGCTGGGTTCGGATGTATTCATTAACTACCGCTTAAAATGGAAGCATGGTTGATGTCTATTCTTGAATCGATATTGTTTGCGACGATAGTCGCCGGAACGCCGCTGATCATTGTGGCGCTGGGTCAGCTCATCGCGGAAAAATCCGGGGTACTTAATCTGGGCGCCGAAGGCATGATGGCGATGGGCGCCATAGCCGGATTTGCGGTTACGCACCACACCGGCAACCCCTGGCTCGGGGTGCTGGCCGGTATGGCCGCTGGCGCCTTAATGTCTTTTCTGTTTGCGGTCGTGGTACTGACTTTGATGGGTAATCAGGTCGCTTCCGGTCTGGCACTGTCGATATTTGGTGTTGGATTATCGGCATTCGTCGGTAAGCCTTATGAATCAGAGATCCTTCAGACGGTGGCCAGGTTGCGTATACCGCTGCTCGCAGACATTCCAGTCATAGGTGGGCCCCTATTCAACCAACAACCACTGGTGTACTTTTCCTGGGTTCTATTCGGCGCAATCGCGTGGTTTCTATATCAAAGTCGTCCCGGTCTTTTGCTTCGCGCAGTGGGTGAATCACCCTCATCGGCGCATTCGATCGGATATCCTGTGATCAGGATTCGCTATATGGCGACTCTGTTTGGGGGCGCTATGGCAGGTATAGGTGGCGCATTCCTGTCGGTCTTTTATACGCCGCTTTGGGTCGAAGGGATGGTCGCGGGGCGCGGCTGGATAGCGATCGCGCTGGTGGTATTTGCTACCTGGCGCCCGTTTCGCGTGATAGTGGGGGCGTATTTATTTGGTGGTGTTATGGTTGCGCAATTATTTGTCCAGGGCTCTGGACTGGATATCAACATTCCCTCACAGTTTTTGTCGTCGCTGCCTTATGTGGCGACGATTGTAGTACTGGTGATCATTTCTCGTGATCAAAATACCGTGCGTCTGCATGCGCCGGTTTCGCTTGGCCAGGCGTATCGTCCGGATGCATAGAAGGGTCGAGAAATTGGCAATTGTCATTCCGGCCTACGGCGCCTACATGGATGTAGGTGGTAGAGCACCAACAGTAGGCGCTTTTAGGCGATGCAGGAGCAATTGCCGAGCCGGAATCTATCGTACCAAGGGCTGTTAGTCTAAGCTTGCGATGTAAATGGATTCCGGCTCGGAGGCCGGAATGACGGGTTAACTTTTATTAAAGTAGTCTGGATAAATCTCATAATCCCTGGGAGGATTGAAAAATGGTAATAAGAAACAAACTTTTTAGAAATCTGGCAACAGCGACACTGATGGTTGCAGCAAGCCTGCTAAGCACTACGTCGATGGCAGTCGAAATAACAGTCGGCTTTGTCTACGTGAGCCCAATCGGAGACGCCGGATGGACTTATCAGCACGATCAGGGCCGGTTACAAATGGAACGTGATACTGGCGTAAAAACCAACTATGTTGAAAATGTGGCCGAAGGCGCGGACGCCGAGCGTGTCATACGTGAGATGGCCAAGCGCGGTGACAAGGTTATTTTTGCCACCAGCTTTGGCTATATGAATTATATGTTGAAGGTATCGAAGCAATTTCCAAAAACTGCGTTTCTCCATGCCACCGGTTATAAGATGGGCAAGAATATGGGCATATACAACGCGCGTTTTTACGAAGGTCGTTACCTGACTGGCATTATTGCGGGTGAAATGACCAAAACCAACGTGTTGGGTTATGTTGCAGCCTTTCCAATTCCTGAAGTACTGCAGGGAATCAATGCCTTCATCAAGGGTGCCCGCAGCGTGAATCCAAAGGCCGAATTGCGCGTGATCTGGGTAAATTCATGGTACGACCCTGGCAAAGAGCGTCAGGCAGCGATGACACTGATGTCGCAAGATGCCGACATCATTACCCAGCACACCGATTCTACTGCTGTGGTACAGGCTGCTGAAGAACGCGGCAAGTATGCGTTTGGTTATCATTCGGATATGTCCAAATATGGCCCTAAGGCGCATCTGACTGCTGCCACACATCACTGGGGTAATTATTACACCCAGGTCGTTAAGGCGGTACAGGCAGGTAACTGGAAACCAGAAAGTGTCTGGGGTGGGTACCAGGAAGGCATGATAAAACTCGCGCCTTTGAGCCCGGCAATTCCAGCGGAACTGCGTGATCGCATCGCCAGCATGGAAAAACAACTCACTGCTGGCACTCTGCACCCATTTACCGGCCCGGTGGTCGATCAGGATGGCAAGACCCGTGTTGCTGCAGGGGAAACCATGAGCGATGGCGACTTGAGCGGGATGGACTATTACCTTCAGGGTGTGGTGAGCAAGTTACCTAAATAACGACAGGCTCTCGTCAAAATAAATGTAAGTAGCAGCGCAGCTATCGGTATGATTCGATAGCTGCGCTGAGCCTCCAGTATTGAATATTGTGAATTCTTATTAATGCAAGCTTATCTCCTTGACTGGGCCAACCTGCTGATCCGTTGGTTACACCTGATTTCCGGCGTAGCCTGGATTGGCGCCACAATACCTCGCTGATTGATCAGCAGATCATGCCCTTGTCGCCTGCTGCGGCAGTGGCTATTAGCGTGGGATTTCTCGTTGCTGGCCTGGTGGGTATACGACACGCTTTGCCGGATGCTGAAGGGGAAGGATACATTGCTTGCCGCGAGCATCTTCGTTTTAGTCATGCCTGGCGACTGGGTTGCCAAATTATTTCCGCACCGGCGCAGTTATCTGGACGTTTACGATCGTTACGGCTTGCTGTCTGAGCGCTCGGTGTACGGGCACTGCATACATCTGGACGATACCGACCGTCAGCGTATGGTCGAAATCACTTTACCTGGATGGTGAGCTCGGCAATTTTGCAGTGGACAAGCAGGCCGATTTCGTGGTGCTGGATTTGCAGGCAACTCCGATTATGGAGCGCCGCATGGCGCGCGCCGATTCGATCGAAGACCAGTTGTTTGCACTGATGATGCTCTGCGTCGACTGGGCCGGAGAAGGCAATAACTGCATCGACCATTTTTTCGACGAGGATCAACACCGGGAATTGCTGATACCATAGGCTGGGGCAAAATCTATCGAGTATGACCCTGTCTATTTCTACCGATTTTGACTACCACCTCAAGTGGATAAGGTTGTAAACAGGCTAGTCGAGCCAGAGTCAATATGCCAGAATAGCGCGCTTCGACAATTCCGGTTGCGTGGTATCGCGTGGACAAAACCTACATTTCAGCCCAGCAATTGCTGGAAGACTCGTTTCGTCTGGCAAACCTGGTTTACCAGGATGATTTCAGGCCGCATTTTATCGTCGGTATCTGGCGTGGCGGTGCTCCGGTTGGTATCGCGGTACAGGAATATTTCGAATACAAGGGCATCAAAACCGACCATATCTCGGTACGAACATCGTCGTACTACGGTATCAATAAACAGGCGAAGAAAATCAGGGTGCATGGACTGCACTATCTGATTGAAAACGCCAACGCCAGTAATAAGCTTTTGATCG
The DNA here is from genome assembly GCA_022563685.1 of Pseudomonadota bacterium. GTDB lineage: Bacteria > Pseudomonadota > Gammaproteobacteria. The sequence continues at coordinate 9,841 of JADFMY010000037.1, read as the reverse complement.
TCGACGATGTATTCGATTCGGGCCGCAGTGTCGCGGCGTTGATCAAGTCCATTCGCAAGCAGTCGAGGCTCAATACGCCGGGCGATATTCGCGTGGCCTGTCCCTGGTATAAGCCGAGCAAAAACCAGGTCGATTTTGAACCCGATTATTACCTCCATAAGAGTGAAGGATGGCTGGTGTTTCCGCATGAACTAGCAGGACTGGAAATGTCGGAGATAGTAGCCGGGAAAAGCGATCTGGCGAATATATTGGAATTGTTCGAGTAGGGTTTTTGGCACCAAAAACCTGGGGGTTAAGGTCCCACATACAGTCTCAGTCAGTCTCCGTCAGCGACACCGCGTCGTCGCCAGGCAGCAAGTTGCTCTCTAATCGAAGGTAGAAATATCAACACTACCGCAATCACCAGCAGCCCGGTCGTCATCGGACGTTCCCGCATAAAACTAATGCCGTCGTATAAGTTCATGGCGCGGCCAAAATTATCTTCCAGCATTTGTCCGAGAATAAACCCGATCAGCATGGGCGCTAGCGGAAAGCCGGCAAACCGCATGATAGTAGCCACTATACCCATGCCGGTGAGTATCAATAGCTCGGTCGAATTGTTTTGGCCGATATAACTTCCCATCATCGTGAAAAACAATATGAAGGGGATCAGGTAATTGCGCGGCACCAACAATAATTTGGCGATATAGGGAATAAGCGGCAGGTTGAGGATCAATAATACGACATTACCGATATACATAGAAATGATCACGGACCAAAAAATCTCCGGGTTGTCGATCATCAATCGCGGACCCGGCGTGACATTGAGGGCTATCAACGCACCGAGCAAAATAGCCGTGGTGCCGGAACCGGGAATACCCAGCGTCAGCAGTGGAACAAACGATCCCGTACAGGCAGCGTTATTTGCTGTCTCAGGCGCCGCGAGCCCTTTGATTGAGCCTTTGCCAAACTCGGCCCGCTCGTCGCCTTTGACCAGGTTGCGCTCGACGGCATAGCCCAGAAATGAGGCGAGGGTGGCGCCCGCGCCAGGCATCACGCCGATCAAAAATCCCTGGATCGATTGTCGCGCGATGACAGGCGCAATCTGCCTGGCTTCGGCTTTGGTGATGCGGAGGTCCTTGATCTTATCACCGGCACCGCCGGTATTCGAGCGCTTGGGATCGAGTACCAAATACAGCGCTTCGGGCAAGGCAAACAGCGCCATCGCCAGCGTGATGAAACTGATTCCACTTTGCAGATCCATTATTCCCATGGTGAAGCGAGGCGCGTTGAATTGCGCGCTTTCACCCATTGTCGCCAGGAGTAATCCAAGCACCGTCATCATCAGGGCCTTGGCGACATGGCCCGTTCCGGTAAACGCCGAGATCGCCGACAGACCAACAACCATCAATGCAAAATATTCGGCTGAATGAAACAGCAGGGCAACGGAGGCTAATGCGGGCGCGAATCCCATCAATAAGATCGCACCAACCGTGCCACCAATAAACGAGGAGACGGCGGCAATTGTTAGCGCCTTACCGGCTTTTCCTTTGCGAGCCAGGGGATAGCCATCGAAGGCAGTTGCCACTGTACCGGCAATCCCCGGGGCATTGATCAGGATTGATGAAGTGGAGCCACCAAAAATCGCACCATAATAGACTCCGGCCAAAAGAATGAGCGCGGCGGATGGATCGCCTATCTTGATCGCAACCGGGATCATGATGGCGATAATTGACATCGGCCCCAGTCCCGGAAGCATACCGATAATCGTACCGATCAAGCACCCGGCGACGACTAATAAAAGATTTTGTATCGATAAGGCAGTCTCAAGCCCCTGGAGAATTCCTTCAAGCATCCGACATTCTCCTTAAATAAACCAGGGCCAGGGACGAAGGAATATCCCCAACACTTCGTGAACCAGATACCAGATCAAAAATGCCGTAAATACCGCTATGGGGATGAGCACAATATACTTTCGCTCTCCCAGGATCACACTACCGCCCGCCAGAAACAACGTCGTCGCGGCAAGGAAACCGATCGGGCGCAAAAGCAGTGCATAGGCAACCATCAGTCCTAAAAGAAATAACGCTTGAGCCAGCTTGTATTGCCGCATATTCCGATAATCGATTTCACCGGCATCTATTTCAGCATCGGCCTTAGGGTCTGACTGAACAATCACAACCAGTCCAACAATGACGCCAAGAACACTCAACCCCTTCGGCATGGTGTTAGGCAAAAAGGTCATGTTTAGCTCAAATGGGAGGAGATTGGCCTCCATGGTGACAAAGGCAGTGTAGCCGTAAATCAGACAAACGAGGAGAAATATTCCAGCGATTGCGCGCTCGAGCGTCATGATGGTCTACCCTTTGATAGATACCACTTTTGCCGTGTTGTAAAAAGGCCGGAGCTCAATCGACGAGCCCCGGCCCTGTGGTCTACTACTGAGTCTATTACAAGAAGCCAAGTTTTGTCATCAAATCCTTGATAACTTTTTCCTGATTTTCAAGGAAGGCAGTGAATTTTTCGCCTGGGTTGTGAATATTTACCCAGCCATTGCGCGCACGGACAGCTTCCCATTCAGGTGTAGTGTACATCTTCGCAAGTGCGGCCCGATAGGCATTGGCCAGGCCCTCCGGCAAACCAGGCGCCGCAAAAAAACCACGCCAATTGACGAAAGTTACATCGATACCCTGCTCCTTGAGGGTTGGAGCGTCCATGAACGCAGGGACCCGCTCGGCAGAAGTGACCGCAAGAATCCGCATCTCGCCCGACTTGGCGAGGGCAATTGCTTCGGAAAAACCGGTCGAACCGGCATCAACTTCACCGGACAAGATCGCGGCATTAAGTTTTCCACCAGCATCATAGGGAATATATTTAACCTTGGTCGGGTCTGCGCCAGCTCCTTCGAAAGCCATGGCTACTACCAGGTGATCCATGCCACCTGGCACTGAGCCGCCGCCTACGGAGACGTCGCGGGGGTTCTTCTTATAAGCAGCCACGAGATCGTTAAAATCCTTATAAGGACTATTTTTACCGGTGATAATTGCACCATAGTCACCGATGGTTCCAGCGATCATGGTCAGGTCACGGAAATTGAACGGAAAACGTCCGACCAGAGACCGGATCACAATCGGGGTAGAATTGACCATTAGAGTGCCGTAGTTAGATTCCGCATTCTCAATCAGGAAGCCGATCGCCTTACCGCCACCCCCGCCCGACATATTTTCATAAGATGCCGAACCTACGATACCTGCCTTGGTCAAAGCTTCACCGGTACCACGGGCCGTACCGTCCCAGCCACCGCCTGCACCACCGGGGATCAGGAAGTGAATTTTATTAATATCGGGTCCGGCCTGCGATGTGAGAGGCGCAATGCTCATTGCCATGCCAATGCTACCGGCTAAGGTGAGCGCCAACAGGCTCCGACGGTTGATTTTTGAAATTTGTATCATTGAACTAATCCTCCTGTTTATTGGTTAATCACGCTGAATTTACGCCGATGCCAGAACCCGAGAAACAATAGCACGATATTGGGTTTTTATTCTATTTAGTTAATTTTGTTCATAATGTTCACAGAGCCAGTTACCGGGGCTGGGTAGAACTTCTATTTGGGTTGTAATCGACAGTAGTGACGTTCAGGACGACCGACACCCCCGTAGCTGACGTCGACCACAAGTTCATTCGTGCTGACCAGATACTCCAGGTAGCGACGCGCAGTAGTTCGGCTGATGCCGATTTTTTGTCCCACCAATTCTGCGCCCTGCGAATCAGAGGTAGATTGAAACACATCTCGAACCTTATTCAGCGTCAAAGCGTCTATGCCCTTAGGTAGTAAACTGACTGGACGATTGGCAGGGCTATCGGTAGTTGCTCTGGGTAGCAAACCATCAATATCGGACTGTTCGACGGTATCCAGTGCACTCAAACGCTCAAAATGATCCCGGTATCGACTCAATGAATCGCGCATTCGGCTAAATTCCAGCGGTTTAACAATATAGTCAAATACGCCACCATGCATCGCGCTCTTCACCGATTCAACATCCCTGGCTGCGGTTACCAGTATCACATCGATATTTCGATTTTCATCACGCAGGGATTTCAGAAATTCGAGACCGTTTCCATCTGGAAAATAAATATCCAGTAATACCAGATCCGGCTTGAGGATATCGATCATTTCCCGGCAGTCTTCAAGATTGTGGGCAAGCCCTACCGTTTCAAAAGCATCCAGTTTTTCCAGAAACCGATGCTGAATTTCGGCGATACGGATGTCGTCTTCAGCGATGATGGTGCGTATAGGGTTCATGAATAAGCTCTTTCTATCGAAACAGCCTTGTGTTCGAGATTTGCTGTCTTGGGCAGGTAAACGATGACCCGTCCACCTCCACTTTCATGATTATGCAAGCTTATTTGTCCGTGCAATTCCTTCAAGATAGTCGATACTAGAAACAGGCCGTAGCCGTGGCCAGCCTCCATTTTTGTGCTCACGCCCTTTTCAAAAATTCGCTGCTGGTTTTCAAGCGGTATACCCTTACCACTATCGTCAATTTCAAAAATTAAATCGTTACCATAATCGCTCATGGTAAGTCTTATAGTCCGATTGCCCTCGGTATTTTGTTTAAGCTGAAGACGGGTGGCTTCGAAAGCATTATCCAGCAAGTTTCCTAATAGTGTTACCAGGCGTTCGCGGGGCAGTTGTTCGGGGACATCCATCATGTGGCTTTCAGGATCGACCACTAGCTCCAGACCCAGTTCGCGTGCACGATTGAACTTGCCGAGTATGCAGCCCGCCAATATCGGGTCGGGCACGGCGGCAACCAGCAGGTGAACCAGTTCCTGGATTCCTTTGCTTTCCTGGCCGATGAGATCGAGCGCCTCCTCTTTCGCATCGAGTTGAATCAATCCAGCGATAGTATGCAGCTTGTTGGCATATTCGTGGCTTTGAGATCGCAAGGTTTCAGCGTATTGCTCGATATGCGAAAGCTTTCGAGTCAATAATTCGAGCTCTCCCTTGGGACGGAAGCTCGACACCACCCCTGTGGTATGTCCTTGCACCACGACTGGCAAGTGGTTAACGATCAGGCTTTGGCCATTGATCCAGGCTTCCTTGTCATGTTCCGGTTCACCGCTTTCCAGTACACTCCAGATATCGCTGTCGGGTAAAACCTGTCGAATGTCCTGGCCAGTTAGTGATTGGTCTTTTGGCAGATTTAAAGTTTCGACCGCTGTTTTATTGAAAGTAGTGATGATACCTTTTCGGTCGATAGAGATAATGCCTTCGTGCACGGTTTCCAATGTCGCATTGCGCTCTTCAAACAATCGAGCGATCTCCTCGGGCTCGAGTCCGAAAAGAATACGTTTAAAGTGTTTAGATATTGCCATGCCTACCAGTACGCTGACAAATAATGAAGCGATAACAATCAGGATGACGGACTTTTGGTAGCCGCTAATGATTTCCCCTACACTGTCAAGCATGTAGCCAACGCTGGTTACACCGATTACCTTTCCCTGGTCATCCAATACAGGTGACTTCCCTCGCATCGAAGGCCCGAGGCTGCCCACCGCTTTAGAAACGTAAGACTCCTTTTTTTCGATCGCTCGCTGATTATCTCCACCGACGCGCTTCTTACCGATACGATCAGCAATCGGGTGTGAAAAGCGGATACCTTCGAGATCACCCACTACGATAAACCGCGCATCGGTTTCCTGACGTATCAATTCTGCCAGGGTTTGTATTTGATTCACATCGCGATCGATCAAGCCCTGGCGAATTTGTGGTAAAGCCGAAACCACACGGGATAATTGTAAGGCTTGATCGCCTATCCTGTCCTCCAGTACTACCTTAATATAGTGGAGCGTAAAACTGCCACTGATAATAGCCTGCAACAAAACTACAAATATCAAGCTCAGCATTAACCGTGTTTGCAGCCGAGCCCGAGTAAACAAACTGGTGATAGCATTCATTAAAATTCCCCTGCCGTCGATTACTGATACGGCCCGAATACTACATTATAGTGTTTATCTAACTAATCGAAATAGCCGGCTCCTGATCGTCATTGTTGCGAGTCGCTTTGGTAACTGGTGATTTATGGTGCCTAATATTCTTATTTTCTGGCTAAAACCCGATAGCTTTCTCCGCCTGCGTACACTATGCGGGCTAGCATTGCAACAACCCCATCATGTCGGTAACCGTAGCGCTTTCGAATGACTCCTGATCCGCACACAAAGCCAGAATTCGTTCCGATTTTTTGGCGCTGATTTTGGCACGTAGGTAACGCTCGAATTTGGCCTTCAACAAAGGAATACCTTCATCACGACGACGCCTGTGACCGACCGGGTAATCGACAACAACTTCATCGGTGGCGCTACCATCCTTGAAAAAAACCTGTAAGGAATTACCGATCGCACGCTTGTCGGCTTCCAGGTATTCGCGCGTGAAGCGTTCTTCCTCGGATACTTCCATGCACTCGCGCAATGCGTCGACTCGCGGGTCCGACGCGACATCGTCTTCGTAATGCTCGGCCTGCAAATCGCCCTTGAGTAATCCGATTGCCACCATGTACTGGATACAGTGGTCGCGGTCAGCCGGATTGTCCAGCGGACCGGTCTTGTTGATGATGCGATCGCCGGATTCCTGGGTTTTGATCACGATACGTTCGACCTCGTCGACCCGGTCGACCACGTGCGGGTGCAGGGTAACCGCAGCTTCGACTGCGGTCTGGGCGTGGAATTCGGCCGGGAAGGAAATCTTGAACAGAATGTTTTCCATCGTGTAGGTGCCATACCCCTGCGTGAATTTAAGTGGTTTTTTACCGAATGCAACGTCCTGAAATCCCCAGGTTGGTGCAGTGATTGCCGATGGATAGCCCATCTCGCCGCGTAATGCGATAAAAGCCAGAAATAATCCGCGTGACGACGCGTCGCCGGCGGCCCAGGATTTTCTCGACCCGGTATTCGGTGCATGACGATAGGTGCGTAGCGATGAACCGTCGATCCAGGCGTGCGATACCGCGTTCAGGCATTCGTCGCGGGTACAGCCGAGCATTTGTGCGGTCACTGCGGTCGAGGCAATGCGTACCAGCATGACGTGGCAGAGACCGACGCGGTTGAACGAGTTTTCGAGCGCGATCACGCCCTGGATTTCGTGCGCCTTGATCATTGCGATCAATACATCGCGCATCGTCAGTGATGCCCCTCCTTCGCTCACCCGTTTACGCGACAGGTAATCGGCCAGTGCCAGGATGGCGCCGAGATTGTCCGATGGATGTCCCCATTCGGCCGCGAGCCAGGTGTCGTTGAAGTCCAGCCAGCGAATCATGATGCCGATATTGAATGCACCGGCCACCGGTTCCAGCTCGTATGAGGTGCCCGGCACGCGTGCGCCACCCGGCAGCGTGGCCCCGGGAACCACCGGGCCCAGCAATTTCGTGCAGGCGGGATAATCGAGCGCCTGAAAACCGCAGGCGAGCGTGTCCATAAGACAGTAATGCGCGGTTTCATAAGCGAGATGGCTATCGATCGTCGTGTTGCAGACGTAGTCCGCAATATCGACCAATACCTGGTCCGGCTCAGGCCGCGCAGCCGAGCATAAGTCGTTGGCAGACATTTTATCTCCGTAAAACTTTCGTTTGAAAAACCGCAGCGGCCCGCCCCAGCGGGCGATCAAAACTTGACATCTGCGTTCTTGTCAAATCGCCCGGTGGACCGGGCTCCTGCGAAACCGAACTACAATTTCGGACCGACGAATAATCAACAATCGCCGCTCTTTCAGTGACGCTCCTCGATCGGCACGAATTTTTGCGGGCCCGGACCAATGTAATCCGCCGCCGGGCGAATGAGTTTGTTATCGGCACGCTGCTCCATGATGTGTGCCGACCAGCCGCTTATCCGTGAGCAAACGAAGATCGGCGTAAACAGGTAGGTTGGAATGCCCATGAAGTGATACACAGTTGCCGCAAAAAAATCGGCATTCGCGAAAATTTTCTTTTGGTCCCACATTACTTTCTCGATCGCTTCCGACACCACGTACAGATGCGTGTCACCGGCTTCATCAGCCAGCACCTCCGCCATCTTTTTGTTCACCGAATTGCGCGGATCCGATGTCGTATACACCCGGTGTCCGAAACCCATTATCTTTTCCTTACGCCCGAGCATGCCAAGTACGCCTTCAATCGCTTCTTCGGGAGAAGAGAATTTTTCGATCAGTGCCATCGCTGCTTCGTTCGCACCGCCATGCAGCGCACCACGCAAGGCACCGATCGCGCCACTGACTGCCGAATGAAAATCGGACAAGGTCCCGGCAATGATCCTGGCTGTAAACGTCGAGGCATTGAATTCGTGCTCCGCGTACAGAATCAGCGTGGTATCCAGCGATTTTCTGTGCAGTTCGCTCGGTCGCTTGCCATGCAGCATATGCAGGAAATGCCCTGACACGCTGTCATCGCCGGTTTCGACATCGATGCGTTCGCCGTCGGTCTGAAATCGATGCCAGTAAAGCAGCATCGAGGGCAGACATGCGAGCAGGCGATCGGCAACCAAGACCTGATTGGCGAAATCCCCTTCAGGCTCCAGGTTGCCGAGAATAGAAACGCCAGTGCGTAATACGGCCATCGGGTGCGCGTTCGCAGGAATAATCTCGAGCACCTGTTTCACCGGGTCCGGCAGCCCGCGCAACGACTTCAGCTTCGCGATATATTCGTCAAGCTCACCGCGGTTCGGCAGGTGTCCAGCTATGAGGAGATAGGCTACCTCCTCAAAACTGGCATTATCGCTGAGGTCGTCAATGTCATAACCGCGGTAGCTCAGGCCAGCACCCTCTCCTCCAACTGCGCACAGCGCTGTCTGTCCGGCTATTACACCGGCCAGTCCGCCTGTTTTCTTAATTGCTGTCATTCCGCTCTCCGATTCTCTATTAGTCTTTCTTGTCTATCAGGCCCTGCGCGGCGAACAATTGATCAAGTTTGGCCTCATATATGTGATAACCGAGTACGTCGTAGAGTTCGTCGCGTGTCTGCATGTCCTCGATGACCGATTTTTGGGTCCCATCCCTGCGTAGTGTTACGTACACTTTTTCCGCAGCTTTGGACATTGCCCGATAAGCTGACAACGGATAAAGCGCGAGGCTTACGCCGGCTTTCTTCAGCTCGGCGGTTGTGAACATCGGCGTTTTACCGAATTCTGTCAGGTTCGCGAGCACAGGGACGCTGATCGCTGCAGTGAATTGCTGGTATTCGTCCAGGGTCATCAGTGCTTCGGCAAAAATCATGTCCGCGCCAGCCTCGACATAGGCCGCCGATCTGTCGAGTGCTGCCTTGAGTCCTTCAACGGCGTGTGCATCGGTGCGTGCCATGACCGCGAATTTGTCATCGCTGCGGCTGTCGACCGCAGCCTTGATGCGGTCAACCATTTCCGCGGTCTCGACCAGTGCCTTGCCCGGGCGATGCCCGCACCGCTTGACGCCAACCTGGTCCTCGATGTGGCAAGCGGCCGCGCCCGCACGAATCATTTCACGGACGGTGCGGCCGATCATGAATGCGCCACCCCAGCCGGTATCCGCGTCCACCAGCAGGGGTAGCTCGGTCGCATAGCTGATGCGGCGAATGTCCTCGCACACATCGCCCAGCGTGGTCATCGCCAGGTCGGGAAGACCGAACGACGCATTGGCGACGCCGGCGCCGGACAGGTAAATCGCCCGGAATCCGGCTTTGCCGGCGAGCAGCGCCGAGTAGGCATTGATGGTGCCCGCCACCTGCAGCGGTTTTTCTGCCTCCAGGGCCTGCCAAAAGCGAACGCCTGCGCTCATATCGAGTCCTCATAACAGTTTCGAATGAAAATTCTAATGCGGATTAAAATTTCCGGGAGCGCG
>JADFMY010000036.1 GCA_022563685.1 Pseudomonadota bacterium | reverse complement strand
ACTGTTAGCACTGATTGATCACGCGATCGACGTAAAGCAACGCCTCAAAAAAGGTATCTCGCATACCCCGCTTTCGGGCAAGGTGCTGGCGATGATTTTTGAAAAATCGTCCACCCGAACCCGGGTCTCGTTTGAAGCGGGCATGAGCCAGCTCGGAGGACACGCGATGTTTCTGTCACCCCAGAATATTCAACTGGGCCGGGGCGAACCGATAGAGGATAGTGCCCGGGTAATATCGAGTATGGTGGATGGCATTATGATCCGCACCTTTGGCCACGAACGAGCGGTTACCCTGGCTCAACATTCATCCAGGCCGGTGATAAATGGTTTAACCGACTATTTGCACCCCTGTCAGTTGCTGGCCGATATGCAAACCTGGATCGAACTTCGCGGTAATATTCAGGGCTCGAGTGTGGCCTGGATCGGTGACGGCAATAATATGTGCCATTCATATATTAACGCCGCGATTCGATTTGGCTTTAGCCTGCATATTGGCTGTCCGCCAGGACACCAACCCGACCCTGACATCGTCAGGGTCGCGAGCGACAGGGTTAAGCTATTCCACTCGGCTGCCGAGGCGGCTCGCAACGTCGACCTTGTGGTAACCGATGTCTGGGCCAGCATGGGTCAGGAACAGGAACAGGCAGACAGACTAAAAACCTTTTCCGAGTTTCAGGTGTCGGGCAAAATCATGGAACTCGCCAACAAAGATGCTTTATTTATGCACTGCCTGCCGGCACATCGTGGAGAAGAGGTAACCGCTGCCGTACTCGAAAGCGAGCAAAGCGTGGTCTGGCAGGAAGCTGAAAACCGCCTGCACGCACAAAAGTCCCTGCTGGAATCGCTGCTCAAGTAGTTCCTGGCTAGCCAGGTTTCAGGTTCACAGGATTTCGACTCGATTTCTCCCTTTACCTTTGGCGGATTTGAGCGCCTTGTCTGCCCCGCTCAACAAGGTCCGTGAAGACGAGCCTTCGGCAACATACTGACACGAGAGCCCAATGCTTATTGTCAGGTACCGATCGGTCTTCGATTTTTCGTGTTCTATTTTTTTACTCGCCAGAGTACGAACTACACGCACAAGCAATAAACGAGCATCTTCGCAGCTCAACCCTGGTAGTATCAGGGCGAACTCGGCCCCATTGAGGCGCGCTATCAATTGATCCGGCTGTGTCATTTCGTCCGTCAGAATTCGAGCAATATCGCGTAGTTGCAGATCGCCCATTTCAAGCCCATAGTGAGTGTTATACTCGTTGAAATAATCGATATTGATTTTAGCTAGCGACACGGGCGTATTCGACCCCGAGTTTTGACGCCATACCTTCTCAAGACCGACACGGAATGCCCTGTAGTTGGACAGCCCCGTCAATTCATCGGTGGTCGATATTTTTTCCAGTGCCTTATTCGAATTCGATACCGATTCAAGCAACCGCTGCAAATCCTTTACCAGAGTCTCGTTATCATAGCGATAATACAGGGCATCGTTTACCAGTATATTCATACGTTTGACGGCGATTGAGACCGCCATCATCATAAATAGATAGATAAAACCGAGCAAAACTCCGTCCAGGGTCTGCCGCGACATCAACCAGATGGTAACGGGCAGCATGATCGTTACCAGGTAAGAAATGTAGATCCACAGTGCTGTCGATAAAAAAGCAATAGCACCTGCGCTCATCCCCAACAACAGGGAATGCAATATTATCTGTACATTAATAGTGACGTAAGGCATCAGCAAAGCCGCACCGCAGCCCTGCATCAGTCCTGATGCTACCACCCCGACAAGAAAACGGTTGTGCCATTTCTGGTGTTGAAAATAGGCATTGTTTTTAACACCGGCAAACATCTTCGCCAATTGCAACCTGGCAAGCAATATCAAACACAGAAGTGAAAACCAGCCCACTACCCAGTATTCCCTACCCTGTATCGATAACTCTATATAGGCCAGCACGGAGGCCACTGCTGAAATAAAAAATGTAATCAGTACTCCGCCAGTAACCCGGCTATAAAGAAATTTCACCAGTTCCTGATGTTGCAAGTTATAGCTACTGACTGGATGGGCTTCGCTAGGGCTATTAATCTCTAAATTCCTTTCGTAATGTAAAGGAACCTCTGAATAATTCATCCGTGAATTCTCAGAGTACGGCGAACGAAAAGTGCCATTTTCGTTTGTCTCACAAAATCAATGCCTTAGCGGCACTGATTTTGGCAGCACGTCCATGTGCTGCCGGAAGGTCTGAATAAATCAGACCTTCCTTAATATCGTGATTCAGTCAAATCATATAATATAGCAAGCTCTGAATAATTCATCCGTGAATTCTCAGAGTACGGCGAACGAAAGCTGTCATTTTCGTTTGTCTCACGAAATCAGGAGTTTAACAGAAGTCATTGAGTTAATGAGTAACGATCGAGAATACGTCCAGTGGTTTAGAGCGGCGGCGCCTTATATTAAGGCACACCGCAGGAAAACCTTTGTCATTTTAATATCTGACGAAATCATTCACTCGGATCGATTCGTCGGTCTCATCCATGACATCGCACTGCTTAATCATCTCGGTATCAAGTTGGTCATTTTGCATGGAAGTCGAAGTAAAATTGACCAGCATCTGGCAATGAACAATATCACCTCCAAATTTCATCGCAATGTACGTATTAGCGATGTGGAATCTCTGCCCCATATCATTCAGGCCATCAACGAAGTACGGACTTATCTCGAGTCGCAACTTTCGATGGGGCTTCCCAATACACCCATGTCTGGTTCCGAAATCTCGCTGGTCAGTGGAAATTTTGTTACCGGTATGCCACTCGGTATAATCGATGGTATCGACATGCAACACTCCGGCAAAGTCCGCGACATCAAACACCGGGCGATCGCCGAATTGCTGGAGAATAATCACGTCATACTGTTATCGAATATCGGGTATTCGAAAACCGGAGAAATATTCAACTTGCCGGCAGAAGAGCTGGCTAACGAAGTCGCTATTGCACTCAAGGCAGACAAGTTAATATTCATCCCTCTCGACCAGGCATACGCTGAACGAGCAGGCACCTTGTCGAGCGTCGAATGTGAAGCCCTGATTCAACAAGCCGATACACCCGATGAATTAAAAAGCTTATTGAGTCAGGCGATCAGGGCAATTCGATCGGGTGTTCGGCGCGTTCATATTATCGATCAACAAGTAGATGGTGGCCTTTTGCTGGAACTTTTCACACGCGATGGTTACGGCACCATGATCACCAATCTGTTCTACGAAGGCATCAGGGCGGCCCATATTGACGATATCGGTGGAATACTCAGCCTGATCGAACCCCTGGAAGCAGCCGGTACATTAGTGCACCGATCAAAAGAACAGCTCGAACTTGAAATCGACCATTTTCGGGTGATCGAAAAGGATGGCATGATCATCGCCTGCGTAGCCTGCATTCCTGATCGACAAAACGGTATTAGTGAAGTTGCCTGCCTCGCCGTGCACGATGATTACCACCGCACCGGGCTCGGAAAACAACTGCTACAGGTCGCTGAACATCTTGCGCTAAAGCAGAATACTCAACGGGTGTATATATTAACTACCCATACTTCACACTGGTTTATTGAAAATGGATTCGTGGAAACAGATGTCGACTCTTTGCCCGAGCATAAACGTGCGGTCTACAATCAGCAGCGAAAGTCGAAAATAATGCTCAAGCAACTTTAGTGAATATTTAGTACACCTTCAAGGTTATGGCCTACAATTTAAGCGACTATCTGGTTATCGGTGTTTCGTCCAGGGCACTGTTCGACCTCAACATGGAAAACGAAATATTTGAAAGCCAGGGACTCGAAGCCTACTGTCGATATCAGCTGGAACACGAAAACGATATTTTGCGGCCAGGGACCGGTTTCGCGTTAATCGAGTCAATATTACGTATTAATAACCTCGACGAAAAAAAAACGCGTCGTACCGAAGTTGTCATCATATCGCGCAATTCAGCCGATACCAGCTTACGCATATTCAACTCGATCGGTCACTATGGCCTCGATATTTCGCGCGCGGCTTTTACCGGTGGCGAACCGGTAGCCAAATATTTAAATGCTTTTGACGTCGATCTTTTTTTATCCGCCACCGAAGAAGACGTTCAGGCGGCGGTTGAATCTAATGTTGCTTCCGGGTTGATTTACGATGGCCCGTCGCTCGACCCTCAAAGGCCATTGGAACAGATCAGAATTGCCTTTGACGGCGACGCGGTGCTGTTTTCAGAAGAATCCGAAATGATCTACCAGCAGCAGGGGCTGGAAGCATTCATCGAGCATGAAAAGATCAATGCTGAAAAGCCGCTACCTGAAGGCCCATTCGCTAAATTATTAAAAACCCTTTCGTTTCTGCAATTCGATTTACAAAGCAGTGGGGGGAATGACGTTGCGCCGATTCGAACCGCCCTGGTGACCGCCCGCAACAGCCCGGCGCACGAACGGGTGATCAAAACGCTAAGAACCTGGAATGTGCGAATCGACGAAACATTTTTCCTTGGGGGTGTCTCGAAAGACAAGATTCTGGAAACGTTTTCACCCCATATATTTTTCGACGACCAGCATCGGCACTGTGTTGCGGCCTCGAAAGTGGTTCCTACTGCGCGGGTTCCCTACAAGAAAGATGGCTCTTCACCTGATGGGTAGGGTCGAATTTATTCGACCAATGTGGCATAGTCTATTCAGTACTGGCCGCATGAATTCGGCCCTACAGGCTAGTCGTCGCGATGCTGTTTTTCCAGACGTTCGTGTTTTTCCTGAGCTTCGACGGTCAGCGTGGCAACCGGCCTGGCTTCGAGACGAAACAGGCCAATTTCTTCGCCGGTATCATCGCAATACCCGTAACTACCATCAGCGACACGCGAAAGTGCCGAGTCTATTTTATTGACCAACTTGCGGTAGCGGTCACGTGTGCGTAATTCCAGGGCGGCGTCGGTTTCCAGTGTAGCACGGTCATTGATATCAGGTTCTTGCCAGTTTTCTTCCTTCAAATGGGAAATGGTTTTTACTGACTCCTGTAACAACTCGGCACGCCATGTCAGCAATTTCTGGCGAAAATACTCCAGTTGCAAGGATGACATATATTCATCTTTCGGAGCTGGTTTGTAGCCCTCAGGTATCTTTACTGTCATTAGAGTTGCTCTCCAGTGCAGAACATCAAAAAATCGCCGCGCAGTATAGGCAGGTTTTGATCGTTCAGCAAGTCATCTGAATGCAAAAAATAAAAACCAGTCCCTGGCTCCGCTGCCTGCCGCTTATCGCACCAACATTAAAAAATAATGCGAAACAGTACTATTTACTGAGTAATTCCTTCATTTTCGAGCCGAGTCGTGAAGGTGAGTTGACCGTGGCAACGCCAGCAGACTGTAAGGCTTCAAATTTTTCCGCCGCGGTGCCCTTTCCACCAGCGATGATCGCCCCAGCATGTCCCATGCGTTTACCCGGTGGGGCAGTCACACCTGCAATATAAGATACCACTGGTTTGGTAACATTTTCCCTGATAAATTCCGCTGCCTGCTCTTCCGCATTACCTCCAATCTCACCGACCATGACAATACCTTTGGTATCTGGATCCTGTTCAAACAGCTCGAGGCAGTCGATGAAACTCATGCCATGAATCGGGTCTCCGCCAATACCGATACAGGTCGTCTGACCCAGACCATTCTGGGTAGTTTGATGCACCGCTTCATAGGTGAGTGTACCCGAGCGCGAAACCACGCCTATAGAGCCGGCCTTGTGGATAGAACCCGGCATGATCCCTATTTTGCATACTCCAGAGGTGATAATTCCCGGGCAATTCGGTCCGATTAAATAACTATCCGATCTTTCCAACACTGCCTTTACCTTGACCATATCGAGCACCGGGATATGTTCGGTAATGCAAACTATTACCTTGATGCCAGCCGCGACCGCTTCCAAAATAGCATCGGCGCAAAATGGCGCCGGCACATAAATCATCGTAGCGTCGGCACCGGTCGCCTGCGCAGCATCGGCAACCGTATCGAATACCGGTAAATTCAGGTGTTTTTGCCCACCCTTTCCGGGCGTCACCCCGCCGACAACCCGGGTGCCATAAGCGATCGCCTGCTGCGAATGAAAACTGCCCTGTTTGCCGGTAAAGCCCTGGCAAATCACCTTCGTGTCTTTATTTATTAGTATACTCAAGAGTTTTATCCTATTAACGCGACAGCTTTCTTCGCGCCGTCTTCAAGATCGTCAGCGGAAATAATATCGAGGCCACTGCTGGACAAGATCTCTTTACCCTGCTCTACATTGGTGCCTTCCAGCCGAACTATAACCGGAATAGCCAGGCCGATCTCTGTTATTGCCTGAATGATACCTTCGGCAATCAGATCGCAATGCACGATTCCACCAAATATATTGACCAAAATGGCCTTAACATTCTGATCCGAAACAATCAATTTGAAAGCTTTGGCAACTTTTTCAGCGGTAGCACCACCCCCAACATCGAGGAAATTGGCTGGTTCTCCACCCTGTAGCTTTATTTCATCCATAGTCGCCATCGCAAGACCTGCGCCATTCACCATGCAGCCGATATTGCCATCCAGCGATACATAGTTCAGGCCGTGCGCGTCGGCCTGTAATTCGCGTTCATTTTCCTGTGTGTCGTCACGCATGTCTTTCATTTTGGGTTGGCGATACAGCGCATTTCCGTCTATCCCGACTTTTGCGTCCAGCGCGAGTAAATTACCATCGCCGTTGACAATCAACGGGTTGATTTCGATCAGGCTGCCATCATGCTGGATAAATATCTGATAAAGCCCATTCATGATCTGGCCGAGTTGTTTGACCTGCTCACCCACGAGACCCAGCCCAAAGGCCAGTTGTCGGGTTTGATACGCCTGCAGGCCGACGATCGGATCGATAGCCACCTTGAGAATTTTTTCCGGTTGGGTAGCAGCCACCTCTTCTATGTCCATACCGCCTTCCGCCGAAGCCATAAAAATAATGCGCTTACTTGCCCGATCGATCAGCACACTGAGGTATATTTCCCGGTCAATATCTGACAGGGATTCGACCAGAACACGATTGACTGGCAACCCTTCGCTATCGGTCTGATGGGTGACCAGCCTGGAACCCAGAAAAGCTTTGACCGTTTCAGTCAACTCAGCAGTCCCCTCAACGATCTTGACGCCACCGCCCTTGCCTCGACCCCCGGCGTGGACCTGGGCCTTAACAATCCACTTGCCGCCACCAAGCACGCTTGCCAATGAAATTGCTTCATCAACCGAAAATACGGCGTCCCCTTCGGGAACAGGAATATTGAATTCTCTGAATAATGCTTTTGACTGATGTTCGTGCAGGTTCATAAAATCTCCCGGTTACTAAGTATGTCCTGGCGGCCTAATAGACCCCTGGCTCCCTAAATTTGTTCTTTGGGCACATAAATCATAGACTAGCTATCCCGGCAATTAGATACAATAATTTTCTACCCAATTCTTATGTTCATACGCCTGATATTACTGTTTGCCATCATTGCGATATTGCTGTGGCTGATCAAACGTTTGTTCGTTGAAGACCCCGCACCGCGGGAAATCGAGCATCATACTAAAACCAGAAGCGAAAATATGCGTCAGTGCAAATTTTGTGGTGTACACGCACCGGAAACTTCGATTGTATTAGTCAACGGTAATCCCTACTGTAGTCAGGATCATGCAGACCGCGACCAGCAATAGTTTTGTCAGTACATCCGGCTACAAACCGCGCTCGACAAACTGGACGTCGATTCGATTGCTTAACGTTTATCGTCTCGCTATATCCGCCACTTTTTTCAGCCAGAGCTTCGTCAGTGAATCGCCATTATTGAATATCGTTGATATCAGGCTTTTTTCCTGGGCTAGTCTGGCTTTTGTCATACTCTCACTGGTGTGGATGCTGGCTGCCTGGATCGAAAGGCGTGGGTTTCAACATCAGGTTTCGTTACAAATTTATACCGATATGATCGTTATCATTCTGCTTATGCATGCCTGCGGTGGAATTTCCAGCGGTCTTGGAATGCTTTTAATCATACCGATAGCAGTGACAGGCTTGCTTGCCGAACAATTACTGGCGATGGTTTTTGCCTCGCTGGCTACGCTCGGCCTGCTTGCTGAGTATATTTACTCGATCACTAATATTGACAATTATTCGGGCAATTCGACCCAGGTTGGGATTCTCGGCGCAATCCTGTTTGCCACCGCTATCGTGACGCATAAATTGATGCTGCGTGTAAAAAGCACCGAACAGCTAGTGCAACAACGAGACCGTGACGTTGCACTGCTGTCAGCCCTGAACCAGGAAATTATTGAAAATATGCAGGCTGGCGTGATCGTACTCACTCGGAACAACCAGGTGAGGCACATCAATAATGCCGCACTGGAAATGCTCAACATTACCACGAGCAAGGTGTTTTCGCTCAAGCGCGATCAACCTGAAATTCTGGCAGCGCTGAAAATGTGGCGGAACTCGCCCGCCAGGGATACACCTTATTTGCCTTCCGAGACAGGTATCGACAATATTCAGGTTAGTTTTCGGCGTTTACAGGATCAGGGTAATGAAAACATACTGATATTTCTAAATGATGTTTCTTCGATCAAGAACAGTATGCAGCAAGCCAAACTGGCATCCCTCGGCCATCTCACTGCCAGTATCGCCCACGAGATACGTAATCCGCTCGGTGCGATTTCGCATGCCGCTCAATTACTGTCTGAAAGCAACGATCTTGCCGATACCGAACGCCGTATGACGGAAATCATCCTCCAGCATTCGAATCGGATCAATCACATCATCGAGGATATCCTGAAAATCTCGCGTGGCAGCCAGACCGCGAAGGAAACTATTACTCTGGATCGATGGTTGCTAAAGTTTGTCGAGGATTATTGCCTGAGCAACCAGACAAAGGCGGAGAGTCTCGATCTTGATTTGCAACTGGATAATGCCTCGATCTGGTTTGACGCGGGCCATCTGAACCAGATCATGATTAATCTCTGCAACAATGCGCGAATCCACGGTAATAGTGAAAAGCCGATTCACATCAGGCTTTTCGGCGGTCCAAATCGTGCAGTAAACCTCGAAATAGCCGACGAGGGTCCAGGCATTGAGCAGCAAAATCTGGATAAGATATTCGAACCTTTTTATACCACCAGCCATCAGGGCTCCGGACTGGGCCTGTATATTGTCGATCAACTTTGCGAGATCAATGACGCGACCATAGAATTTGGGCGGAATTCGTACAGTGGCAGCAGTTTTACCATCCGGTTTGCAGTGAGCCCCGTTCATCATCAGCCCGAACAGGCAGCGATATGAGCAAACAGCGCGTGCTGGTTGTCGATGATGAACCGGATATCAGAGAATTGCTCGAAATCACCTTGCTACGCATGGGGCTCGAAACCCGCTGCGCGGAGGATTTCAGTAGTGCGACACGCTATTTACAGGAGGAAACTTTCGATCTTTGCCTGACCGATATGAAGTTGCCCGATGGGGACGGTATCGCGCTGGTCGAATTTATCCAGCAACATTGCCCCAATACACCGAGCGCGGTTATTACCGCGCACGGTAGTATCGACCTGGCGATCAAGGCGATGAAATCGGGGGCTTTCGATTTTGTATCCAAACCGGTATCGCTCGACAAGCTGCGCAACCTGGTCGAACAGGCACTCACCTTACCGACCAGTACACAACAATTAAGCTCTTTTGCCGGGTCGAAATACCAGATCATCGGCGATTCAAAACCTGTCAATGAAATGAGACGCTCGATTACCAAGTTTGCGCGCAGCCAGGCGCCGGTTTTTATCCAGGGGCAATCGGGTACCGGCAAGGAACTGGTGGCGCGTCAAATTCATCTGCAGGGGGCCAGGGGTAATTCACCCTTTGTCGCGGTCAACTGCGGCGCGATACCAGCGGAATTGATGGAAAGTGAGTTTTTTGGTCATCTCAAAGGTAGTTTTACCGGTGCCACGAGTGATAACGAAGGCTTGTTCAAGGCCGCCCATGGCGGCACTTTGTTTCTCGACGAAATAGCCGACCTGCCCTTACCGATGCAGGTAAAATTGCTCCGGGTAATCCAGGAAAAAGCCATACGGCCGGTCGGCGCCCAGCTTGAAGAAAGCATCGACGTACGCATTATCAGCGCATCCCATAAAGACCTCGATGCGATGGTCAAGCAGGGTGAATTCCGGCAAGACCTGTATTATCGTGTCAATGTAATTGGAATCACGGTACCGACCCTGGCCGAGCGCAGCGAAGATCTGCCCCAGCTCATCGCACATATTATCAACAAACAAAATACCGATAACTCGCCTGAAATCAGGCTGGACAAGTCAGCCCTGGTGGCTCTGGAGAGTTATCCATTCCCCGGAAACGTGCGCGAACTGGAAAATATCCTCGAACGCGCGAGCGCCCTGTGTGAAGGCAATTTGATTATGGTTGACGATTTGCAGTTACCCGAAATCGATGCCCTGTCGTCAAATTCCCGGGTCGACCTCGGTAAAATCACGCAGGATATCGAAAAAGAGCAGATATTGCAGGCTTTGGAAAAGTGTCGATGGAATCAGTCGGCTACGGCCAGGTCGTTGGGCATTACCCTGCGTCAGTTACGCTACAAAATCGAAAAGCTGGAACTTAAGAAAATCTGACAAAAATCGTTAAAACTTGACAAAAATGTCAGGTTTTCCTGTCTACACGACTTCCTCGGAGTCTTAAATAAATCGTAACTAATTGATTTATATATTTATTATAGTTTTTATCAATTCTGGCATCCGCATTGCATTATAAACCACATGGATTGGCATTAGCCGAATTCTGACTAAGGTTTTACGAAGTTAACTCTAATGAGGAACAACAAATGAAAAAGCAACAAGCAGGTTTTACATTAATCGAACTGATGATCGTAGTCGCTATCATCGGTATTCTGGCTGCAATCGCCATTCCACAGTATGCTGACTATACGCAGCGTAGCAAGCTATCCGGTGCTTTATCTGGCATATCTGCTTACAAGACTACTGTCGCGTTGTGTTACCAGGAAGAGGGTGTTTTATCCTCTTGTGACGCTGGTTTATTCGGCATCCCGGCTGCTATTACTGCGACTGGGACTATTAATTACGTGACTACGCTAGGCATAGCAGACGGTGTACTCACTTTAGTTACTACAGCCAAGCAATCGGGCGGGGGCTTAATCGCAATTACCTTGACCCCCGATATCGGCAGTGGAGCTGCATTGAATTGGGATCTAACTGGTAATGGTTGTACTGGCGATACTGGTGCTGAAGCAGGACGCACCATTAATTGTGGCGGAACATAACCCTAAAATTACGAAGCAAGATCAGAAACGGGCTCCTCGCGAGCCCGTTTTTTTTTAGCCTGAAATCCTAGTGATCGAAGACTCGTCCAGGGCTAATTATTTACATTACATTTTATCTTAAGCAGTTTTCTTAAGTATTTGATTATAATGGATTTCACCAGTAGTTCGTTGATTAGCACCACATTACCCATATCAATCCTGATTTAGTGACAGAATTCTCAACAATCCGGTCAAACTATAATATACTCGGTCGAAGGAGAATGATAACCACTATCAAAAAAGACTGACCCATGGCTGCTATCAACATGAATCTCACCGGGATTGCCCGCAAGCTGGTTGTCGATCACCATCTGGACGAACCCACGGCGATCGAAGCAGTTCAAAATGCCAAAAAAGAGGATATTCCGCTAACCACTTATCTGGTAAAAAATAAAATTGTCGAATCGTCGCTGCTGGCGATTATCTCTTCGCGGGAATTTGGACTGCCGGTATTCGATTTATCGGCGATGGATACCGAACACGCGGCCATGACCCTGGTTCAGGAAAAACTGATCACCAAACATAACGCGGTGCCACTGTTCAAACGCGGTAACCGTTTATTCGTCGCTATCTCGAACCCGACCAATACGCAGGCACTGGACGAATTCAAATTCAACACCGGCTTGACCACCGAAGCCATCCTGGTGCAGGAAGACCAGCTCAGCGCATTTATCGAAAAGGCAGTGCGAGCGATCGACGATATCGGCGGCATGGACGACATGCTCGACGATGATCTGGCAAACCTGGATATCGGTGGAGAAGACGAGGAACAGGCTGCGCCTACACAGGCTGATACCGAGGACGCCCCGGTAGTCAAATATGTGAACAAAATTCTGCTCGATGGAATCAACAAGGGTGCGTCGGATATTCATTTTGAACCTTATGAAAGGCGGTATCGAGTCAGGTACCGGATCGACGGCATCTTGTCCGAGGTGGCGTCACCACCGATCAGCATAGCCGCGAAACTAACGGCACGGGTAAAAGTCATGTCCCGCATGGACATTGCAGAAAGGCGAGTACCCCAGGATGGCCGTATAAAACTCAGATTATCAAAAAAGCGTTCGATCGATTTTCGTGTTAACACCTGCCCGACGCTGTTTGGCGAAAAAGTCGTGCTTCGTATTCTCGACGTTGCCAGCGCCCAATTGGGTATAGATGCACTGGGTTACGAACCCGAGCAAAAGGCCTTGTATATGAAGGCTTTAGCTAGTCCCTATGGAATGATTTTGGTCACCGGCCCCACCGGTAGCGGTAAGACCGTATCGCTGTATACCGGCCTTAATATTTTGAACGTTCCCGAAACCAATATATCCACAGTCGAAGATCCTGTCGAAATTAACCTGGAGGGTATCAATCAGGTTAATGTACACGATAAGGTAGGTTTGACTTTCGCCGAAGCCCTGAGAGCATTTCTGCGTCAGGACCCGGACGTGATTATGGTCGGTGAGATTCGTGATCTCGAAACCGCCGGTATAGCGATTAAAGCGGCACAGACCGGACACCTGGTATTGTCTACCCTGCATACCAACGATGCGCCACAAACGTTGACGCGTTTGATGAATATGGGAGTTCCGGCGTTTAACATTGCAACTTCGATAAACCTGATTATTGCGCAACGACTAGGACGCCGACTGTGCACTCAGTGCAAAACTCTCGAAGAAATTCCCGAGCAGTCCCTGCTGAAAGAAGGCTTTACCAGGGAAGATCTGAAACAAGAGTTAAAAATTTACAAAGCCGTGGGCTGCGATCAATGCAACAATGGGTATAAAGGTCGAATCGGTATTTACCAGGTTATGAAAATTTCGGAAGAAATGAGTCGCCTGATCATGAGCGGCGCGAACGCGATCGACCTGGCCGACCAGGCCGCCAAAGAAAATATTCCTGACTTACGTCAGTCGGCGCTCAAGAAAGTAAAAGCCGGAATGATCAGCCTCGAAGAAGCCAACCGGGTAACCAAGGACTAAACGGGTAACAAACAAAGATGGCCAAAAAAAAGAAGGCAGAAAAAGTCGAATTCACTTACCAAGGTACCAACCGGGCAGGCGCCAAAGTCAAAGGTGAAATATACGCCTTAAGCGATGCACTGGCTAAAGGAGAGCTTCGTAAACAGGGTATAAACCCAACCAGAGTGCGCAAAAAACCGCAACCTTTGTTTGGCGGCGGGGCTAAAATTTTACCCTCCGACATCGCAATATTCGCGCGCCAGATGGCGACCATGATGCAGGCCGGCGTGCCATTGGTGCAGTCGTTCGAAATCATAGGCGAGGGCAACGATAACAAATCGGTGCAAAAAATGATTTTCGGCATTAAGGCCGAAGTCGAAGGAGGACTTCCGCTCGCCGAAGCTTTAGCCAAACAACCGCTCTATTTCGATCAGTTATTCGTCAATTTGGTAGCTGCCGGAGAGAAATCCGGTGCACTCGAGACCATGCTCGAGAAACTGGCTACCTATAAGGAAAAAACCGAAGCATTGAAAGCGAAGGTCAAAAAAGCGTTGTTTTACCCGATTGCAGTCATGATTGTCGCATTTATCGTCACCGTAATATTACTGGTATTTGTGGTGCCTAAATTTGAAGACCTGTTTAATTCTTTTGGTGCCGATTTGCCCGCGTTGACCAAGTTCGTTATCAATCTATCCGAATTCATGCAATCCTGGTGGTGGGTGATTGCAGGCAGTATTGGAGGCGCGGTATATACCTTTTTGCGCATCAAAAAGACTTCTCCAAAGTTGCAGGAAGCCGTTGACCGTATCGCATTGAAGGCGCCGGTTATCGGCGATATCACAACCAAATCGGCAATCGCCAGGTTTTCGCGTACGCTGGAAACCATGTCCACAGCCGGCGTGCCTCTGGTCGAAGCGATGGAGTCGGTTGCCGGCGCAACCGGCAATATTGTTTACTACAAGGCCAGCATGAAGATCAGAGACGAAGTATCGCAGGGAACCCAACTCCAGACGGCGATGCGTAATACCGGCCTGTTCCCGAATATGGCGATACAAATGGTATCGATCGGTGAAGAATCCGGTGCGCTCGATTCGATGCTGGCCAAGGTTGCCGATTTTTACGAAACGGAAGTAGACAATGCGGTCGATGCCCTGACATCACTACTGGAACCGATTATTATGGCAGTACTCGGTGTGCTGATCGGTGGTCTGATCATCGCCATGTACCTGCCGATATTCAAGCTGGGTTCGGTAGTTTAAGGCCGTTCGAATTGATCGGAGACCTGGCCTCATTTTTCCAGCTATTTCCAGGCGTTTACCTCACCTGCCTGTTTATTTTAGGACTCTGCATCGGTAGCTTTCTGAATGTAGTCATTTATCGGTTACCAGTAATGATGCAACGGGAATGGCGTCACGACTGCCTTGAGTTTCTTGAGCAACCCAACGAGCCCGAATCTGAATCATTTAACCTGCTGGTACCCAGGTCCCGTTGTGGACATTGTGGGCACCGAATTAGCGCTGGCGAAAATATCCCAGTCCTGAGCTACCTGATATTGCGCGGTAAATGCGCCGCATGCGGAACATCGATATCTATCCAGTACCCATTGGTCGAAATATTTGTGGCACTGATTTCGCTGGTAGTCGGATGGCATTTTGGTGTCAGCTTGCAAGCGATGGCTGCACTGGTGTTTAGCTGGTGCCTGATCGCCGCCAGTGGTGTCGATATCGGACACAAATTACTGCCAGACAGCATCACCTTGCCATTAATGTGGTTAGGGATTTTCCTGGCTCTCTTTAATGTATTCATCGACCTTGAAACCAGCATTATCGGGGCAATGGGTGGTTACCTCAGTTTGTGGAGCGTTTTTATCCTGTTTAAACTGACGACTGGCAAGGAAGGAATGGGGCACGGTGATTTCAAATTACTTGCAATGCTCGGTGCCTGGGTCGGGTGGAAGATGCTATTTGTCATTATTTTAACCGCTTCACTCGTCGGCGCCATCGTCGGTATCACGATGATCCTACTGAAGAAAACCGAACGTAGCACCCAAATCCCATTTGGACCCTATCTGGCTGCGGCTGGCTGGCTCAGCCTGTTGTGGGGTGCTGAAATTTCACAGTTTTATTTTAGCCTCCTCTAAGCTTGCTACCGGGCTAGACGTCGTGCTCAAAATTGGTCTAACAGGGGGTGTTGCATCGGGCAAAACCACTATCAGCAACCTATTTTCCCGGCAGGGTGTACCGATCATCGATACAGATATCCTCAGCCGCCGGCTACTTGAGATCGATCAACCAGGATATGCACAGGCCGTACAGCATTTTGGTAACGGGATATTACAGCAGGATGGGCAAATAGACCGTCGCCAATTGCGGCATTTAATATTTTCCAGTGAGGCCGAAAAGCTATGGCTGGAGACGATACTTCATCCGATGATATATCGGCAAACTCAGCATCAAATTGCCCAGAATAGCTCTGCCGACTATGTCATTGTGGTAATTCCACTTCTATTTGAAGCCAATTTTCAATCCCTGATCGACCGCATACTGGTAGTCGACTGTTCAGAGCAAACTCAGATCGAGCGCTTGACCCGTCGTGACAAAATCGATCCTGAGCTGGCGAGCAAAATGCTCGCACAACAATGGAGCAATAAAGATCGCTTGAAACAGGCTGACGATGTCATAGGAAATGATCAAAATCAAAATCTGGAGGAGCAGGTAGACAGCCTGCACGAGAAATATAAATCAATGGTGATCAATGGGGTCAGCCTCGATTGACTGAGGTAATTCACGAACCATCCTATTTTCAGCTATAATCGCCGATCTTGCCGACTAACAAACCAAAATGTCGTCTAAAATCCACACTTTTGAACAACCGCTGAACGAGCGCATCCGTATGTGTTTGCGCGTCGAAACCTTGATGCGCAGGTTTCACTACTTCGCCGGATTAAAAGGTGACTGGAGTGGGTATAGTGCCCTCCTCGGCATTCTGGAAATTACTTCTTTGCTGGAGCGAGGAGATCTAAAACAGACGCTGTTGAAGGAACTGCAGCGCCAGCATAGCGCCCTGAAATCTCTTGCATCGAAAGAGGATGTAGACAAGACGAAGCTCGACCTGGTTTTGAGCAAGCAAAAAAATGCAATCGATCGAGTCCACCAGCTTAGTGGCAAACTTGGCGAACATTTAAAACGAATCGATTTCCTGCTAACGATCAAACAGCGAACCGCGATTCCGGGCGGTAGCTGTGAATTCGACCTGCCACAATTAAGATACTGGTTAAACCAGACCCATGCAAAAAGATTGAGCGATTTAGAACGCTGGGCAGCTCCTTATATAGAGCTTGAATCCGTTATCGGACTTATATTGAATGTCATTCGCGACAGCGGAACACCTAAACAGGCTATCGCTGAAAAAGGATTTTTCCAGCAGTCTCTGGTTCCGCAGCATTCCAACCAGTTACTGCGTATTGCCATTCCTGCTGACAAGGCCTACTACCCTGAAATTAGTGCGGGGAAACACCGATACTCGGTTAGATTTATCACCTCGCGATCGATCGACGAGGTACCATCGCAGGTTAAGGAAGACGTACCCTTCCTGCTTTCACGCTGCTCCCTATAGAATCTATTATCGGTTGGTCGGCTTCCGGGAACCGGTATCTGCCCATATTTTCCACTCTGACCCAGCGAACCTGCTGGCCTTCGCGTGCTTTTATCACGCCCTCGAAAGAATTGACTTCCCACACATCTAGTAAAATTGACCGATCCCCGTATTCATGACGAACCTGTCTGAAAGGCCTGGCATCGGTACAACGGATATTGATCTCCTCTTCGAGTTCTCGCCGCAAGCCATTTAATCGTGATTCGCCGGGTTTGAGTTTACCCCCGGGTAACTCCCAGAAACCTTCCAGATGCTTACCTTTTTGTCTCCTTGAAATCAGCAGAGAATTGTCTAGGCCGGGTTGCCAGACTATCGCTGCAACGACATGATAAAAGGGCATCGAGGCTGACATATTCGATAGTTTCTTAACTGCGATACTCGGCGTTAATTTTTACATAGTCGTAGGAAAGGTCGGAGGTCCAGATCGTGGCAGTTTGCTCACCCTGTCCGAGCTTAACGATAATTCTGATCTCCTCCCTGTCCATTTCAATCTGCCCCAGTTCCTCACGATAGGTATTATCCGGAAGGCCATTTGTTAACAGGCAAGTAGTCCCCAGATAGAGACTTACCCGACTGACATCGAGATTTTCGATTCTGGCTCGGCCTATCGCCGCCAGGATACGGCCCCAATTTGGATCGGATGCAAAAAGCGCTGTTTTTACCAGTGGAGAATGTGCAATGGTATACCCTACTTCGCGCGCGTCAGCCACGGATTTAGCCCCCTGTACTTCGATTTCGACAAATTTTGTCGCACCTTCTGCATCCCGGATAATAGACTGCGCCAAATGCTGGTATACACGGGTCAGAGCACTGACAAAACCCTGGGTATCCTCGTCTATTGTCACGCCTGACTCGCCGGTCGCTATCAACACACAGGCGTCATTGGTCGAGGTGTCTCCATCGACGGTAATCGAATTGAAGGAACAGTCCACCACCTGTTTATTAATAGTTTGCAATAGAGTTCGGTCGATAGCGGCGTCGGTAGCGACGAAGGCCAGCAGTGTTGCCATATCGGGTTTGATCATCCCCGATCCTTTCGCGATGCCGGTAATAGTGACCTTTTTTCCCTCAATATCGACCTGTTCACTAATCGCCTTGGGCAGGGTATCGGTTGTCATAATGCCCTGTGCGGCATCCAGCCAACGGTCCGGGTGTAACTGCTCGAACAAGAGCGGAAGGCTCTGGATTATATTTACCACAGGGAGCCTCGCAGCGATGACGCCTGTCGAAAAAGGCAATACCGAACTACGCGGTAACTCGCGATACCGGGCAATTTCTTCGCAGCATTGCAATGCGTCCTGATAGCCTGCCTCGCCAGTTCCCGCGTTGGCATTACCCGAATTGATCACCAAGTAACGCAACGGATCTCCGCTCGCCAAATGTTCCTTTGCAACCACGACCGGTGCTGCGCAAAATTTATTGGTAGTGAATACTGCGGCAAGGCTGGATGCGCTGGATAATTCAATCAGAACCAGGTCTTTTTTACTCGCATCCGGTTTGATACCGCTATGTACTGCGCATAGCCGAAGGCCGTTTACCGCCTCCAGTGACCCAGGTTTTTTTAATCCGACCGGCATAGTCAGGTTAGTTTAGCTTTCCGTGACATTGTTTGAATTTCTTCCCCGACCCACACCAGCAGGGCTCATTGCGTCCTATTTTCTTTTCCTTTCTGACATATGGCAGGTTTACGCCCTCGTCCTGCTTCTGACTACTCAACGGGCTTGCGGCGCTCTCGTGTTCCATCTTAATACTTTCGTTGCTGCTGCGACTTTGCTCCATCGCTTCGACCTGCGCCTCGCTTCTGATCTGGACCCGCGTAAGCGCCTGTATCGCCTCGTATTTAATACCTTCGAGCATATCGGTAAACATTTCGAAGGATTCGCGCTTGTATTCCTGTACCGGATTCTTTTGTGCATAGCCGCGTAATCCGATTCCCTGGCGCAAATAATCCATCGCCGCAATATGCTCCTTCCAGTGCCGATCGAGCACCAGCAACATCAATTCTTTTTCATAGCGGCTAAAAATTTCCTCACCGAGTAAACCGGCCTTCGCCTGGTACTCTATTTCGAAATGTTCGACTATGCGGTCCAGGATCGCTTCATCGTCGACTGTTTCCTGTTCTTCAAGCCACTGATGTACCGGCAACTCGACGCCGAATTCATTCAACAACGATTGTTCAAGCTCACTGACCTGCCATTGTTCTTCCATGGCATTAACCGGGATATGGACCCTGAATACAGACTCTAAAACGTCGAGCCGCATATTTACTATTGCCTCGCTGATATTGTCTGCATGTAGCAGGTCGTCGCGCTGTTGGTAAATTACCTTGCGCTGGTCGTTCGCCACGTCATCGTATTGCAACAGTTGCTTCCGGATGTCGAAGTTATGTGCTTCTACCTTGCGTTGCGCATTTTCGATAGCTTTGCTCACCCAGGGGTGTTCTATCGCCTCCCCTTCTTCCATGCCGAGCTTTTGCATTAACCCTGAAACTTTTTCTGAGGCGAAAATTCGCATCAGGTTGTCTTCCATGGATAAATAAAATCGCGTCGATCCCGGGTCACCCTGACGTCCTGAGCGGCCACGAAGCTGGTTATCGATACGCCGTGATTCATGCCTCTCAGTACCAATAATATGGAGCCCACCTGCCTCTATTACCCTGTCGTGACGATCCTGCCACTCCAGCTTTAATTGCTCGCGTTTATCGGTCTGGTCTTCAGCAATCTCTTTCAGGTAAACTTCAAGATTACCACCCAATACGATATCGGTGCCTCGACCGGCCATGTTGGTCGCTATCGTCACCGTTTTGGCCATGCCCGCATCGGCTATGATCTTCGCTTCGCGTTCGTGCTGCTTGGCATTTAGAATCTGGTGTTTAATTTTTTCCTCATCCAGTAACCCCGACAGCACTTCGGAGGATTCGACCGAAGTCGTTCCTACCAGTACCGGCTGGCCTCGACTGACGCAATCCCTGATATCGTCAATAATCGCATTAAGTTTTTCCCGCACCGTTAAATAAATTAAATCCCCGCGGTCTTCACGTATCATCTCCTCGTTGGTCGGCACCACCACCACTTCGAGAGCGTAGATCTGCTGAAATTCGAAAGCCTCGGTATCCGCAGTTCCAGTCATGCCGGAGAGCTTTTTATAGAGGCGAAAGTAATTCTGAAACGTGATCGAGGCAATAGTCTGGTTTTCGTGTTGAATACTGACATTTTCCTTGGCTTCTATGGCCTGGTGTAGACCCTCTGACCATCGCCTGCCTGCCATGGTGCGGCCGGTAAATTCGTCAACTATGACTATCTGGCCATCCTGAATGATATAGTCTACATCGCGAATATAATTCGAGTGTGCTCGCAGGCCGGCGTTAAGATGATGCACCAGCGCGATATTGGCAGCGTCATATAGACTCTCGCCCTGGGTTAAAAGACCGGCCTCGACCATCAGATCTTCAGCGCTGTCGTGACCCTGTTCGGTCAGAAAAGACTGTTTCGATTTTTCGTCTACCGTGTAATCACCAGGACCATCTTCCGTTTCCACCCTGGTCAGTCTGGGGATAATGTTATTGATTTTGAGGTACAGGTCTGAACTGTCACTGGCCTGGCCAGAAATGATTAATGGCGTGCGCGCCTCGTCGATTAAAATCGAATCGACCTCGTCCACGATGGCAAAATTGAGTTCGCGCTGCAACTTGTCTTCCAGGGTAAAGGTCAGGTTGTCGTGCATATAATCGAAGCCAAACTGATTATTGGTGCCGTAGGTAACATCGGCATTATAGGCTTCGTGTTTGGCCTCATAGTCGATGGTACTGAGTATTATACCAACACTCAGTCCGAGAAATTCATAGAGTTGCCCCATCCAGGCAGCGTCTCGCTCGGCCAGATAATCGTTAACAGTGACAATGTGAACGCCTTTGCCACTCAACGCGTTCAAATAAACTGCGAGTGTTGCTACCAGAGTCTTGCCCTCTCCGGTACGCATTTCGGTGATCTGATTGTTATTCAGAATCATTGCGCCGATTAGCTGCACATCGTAATGACGCATATTTAAGGTGCGGATCGAAGCCTCCCTGCAAACAGCAAATGCTTCATCGAGCAACTGATCCAGCGTCTCCCCAGCTGCAAATCTTTGCCTGAATTCGGCTGTCTTTTGGCTGAGTTGCTCATCATCGAGTGCCTGCATACCGGCTTCGAGCTGATTGATTTTAGCAACTCGCTGGTTGAGGTTTTTGATTATCCGGTCATTACGGCTGCCGAAAATTTTTCTTGTTATTTTATCAAACATCAGACAAACCAATACACGAAATTGAGATTTACACTAGGTGGAGACTGCTGGGTAAATAGCAAGCCTGATGTCAGGGATATCAAAGCCTGGTATCAATTCGATGCTTGAATAAATTTCACCGGATTGATCGGACGACCGTTTTTCAGCACTTCGAAATGTACATGAGGCCCGGTCGAGCGGCCGGTAGATCCTATTTCTGCTACCTGAAATCCTTTTTCTACTTTATCGCCTACTGAAACGAGGATGCGCGAGGCGTGCGCATAGCGTGTAACGTAGCCATTGCCATGCGCGATATCGACGACCTTCCCAAATCCCCATCGCTTGCCCGCATAGGTAACAACACCCTTGGCGACCGAGATAACTTTCCCTCCCAGTTCGCCGGCAAAATCGATACCTTTATGCATTTCTTTTTTGCCCGTTATGGGATGGGTACGCAAGCCATAATAAGAGGATAACCAGCCTTTCAGGATAGGGCGTCCACTGGGTTGCACTTCTTTTTGCAGATTATTATTCATCACCAGGCCTTCGAGATATATCAGCTGATTTTCACGATTTTCAAGTTCGAGACCCAGTCGTTCGATAGCGCTTGTGAGTTCAGAGACATTCGATGCTTGTTGAGATAAAGTTTCGGGACCACCGAGCGCCGGTATATTGCCAAAGTCGAACTCGCTCTTGTCGATATTCGCCATTTGAATTAATTTTTGACCCAACGCATCTAATCGCATCACATGTGCCTGTAACAGGCCGAGCCTGGAGGAGAGCGCATCGACATCGGCGTCGGCTTCCTGTCTGAGATATTCTAGCTGAACCTGTTGACGGTGAATTTGCTGTTGCCACTCTTTCACCAACTCCTGATTATCCTGATATGGGTTGAGTCGGTAACCCCAGTAGGCTGCACCTGCTACCATTCCGCCTATAATTCCGATCATCAGCGACATATGCAGAAACCTGCCCAGATTCAGATGGCCTATTGTGCCTTTCTTGGATGACAGGAAAAGGATGTTCACGTCAGAAACCTATACTGCCTCAACTGGTTGTGCGTAGGAGATTGGGGCTTTCGCGGCATCATCA
Organism: Pseudomonadota bacterium; assembly: GCA_022563685.1. GTDB lineage: Bacteria > Pseudomonadota > Gammaproteobacteria. The sequence continues at coordinate 2,205 of JADFMY010000036.1, read as the reverse complement.
AAGGTAACTTCTTCCCAGGCTTCATCGTCCGCCAGCAAAGCAAGCAATAACCGATTATTCAGTGCATGGCCAGATTTGTAGCCAGCGAAGGCTCCGATCAGGCTGTGCCCTAACAGGTAAAGATCACCGATTGAATCGAGGATTTTGTGTTTTACAAATTCATTGTCATAGCGCAGGCCATCTTCATTTAACACGCGGTAGTCATCCAGAACGATCGCATTATCCTGGCTACCGCCGAGCGCCAGGTTGTTCGAGCGCAGGTATTCGATGTCTCTTTGAAAACCGAATGTGCGTGCCCGGCTGACTTCCTTGACGAACGAAGTAGTCGAAAAGTTAATAACGCAAGTCTGTTTTTGACTGGTAAACAGGGGATGATCAAAATCAATCTGGAAGCTGACCTGAAAACCGTTGAAGGGTTTGAATTCGACCCATTTATCCCCGTCCTCTACGCGCACGGTTTTTTTGATGCGAATAAATCTTTTAGCGGCGTTTTGCTCGACGATGCCAGCCGACTGGATCAAAAACACGAAAGGTCCGGCGCTGCCGTCCATGATCGGTACTTCGTCGGCACTGAGGTCAATGTAGGCATTATCGATACCGAGACCAGCTATAGCCGACAACAGGTGTTCGACCGTTGAAATTCTTACTCCATCTTTAACCAGCGTAGTTGACAGTTTAGTATCTCCCACATTTTCGGGCCGGGCGAGGATTTCAACTGGTTCTTCTAGATCGATTCTTCTAAATCTGATACCCGATTCAACGGGGGCGGGGCGTAAGGTTAAATATACTTTTTTCCCTGTATGCAATCCTACGCCCATGGCACGAATCACATTCTTCAAGGTGCGCTGCTTGATCAAGTTGGTGTCCTAAAAAACGATTAACTAAAGGAATTTCTGGCGATTAAATATTTTTTGCGCCAGAAAATGCGCCATGTTCGGCGATTTTAGTTAAAAAATCAATCTATATCACGAGATAGCGTGAATAAATCACTGAATTAACAACAAGTTTCGAGATAACAACTACTGCGCCCCTGTTTTTCGGGTGGTGAGCGTCAAATCAATGGGGTCAGACTCGATTGATTCAGCGTATTCCCTTTATTCGAAAAAACTTCGGTGCGATAATTCGCTGACCGCTAACTCAGGATTAAACCATGCATGTCAGGACCAGGGCTCGCAATCAGGACGAGTTTATTTATCTCATCGATCAAGCGCTGGACGAGGTCGGGGAATTACGCGCTGCTATCGAATATGACGAAGAGTTCATGGGTGAGGCAGCCATCATCGTAGAACCACTTTCCGCCGGATTGTCCCGGCTATTGGGCTCGGTTCAAGCGGGCAATTACCAGATTGGACAGGGGGATTTGCTCGATTTCCTCGGCGCCATAAAGGATACAGATCGCCGCATTATACCTTTTTGGCCGATACTAAAATTGATCCTGGAAACCCACGAACTGGGCTACTATAGCGACTCATGAAACTCGGCTTCTCAATCTATGCCTGATGGAATAAAAGGACCGCTTACAGGGACTGGCGCCCGCCTTCATGCAACATACGGACTAGAGGATTTGGCGTGAGTGTTCGTAGCATGCAATTTGAAGGCATGACCATTGGCGCTATTAAACGAGATGGCAACCGCGTCGAAATCCTCGTCGAACACGCGATAATCGTCAAGAATATGGATGATGCACAGAGCGACACACGCTGGTATGGCCGAGGGTGCTTGACGATAGACGACTTATTTCGAAACCCCGACGAGCTCCCGACCTTCCCCGCTACCCTGGATAGTGCAGATATTAGAGATAATCAAATGACTTACCAGGGAGAAATCAGCATTCCTTTCGAATTTCATGGCAACGTGGGCATCATCTTGTACATTAACGGCCATCAAACACCCTTAAGATTTTTCGGTGAGTCCATGTCCTTTACTCTCTCTGGGCACGAAAAATATATCGAGCACATTTGACGGCTCAATAATTTTTTTGGACCTGATCCGAATGGCACTTACTTTGAGGTTTCAGATAAAACAGTAAGGGCTGAATCGGATGGGAGATTACAGAACCGTCGACAGCAGGGAAGCTGTCGTCGAGCCTACAAGGCAGGGGCTGTTCCTACAGCACCTACTGCATTTCCACCATCCATGGCGGTCAGGTATTCACGGCGTGTTCTGGAATTTGCTATCCGGTTTAGCCTGGCACGAGCGTTAAGT
>JADFMY010000130.1 GCA_022563685.1 Pseudomonadota bacterium | reverse complement strand
TTGGCACCTCGATGTCGGCTCATCTCATCCTGGGGCTGAAGCAGGTCCCAAGGGTATGGCTGTTCGCCATTTAAAGAGGTACGCGAGCTGGGTTTAGAACGTCGTGAGACAGTTCGGTCCCTATCTGCCGTGGGCGTTTGAGAATTGAGGGAAGCTGCTTCTAGTACGAGAGGACCGAAGTGGACGAACCTCTGGTGTTCCGGTTGTCACGCCAGTGGCATTGCCGGGTAGCTACGTTCGGACAGGATAACCGCTGAAAGCATCTAAGCGGGAAGCCTCTCCCAAGATTAGTTCTCACTAGAGCCTTGAGCTCTCTAAAGATCCGTCGAAGACTACGACGTTGATAGGCCAGGTGTGGAAGCACAGTAATGTGTGTAGCTAACTGGTACTAATTGATCGTGAGGCTTGACCATATAACACCCAAACAACTTTGGTTGTGTTATGTCGCGTCAACGATGCAACATTAACTTTATTACAGTATTCGAATTCGGAAAATTGGGATTAATTGGGGTCAGAGCCAAAGCTCTGACCCCAATTAATCAATTCCCAATTTTCCAGCCAGTTTGCTTGGCAACCATAGCGTTCTAGACCCACCTGATCCCATTCCGAACTCAGAAGTGAAATGGAACTGCGCCGATGATAGTGTGGGGTTTCCCCATGTGAAAGTAGGTCATTGCCAGGCATTAATTATGAAAGCCTCGGATCGTTGTGATGCGAGGCTTTTTTTTGTGTCTCGTCAGTTAATCGAGAGGCAATGACCAGCTTGTTAATAAGTAGGTCACACCCAAAGCATTCGCTGCGCTCATGGGGCGAGCTTTTGCCAGGCATTAAAATGATAAAGCCCCAGCCAGAATGGTTGGGGCTTTTTTTTATCTGAGTTAACCTACTCTAGGCAGATTGCGCAAGGATGCCTGGATGTCTTCTTCAGGATATTCAAAATCCTCCAACTCGCCGCTGAAGAAACTGTCGTAGGCCGCCATATCGAAATGACCATGACCGGAGAGGTTGAAAAACAGGGTTTTCGGCTCACCGGATTCCTTGCAACGCAATGCCTCGTCAATACAGGCTCGAATCGCGTGATTGGCCTCTGGTGCAGGAATTATACCCTCGGTTTGAGCAAACTGTACTCCGGCCTCGAAGGTGGCGATCTGGGGTACGGCGATCGCTTCAATCAGACCCTCGTGGTAAAGCTGTGACACCAGCGCCGAGTCTCCGTGATAACGTAATCCGCCGGCGTGGATGCCGGGTGGCATGAAATCGTGTCCCAGCGTGTACATTTTCATTAAAGGCGTCAGGCCGATGGCATCACCAAAGTCGTAGGCATAAGTGCCCTTGGTCAGGGTCGGGCAGGAGGTGGGCTCCACCGCGACCAGCTGAATTTTCTTACCGGCGGCCTTATCCGCAAAAAACGGAAAAGCCACACCGGCGAAATTAGAACCACCACCGCAGGGGGCAAATATCATATCGGGATAATCGCCCACTTTCTCAAACTGCTTTTTCGCTTCGAGCCCGATAATGGTTTGATGCAGCAGCACATGATTGAGCACAGAGCCCAACGAGTAGTTGGTATCTTTGTTGGCGGCGGCCACTTCCACCGCTTCGGAGATGGCGATACCCAGTGATCCCAGTGATTCAGGATCTTTTTCCAATATTGTCCTTCCTGCCTCAGTTTGATCCGTCGGGCTGGAAAAGACCTCGGCGCCCCAGGTATGCATCATGGAACGTCGAAACGGTTTCTGGTCGTAACTGACCTTGACCATGTAAATCACGACATCCAGACCAAACCATTTGCCCACCAGAGACAACGCGGAGCCCCACTGCCCGGCACCAGTTTCTGACGAAAGCCTTTTGATACCCGCCTCGGCATTGTAGTAGGCCTGGGGCAGGGCTGTATTGGGTTTGTGCGACCCGGCTGGGCTTACGCCCTCGTACTTGTAGTAAATTTTAGCGGGTGTTCCGAGGGCCTGTTCCAGGCGATGGGCCCGGAACATCGGCGTTGGACGCCAGATTGCATACATTTCACGGACTTTTTCGGGAATATCGATCCAGCGTTCACCACTGACTTCCTGCTCGATGAGAGCCATTGGAAAGAGTGGAGCCAGCGCTTCGGGCCCAATAGGGTTACCGTCCGGTCCCAGCGGTGGTGTGGGTGGGTTTGGCATATCGGCTACCACGTTATACCATTGCTTTGGAATTTCGTTTTCTTCTAACTGGATTTTGGTCTGTGTCATCTAGCCCTCTCTAACGATAGATAGTTATTGTTTTATCTGAATACTTTGTATTCTACGGCTTACGGTGCCGCAGCAAGAATGCGCTAAACTACTTCAGTGCCTGGAAATAATCCAGTCAAATTTTCTGTGGAAATTTCCCACTTTGAGTTCGCTGTCGATTCTAAACGTGGCTATCTTCAATGGTTTACTCCATTGCCACCTTATTTTTATAGATAAATTCGACTAGCATTCACGCGCCTCGATAAATAGGTTCGGGCTGGCTGAAGAAGTTATACAAAATGTAGTAAACAAGCTGATAATTCTTCTGCTGAAAGCTCGCGTGGGATATGCCGGGCATCACACAAAACTGTTTATCGTTATTTGGCAATGCCGTGTAAAACTTGGTCAGGTCGTCAAAACTGGCAATACCGTCATACTCGCCTCGCATGACAATAGTTGGACACAGTATTTTCTTTGGGTCCACCAAGGGTAACCGTGAGCACATGTCGATATAGGTACCGTTGGGCATGGAATCATCCAGTGCGGTAATCGCCTCGGCAAAGGCTTCGATGACGTCATCTCGAATAACAAAGGCCAGGATAGACAGTAGCAGCAAGCCACTAACGACAAACGCGCTGGCCTGGGATATCCAGGGTACTTCGGTGATGGTGGTCAGGTAATACAGGGTAAATACCAGCGCGAGTGCCGGGATTATGCAATCCGGCAATATGTTGCGCGGTTTCTGTTCGGGTTCGAGTTGTAACTATTTCTCCGTGGATAGTCAGATTTTGGGACGAATGTCGAGCTCACACAGGATCGATCGGTACGCCGATGAGGTGTAGATCCAGTTTGCCCGTTCCCGACGAAGACTGTCGGAAACGGGCTTAATAGTCGCCGTAAAATCAGCCCGTTAGCAGGCCGCGATATTCCTTGCCGAGCGCGGTAATATTAGTGACGTAATTCTTACATTCGTTGACACCACCAGGGCTGATCAGTTCCCATGAACCTTTGCCTGCAATTACCGCGTCCTTGTAGGCGGGGTCTTTATATCGTTAAATCTACTCTCGAATTTGCTGATCATTGCCAGCAAAACCTGTGGATTCAACATAAATCAATTGCGACTAACTATCAACCACAGGCTACTCGCAATCATCTATTTTAAAATCGCGACAAATACGGCAAAACACTAGCCTATCACACTACTTTAACTACCAGTTCACCGATACCTTCGACGCTACCAACCATTTCGTCTCCACGAACTACCGGTCCGACGCCTGCCGGGGTACCCGACATTATCAGATCACCTGCAGCAATTTCATAATACTCGGAGAGGTAAGAAATCATTTCAGGCACCTTCCAGATCATTTGATTCAAATCACCCTTCTGGCGCTGCTCACCGTTCACGCTTAATGAAATACTGCCAGATTCGAGATGTCCAGTCTCGGAAGCCGGGATGATCGGACCTACCGGAGCGGAGTGTTCGAAAGCCTTGCCAATTTCCCAGGGGCGGCGCGCCGCTTTCATCTCAGCCTGTAGATCGCGACGGGTCATGTCGATACCAACCGCGTAGCCATACACATGCTCCAATGCATTCTCAGCCTCGATATTGACTCCGCCACTTTTTAGCGCCACTACGAGTTCAATTTCATGATGAACATCGCTGGATTTAGCGGGGTAGGGAAACTCTCCCGAAGAATTCACGTTGTCTGCATTTTTCTGGAAAAAGAAGGGTAGCTCGCGATCCGGATCATGTCCCATTTCGATCGCGTGATCGGCATAGTTACGGCCGATACAGTAAACGCGGCGTACCGGGAATAACTCATCGCGACCCTGGACCGAAACAGCTGCCTGCCTGGGAGGGGTAATAACGTAACTAGTCATAATATATCCTTTATAAAAAGTGAGAATTTAAAAATTGTTAATCTATTTACTGGTAAAGTTTCACAAACCGGGATCCACTAGTTTCGGCGCGCGGCGTAATATCCCACTTTTCTCTCCAGGTGGGCGAGGAATTCGGCAATGGTGAAAGAGATAGTGAACAGAACGATCAGAACCGCCCAGAAGTGTTTCATCAGGAAATTCGATGCATAGAGCTCGAACAGCGCACCAAATCCGACAATCGTGATCAGCAATTGACCGATAATTACTCCCTTGACGCCGCGGATGAAACCGAGCCGCACCCCGCTCAGGATTTCGGGAAGTGCGGCCCAGAAGTAAATCTTGAGGAAAGCATCTATCGGCGAGGCGCCGAATGAATTCGCCATCTCAATCAATGAGCGGTTGATCTGCATGACCCCCGCGCGCGTATTCAACACGATAATCCAGATCGCAAACAGGGCGCAGATTATGATGATCGACTTCATGCCGAATCCGAACAACACCATCAGTACGGGCACCAATGCGGTAAGCGGTGCACTGAGAAACATATTCACCCATGGCAACAACAGCTCGTCAATGAGGCGGTTCTTCCCCATCAGAATGCCGACAGGGATGCCTATTGCGATGGCAGAAAAGGTGCCGACAAAAAAAGCATATCCGGTGTCCGCAAGCGCCTTCAGAAACACCTTGGTCGTACCGATTTCCATTAATGTCGAAAAAATGGCTGATAGCGGAGGAAGAAAGAACGTTAATTCAAGCTGCCCGACGATCTCCCACAGGATCCCCCACAGGATTAGCGACGACATCGCGGGTAGTTGGTAGCCAAATATCTTCATCGCATTACTCTATTCTACGTAGGTACGAAGCGATGCCCATATCCTGTCGACGATGTCGAGATACTCCGGATCGCGTCTGATACTGGTGGCATCTTTGTCTCTGAACCCTTCCAGCTTGATGACTTCTGAAACCCGGCTCGGGCGGGGCAGCAAAATAGCCACCTGATCCGAGACATAGACAGCCTCTTCGATCGAGTGGGTGACAAACAGGAATGTTTTGTTCTCATTCTTGACCAGATTAAGAAGATCTTCCTGAAATTTCCGCCTGGTTTGCTCATCCACGGCCGAGAAAGGCTCATCCATCAGCAATACTTGTGCATCGACGCACAGTGCCCGCGCGAGACCCACGCGTTGACGCATACCTCCCGACAGTTCATGCGGATAACTGTTCTCGAATCCCTTCAGGCCCACGTCACCGATGTATTTTTCGGCAATCGCCTCGCGCTCAGACTTGGCAACCCCGCGCAATTCGAGTCCAAATGCGACATTGCGCAACACGCTCGCCCAGGGTAACAGTGCGAAATCCTGAAACACAAAGGCGCGGTCCGCCCCCGGCCTGGTAACGGGCTGACCATTCACCGTGACCTCACCGCTATCAGCAGGCAAAAGTCCGGCTATGATCTTAAGTAAGGTCGTCTTGCCACATCCTGACGGGCCGAGCACCGATGTGAGTTGTCCCCGGGGGAAATCTAGCGACAGGTCCCTCAATGCCTCGACATCGCCGTAGTTCTTGTAGACATTACGCACAGTCACCGCATAATCGATGTCGTTTGTATTATCACTCATAACTTGATTGTTACCTGTAGTTATCATTCAGAGGCGTACACTTGCCTTGTCCCCTTGAACAGCAAATTTTCAATTTTCTCTAAGACGTTCAGAAAAACTACCGCCAGAAGGATGATCGAAAAAATTGCGGCATACATGCTGGGATAGTCAGCAATCGAACGGCTGTAAGTGATGATGTCTCCAACACCCGTGGGGGTGATTTTTAGTTCGGCCAGTATGGCGCCGATAAACCCTGCCGATACGCCGAGGCGCAACCCGGCAAAAATAATGGGCGATGCGGCCGGAAGTATAATCTTGAGAATAATGTCGAATCTTGTCCCGAGAAACGCCTGCCCCATTTCGACCACCGATACTGGCGTATTACGCACCGCACTGCTGGTATTGATGACAATTACCGGCATCGCCATGATGCATACCACAAACACTTTCGAGGTTAACCCAATTCCATAGACCATGATCAGAAGCGGGATGAGCGCTGCCAGCGGCGCCGTCTGCATTACGATAAAAATGGGTGAAACCAACCAGTCAAACTTGCGACTGAGGCCAATCGCCAAACCAATGCTAATACCCGAAATAGCAGATATCAGTACACCGATGACGAGCGGCTTGAGAGTTTCCGCATAAGCCACGAACATTGTGCCTTCAATTATGAGCACCCAGAATGCGGCCATCGACTCGATAAATGTCGGGAATGCATAACTCACTGGAATTCTTCCGGCGATCTCCCATGATCCAAACAGGATGCTCATCATCCCCTCGTTGAATTTCAGCTTCCGTATCCTGCCATTTTACGACGGGAGAAAGCCGGAAGACCGAGGCAAACTTTTGATTGAATT
>JADFMY010000035.1 GCA_022563685.1 Pseudomonadota bacterium | reverse complement strand
GGAGATCCTGCACGCCGTGCGGATTCGTCTCGGTGTGATTCAATAAGTCCAACCAGAATTAGCACCCGAGTAAGTCAGATGAGGTTAGACTGATAATCGATTGTAGGGTTTCAAACGGTAAAGCCTGAAGCTAAACTGGCAGCTATCGTCAACCCTTGAGGAACCACGCCGATGAAAAAACTGATTTTAGCAGCCACTATTCTTTTACTAGCCCCACTATTGCAGGCAGCCGAACTGGCTGGGGTTTTTGTCAAGGATCAGGTGGCCGCCGAGAATGGCCAGACTCTGGTACTCAACGGTATGGGCTTGAGGGAAAAATTATGGATCGACGTTTATGTCGGTTCTCTATACCTCGTTAACAAATCCGATAATGTCACCGAAATCCTGTCTGCTCCGCACGCCATGCGCATCCAAATGGATTTCGTTTACAAGAAAGTCGCAAAGAAAAAGCTACTCAAAGCCTGGCGCGAGGGATTTGAAAAAAATCAGAGCAAGGAAATGCTGGGCAAGCTACAGGGCCGGATCGATCAATTTTACGGCTATTTTGATCAAGACATTGTCGCCAAAGATCAGTACCTTCTCGACTATATTCCGGGAAAAGGCACCACCGTAACAAAAAACGATACCGTGCTCGGCCTGATACCCGGAGAAGACTTCAAGAATGCATTGATGGAAATCTGGCTCGGCAACTTTCCTGCGGACAAGAAACTGAAGCTCGGTATGCTCGGTCTAAAGTAAAGCGAATGCTCGCTCGGCGCATTCAATCGTTTGCCGGATCTCGGCTTCGCCGTGCGCCGCACTCACAAATCCGGCTTCGAAAGCAGATGGGGCGAGATACACCCCTCCCTGTAGCATCGCATGGAAAAATTGCTTGAAGCGCTCGACATCGCAACGAAAAACTTCATCGAAACAGGTCACGGCAGGCGCATCGGTGAAAAACAGACCAAACATTGCGCCCACCCGGTTAGCACACATCGGAATATTGCTGGATTTAGCCGCGGCCAGTAGGCCATCGACCAGCGATTGAGTCTTTTCCGCCAGATTCTGATAAAACCCTTCACGCGAAATGATTTCAAGATTTTTTAGCCCGGCTGCCATCGCCACCGGATTACCGGCGAGGGTACCAGCCTGATAGACGGGACCGGTGGGTGCAATGTGATCCATAATTTCGCGCTTGCCGCCAAATGCCCCGACCGGCATGCCACCACCGATTACCTTGCCGAGCGTGGTCAAATCCGGCCTGATATCGTATAGGCCCTGCGCCCCGGTCAGGCCTACGCGAAATCCAGTCATCACTTCATCGAAAATCAGCACTGTCGAAGAGCCATCGCAACATTCACGCAGCGTCTGAAGAAATCCTTCGCGTGGCGGCACACAGTTCATGTTACCGGCTACCGGTTCGACGATCACACAGGCGATTTGATCCCCTGTTTCAGCGAATACCTGCCGTATCTGCTCACTGTTATTGTACTCAAGCGTGATGGTATATTGCGCAATCGCCTCCGGTACTCCCGGAGAATTGGGCACCCCCAGCGTCAGCGCCCCGGATCCTGCCTTGACCAACAGCGAATCTGCATGCCCGTGGTAACAACCCTCGAATTTGATTATCTTGTCGCGCGAGGTATAACCGCGTGCCAGCCGGATTGCACTCATGGTTGCTTCGGTACCCGAGCAGGTCATACGAATCAGATCGATATTCGGCATCACTGCGCAGATTTTTTCGGCGAGTTCTACTTCCAGTTCGGTTGGCGTCCCAAAACTGAGTCCTTTTTGTGCGACTTCGCATACCGCCTGGATAATTTCCGGGTTGGCATGACCACAGATCATCGGTCCCCAGGAGCCTACGTAATCGATGTAAGAATTGCCATCCACATCGATCAGGCGGGCACCCTCAGCACGATCGATAAATATCGGGGTGCCACCCACACCGTTAAAAGCACGCACTGGGGAATTGACCCCACCGGGTATTACCTGTACCGCCCGGTCAAACAGAGATTCAGATTGTGACATAAGTTGTTCCCGCCAAAGGCTGTTACGACGCCTTAATGTGCGTCGTGGGTAGAGGGGCGGACATTATAATGGCAATAAAGGCCGGGGCAATAGCGCAAAAAAAGTATCGCCTGGTCACCAACGGTATCGACGCGCGGCGTAAACGATTAGCAATAAAACCGGAATGCCCATCAATGCAGTCAGCAGAAAGAATACCGGATAGCCGATCGAATCGACCATAGAGCCCGAGTAGCCGCCAATCACCTTGGGCAGCAGGGTCATGAGTGAGGAAAAGATCGCATATTGCGTCGCGGTGAAGGAAATATTGGTCAGGCTCGAAAGAAACGCAATAAAAGCAGCACTCGCGAGTCCGGCGGATATGTTATCAGCAGAAATCACGATATAAAGCCACATCATATCGTGCCCAACCGACGCCAACAGCATGAACAACAGATTGGTCGCGGCCGATAATAGCGCGCCCAGAAACAGTATACGCATCACCCCGAAGCGCATCGCTAACAGACCACCTGCAAACCCGCCGACGATGGTCATCAGCAAACCAAAGGTTTTGGAAACCAAAGCTATCTCTATCTTGCTAAATCCAAGATCCTGGTAAAACACATTGGCAATCACCCCGAGCACGATGTCCGATATTCGGTAAAAGCCGATCAGGACCAGCAACATCCAGGCCAGGGATAAACCATAACGCCGAAAGAAATCTCGCACCGGCATCAGGTAACTTCGGTTTACCATTTCGTAACTGACGAATTCGACCTTAACCAGGGCGAATGCGAGAGCTCCACCAACCCCTATTGCGATTGCCAGGCGCAGGCACTCGATCAGAAATCCTGCCAGGTAGCGATTGGCAAATAACTCGGTCAATAGGGATTTGGCCGATCGAGCGGCATCACCAGCCAGGTAAAAACAGCCCACAAACCCGGCGACCACAACCACAAACAACGCCATGAATCGAATATATTCACGAGTGCTATCGATAAATGGACTGGCAGCTTTGGTCTCGGGTTCATCTATGATCAGCGTGGTCACGATACCAACCAGCATCGCTGCGGCCATTAGCCAGTAGGTATATTGCCAGGCCTGATAGCTATAGGCATCGCTGGTAGACCCAAAGCTGGCAGCCAGATACAAGGATCCCGCGCCCGCCACCAGCATGCCGATGCGATATCCAGCGATATAGGTTGCCGATAGAAGTGCCTGCAGTTCGGATTCGGCCGATTCAATCCGATAAGCATCGATAACGATATCCTGCGTCGCCGATGAAAACCCAAGCAGAACCGCGGCCAACGCCATTAAGGTCAGGCTATAGTCACTCGCTTTTGGATCGATCGACGCCATCAATACGATCGCCGCTATAATAGCGAACTGTGCGACCAGCATCCACGCTCGCCGTCTGCCCAGTACCCGCGATAACCAGGGCAGGGGCAGTTGATCGACCAACGGCGCCCACACGAATTTGAACGAATATCCGAGCGCTGCCCAGCTAAAATAGGTGACAGCGGCACGCTCTACGCCCGCCTCGCGCAACCACAGGCTAAGCGAGGAGAAGATTAACAGTATTGGGATTCCCGCCGAAAACCCAAGGAATAACATCGTCACTACGCGCGGATGGGTAAATTTACCCAGCGTGGTTAACCAGCTCGATTGTGGATTAACATTTTCCATTAATGAGCGAGAGCAAGATCGAAGTCATAATCCATGATCAAAGGCGCGTGATCTGAAAACCGTTCCTGTTTGAATATACTGGCAGAGCGGATGCTTTTGATCAGTCCCGGGGTGACGATTTGATAATCGATGCGCCATCCAACATTCTTTGCCCACGACTGCCCGCGATTAGACCACCAGGTATATTGCTCTTCGCGTTGGTCGACCTGGCGAAATGCATCGACGAAACCTACCCGGTCGAACACATCGTTCAACCAGGCACGCTCCTCGGGTAGAAACCCTGAATTTTTTTGATTAGAACGCCAGTTTTTCAAATCGATATTCTGGTGCGCAATATTCCAGTCCCCACAAATAATAAATTCGCGCCGTTTTCTGCGCAGGGCCTGCAGGTGCAATAAAAATCGCTCCATAAAGCGAAACTTCGAATCGAGGCGTGCCTGATTTGATGATCCAGAGGGTGCATAGAGTGAAATTACCGACAGGTTAGCATAGCGATATTCGAGGTAACGTCCCTCGTTGTCGAATTCAGATTCGCCAAACCCACGAATCACCTGCAATGGTTTGTGCAAGCTATAAATCGCGGTGCCGCTATAACCTTTCTTCAACGCATCGTAATAGGAACATACATAAGAAGCGGGTTGAAATACTGCATCCTGTAACTGGTCGATTTGCGCCTTTGTTTCCTGCACACAGACGAAATCGGCATTCTGTTTGACCAGCCAGTCAAAAAAACCCTTACGCGACGCAGCACGTATTCCATTGGTATTTATTGAAACCACCCGCATGCCCCGAAACCGCTATCATTCAACAAAACAGCCGCTATCATACACGATATGCAAGAATTCCAATCCCGATTTCTCGATTATTGCCTGCAGCGAGGAGCACTCAAATTCGGCCAGTTTAGCCTGAAGTCGGGCCGCGTCAGCCCGTATTTTTTTAATGCCGGCGTGTTCAATACCGGCGCTGATCTGGTCGCGCTCGGCGCCTTTTATGCCGAGGCAATCGACCGCTCCGGGGTAGAGTTCGACCTGCTTTTTGGACCCGCTTATAAGGGTATTCCACTAGCCGCAGTAACCGCCAGCGCTTTGTATCAAAACTACCAGCGGGACATTGCCTACGCCTTCGACCGCAAAGAAATCAAGGATCACGGCGAGGGTGGTAAAATTGTCGGCGCTCCCGTTCAGGGGCGGGTAATGATTATCGACGATGTTATCACTGCGGGGACCGCGATCCGCCAGAGCATGCAGCTGATCGAGTCGTTTGGGGCAAGCGTCAGCGCAGTCACACTCGCACTGGATCGTCAGGAAAAAGGCCAGGGTGAAGGCTCGGCGATACAGGAACTTGAACAAACAGGGGTACAGGTCATCCCGATTATCCGCCTTGACGATATCCTGCAATACCTGCAGGCGAGTCATTTGCATCAGCACCTTCAGGCGGTAGAAGACTACCGCGACCAATACGGTATCGATTCGGCTCCGGCTGCGAATTCTGCTCTATCATCCACGCATGCGGGGCATCCATAATGCGAATTTTGCGATAACCGGTCGGGAAAGCCTGACGAGCACGAGAAAAATAGGCACAAATGCCCTATGATTATGATAACAACTTATTAAGAGCGTAGAAATAAGTCAGAGAGCGCGCAAGACACCGGGGGTTTGAAATTTCTATTACGCTATGAACCATCGTTATTTTCAGCTTCGGACACCATTTGCACCCCTGCTGCTGGCTATGGTGTTGCTAGGGCTATCGGCTGGAACCGATGCCGCGAAGCTCTACAAGTGGGTCGATGAAGATGGCAATGTCCGTTACAGCGACCGATTACCCCCCAATCAAGCACAGAAGGGACACGAAACCCTGAACCCACAGGGCATCGTGGTAAAAAAAACAGCAGCGGCCAAAAGCGAAGAGGAACTGGCTGCTGCCCAGAAAATCCAGGAGGAACTGGAAGCGAAACTGGCAGCTGAAAAAAAGATCAAGGAAAAACGGGATCGCAAAGACCTGGTTTTACTGCTCACCTTTAGTTCCGAAGAAGAAATGGATCGGGTCAAGGCTAATCGAATCGATGTCCTGGAATCTGTGATCAGTCTGATCAAAAAAAGTATCGCCACCACCGATGAAAAACTGACTAGTCTGAAAAATATCGCGAAAAAACAATACACCTCCAGGGGCCAGGAGATTCCCGGCGGACTCGCGCAAAATATTGAATTTTTTACCCGGAAAAAAGGCATCCGCGAGCAACAGCTCGAACTCAAGGAAACTGAGAAAAGAAAAATTAACCAGCAATACGAGGTCGACCTCGCGCGCTACCGGTTTCTAAAAGAAGAGCGGTAGCCAAAACAGCCTGTTTCCAGGCAGCGGCGCCTCAACCTTTGATTAACGTCCCTACCCCTGTATCGGTGAGCAGTTCGAGCAATACCGAATGGCGCACACGACCATCGATGATATGGCTGGTTTTAACTCCGGATCTGACTGCATCGAGCGCACATTTCACCTTGGGCAGCATACCCCCATGAATAATACCCTGTTTGATCAGCCTGTCGGTCGTTTCGGTATCGATCCCCGTTATTAACCGACCTTCGAGATCGAGCACACCTGGCGTATTGGTGAGTAATAACAATTTTTCCGCACCTAATACCACCGCGAGTTCTCCGGCGACCAGGTCGGCGTTTATGTTATAGGACGCGCCATCCTTGCCGACGCCTATCGGCGCTATAACCGGGATAAAATCGCCGTCGTCAAGCATTTGCACCACCGAGGGGTCGATGCTTTCGACTTCACCTACCTGACCAAGATCATGACTCCCGGAATCACCTTTGCCCAGTTTCATCTTGCGCGCATTGATCAGGCCACCGTCCTTTCCAGTCAAGCCTACCGCCCTGCCTCCATGACGATTGATCAGCGACACGATCTGCTTGTTGACCTGCCCCCCTAACACCATCTCGACCACATCCATGGTTTCGTTATCGGTGACACGCATACCTTCAATAAAGCGGCTCTCTTTACCAATTTGTTCGAGTAATTTCCCAATTTGGGGGCCGCCACCGTGTACGATAACCGGATTCACGCCAACCTGTTTTAATAATACGATGTCCTGAGCGAAACTACTTTTTAATGATTCATCGGCCATTGCGTTACCGCCGAATTTAATCACCACGGTTTTTTGATCCAGAGCCTGGAGGTAGGGAAGCGCTTCGATCAGAATTTCGGCGACACTGCTGTTATTTGCTGTCATATGACTAAACCTTTTTTATAGTGTTTGCGGGCCAGGGATCGATGTTTACCTGTAAAACTTTCCACTGCTACCAGGCGTTTTTACCCCCTGCGAGAGGTCATTACCGTATCTATCAAGTACCTAAGGTACAGTCATTCAACCGCATTATATCGATCGGCGAGCAAATCGATTAACTGTTTCGCTATTTCATACTTTTCCTTGAGCGCCAATAATTGCTGTCCTTTCGGCCATAGTACGATTAATTCGTTGGTATCGCTTTCAAAACCGCTTTGTTCAACACCCACTCGATTGGCGGCAATCATATCGAGATTTTTCCGCGTCAGTTTTTCACGTGCGTGGCGTTCGACGTCTTCGGTTTCTGCCGCAAATCCGAGCGTAAAAGGCTTATTATCAAGCTCGGTAACTTCGCTGACTATATCTGGGTTTGGTACCAGTTGAAGTTGTATGCCGGTATCTTTTTTCTTAATTTTTTGCGTGGCCGGATTTGTTACGCGATAATCGGACACCGCTGCGCAGGCGATAAAAATATCGGCTTTTGGTGCGCGCTCGATGACCACATCTCGCATTTCCAGCGCACTGATCACAGACACGCACCTGACACTCGTTGGCGGTAATATACTGACCGGACCACTAACCAGGGTAACCTCAGCACCTGCTTCACTGGCCGCCTGGGCCAGCGCATAACCCATTTTTCCAGAACTACGATTACTGATATAACGAACCGGGTCAATCGCTTCATGGGTTGGGCCTGCAGTGATCAACACCTGCTTACCGGCCAGTTTACCCGGGCTAAAATAACCCAGGATTAGTTCCAGCAACCCATCGGGTTCCAGCATCCGGCCCGGGCCGACATCGCCACAGGCCTGGTCACCCTCGGCCGGACCCCAGACCTTGATACCGCGTATGCCGAGTTCTCGAATATTCTCCAGCGTTGCCTCCTTGGCGTACATTTGCTGGTTCATCGCGGGTGCTATGGCAACGGGTTGCTGGCTCGCGAGACAGAGAGTAAGCAGCAGATTATCCGCGTAACCGTCCCTCAATTTGGCGATAAAATTGGCCGATGCCGGCGCAATGACGACCAGATCGGCCCAGCGAGCGAGTTCGATGTGATCCATCGCCGAATCGGCTTCGGCGTCGAATATTTCGGTGTAAACTCGATGTCCGCTAAGCGCCTGGTAAGTCATCGGCTGGACGAATTCGCGCGCCGACGGTGTCATCACCACACGCACTTCGGCTCCAGCCTTAACCAGCAAGCGAATCAACTCGGCCGACTTGTACGCTGCTATGCCCCCAGTCACACCTAGCAGAATATTTTTCTTGAGAGTTAGTTCCATTTGTTCTATTTTAGCGGAAGTGGATACAACGTAAAGGAATACCAATGGCTATTACCGACTGGCCGAGCGCAGAGAGACCACGCGAGAAACTTTTGCTCAAGGGCGCCAACACACTGTCTGACGCCGAACTACTCGCAATTTTTCTGCGTACCGGAATACAGGGCGTATCGGCAGTCGAGTTGTCACGCCAGCTCCTTAGCAGCTATGGCTCCCTGCGCGCCTTACTCACCGCCTCAAAGGAAAACTTCTGTAGCCACAAGGGACTCGGCGATGCCAAATACGCGCAACTGCAGGCGGTACTGGAAATGGCGAATCGGCATCTGGCCGAGACGCTCAAGCGAAACGACTGCCTGAGCAACCCTGCCGACACCGTGAGTTATCTGCGCGCCCAGTTACGTGACTACCCGTACGAAGTATTTGCCTGCCTGATGCTGGATAATCGCAATCGTGTCATTGCTTTTCGCGAAATGTTCCGCGGAACTATCGATGGCGCCAGTGTCTATCCACGCGAGGTGGTGAAGCAGGCGCTCGCCGACAATGCTGCCTGCGTTATTTTGGCGCATAACCACCCATCCGGTATCTCCGAACCCAGCCAGGCCGATATCCAGATAACCGAACGACTAAAAAAAGCGCTGGCGCTGGTCGATATCCGCGTGCTGGATCACGTGATTATCGGCGAACAGGCCGTTTGTTTTTCAGAAAGGGGATTGATATAGAAACACTAACAATTGAGCAATTCTCCCGCTTTTCAAGAATTCTCAAAGACCAGAAATTCGTTACTCTATATTCTGCACCTGCTCGCGCATTTGCTCGATCAACACCTTAAGGTCTACCGACCATTGTGTGGTAAGACTATCCTGCGACTTCGCGCCGAGCGTATTGGCTTCACGATTCAGCTCCTGCATCAGGAAATCGAGGCGCCTGCCAACCGCTTCCTTACGTTTTAAAACTTTCCCTACTTCTGCGATGTGGGTATCGATACGGTCGAGTTCTTCATCCACATCGAGTTTCTGCGCCAGTATTGCCAGTTCCTGCTCGAGTCGCCCCTGATCTGCCTGTGCACTCCATTGTTGCAATTTCTCGCTGAGGTTATTTTTCCACTTTTCGTGCATTGCCGATATCATTTGTGGCCTATGCTCTCTAAGTTGTTGCACGATATCGCTTATCTGTTGGCAGCGTGAAGTAATGAGTTTGCCTAAAGCCTTGCCTTCGGTTTCGCGTGTTTCGACCAGTTGCACGAGCGCTTTCTCCAGACTCTCCAGTGTGAGCGAGATCAGTGGGGACATGTCCTTTTCGGTGTCGGTTATCACACCGGGCCAACCAAGGATATCCGCCACCGATAACTTGCTGCCCTCGTGCACGATGTTTAATACCTGCTGCTCGACCTGGCGCAATTTTAGTAGAAATTCTTTGTTGATTCTAATTTCTGCACCCTGTGCATCATTCAGGCTATATCGCAACCCGGCATCGATCTTGCCCCGCTTTAAATATTGCGAAGTCAGTTTGCGAATATCTGCCTCCAGCGATTTGAAATCGTCCGGCAGTTTCAAGCCCAACTCGAGATAGCGATGATTGACCGAACGTAATTCCCAGGTAAGCGTCCCGATGTCGCAAAGCTCCTGCACCCGGGCAAATGCGGTCATACTTTTTAGCACGTTAGTAATCTCCTGTTACCGAAGGCTGGATCATAGCTTATGGAAACTTCGATTTATACAGGGTAGCCGCGCCACTAGATAAATATCTTCCAGCGCAGACGGCGGGCGTAGTGATCAGTATAATCCCGATACTTTTCGAAGAGACCGATTTATGAGACCAAGTGGCAGAGCAACGGACGAATTGAGACCCATCACCATCACACGGCACTATACCAGGCACGCGGAAGGATCGGTGTTAATCGAATACGGCGACACCCGTGTACTCTGTAATGCTTCGGTAGAAAATTCGGTTCCCGGGTTTTTGCGAGGTAAAGGCTGCGGATGGGTAACTGCCGAGTACGGGATGCTGCCACGATCGACCGGCAACCGTATGCGGCGTGAAGCCAGTAGCGGCCGACAGGGCGGGCGTACCATGGAAATTCAACGATTGATCGGACGTGCGCTACGCGCGTCGCTCGATATGGATAAACTCGGCGAGAGAACAATAACGATCGACTGTGACGTTATCCAGGCCGATGGCGGCACCCGAACCGCGTCTATTACTGGTGCCTGGGTCGCCCTGTCAGATGCGATTCAAACCCTGATCGACCAGGGCGACCTGAAATCGAGTCCAGTCGAATGCCAGGTCGCCGCCATTTCGGTAGGGATTTATCAGGGCCAGGCGATACTCGATCTCGACTATGCCGAAGATAGTCAGGCCCATACGGATATGAATATCGTCATGAACAGTAACGATGGCTTTATCGAGTTGCAGGGTACGGCTGAAGGCGAGTCGTTTTCCGACCAGGAACTAAACACCATGTTGAGCCTGGCGCGTACCGGAATCCGACAAATATTCGAACTCCAGACCCAGGCTTAAACCCAGGCTCAAACATGAAAAAACTGGTATTGGCTTCGGGCAATCAGGCTAAACTCAGGGAATTGTCGAGCCTGCTCAAAGCGCTGGATTACCAGCTTTACCCGCAGGCGGATTTCGATGTGCCCGAAGTTTCAGAAACCGGCACCACTTTTGTCGAAAACGCAATTATCAAGGCACGCAATGCAGCGCGACATACCGGGCTTACCGCACTGGCTGACGATTCGGGTATCCTGGTCGACGCGTTGGACGGTGCTCCCGGTGTCTGTAGTGCGCGTTTTGCGGGCGCCCATGCGACCGACGATTCCAATAATGCGCTACTGGTCGAAAAGCTTCGAGCTATCCCGGCCGAACAACGTACCGCACGATACCACGCCGTGATCGTTTATATGCGCCATGCGGGCGACCCCTCGCCCATTATTTGCGAGGGGAGCTGGAAGGGCATGATCCAGCTTGAGCCAATGGGTAAAGGTGGGTTTGGTTACGACGCCTATTTTTATTTACCCGATCTGGGCTGCACCAGCGCCGAGCTCAGTGCAAAGGAGAAGAATAAAATCAGCCATCGCGGTCAGGCTCTGCGGCAGTTGCGCGACCGGCTTGCTAGCCCGCATACGACCTGAACCATGCCAGGTAATCCACCATTAGGCCTGTACATTCACCTGCCCTGGTGTGAGAAAAAATGTCCTTACTGCGATTTCAACTCGCACCAGGCAGAGACGATACCTGAAATTGACTATATCGACGCCTTACTGAATGATCTGGAGCAAGACCTGCCACTGATCTGGGGGCGCTCGGTGGAAACCCTGTTTATCGGTGGTGGCACACCCTCACTTTTTTCTGGCGATGCGATTGATCGCCTGCTTTCCGGCTTGCGCGCACTGTTAAAACTTCAGCCCAATATGGAGGTAACTCTGGAGTCGAATCCGGGTAGCGCCGACATTGAGCACTTTCGGGCCTATCACGAGTGCGGCGTTAATCGGCTGTCGATTGGTGTGCAGAGTTTCAACGACCAGCATTTAAAAATACTGGGCAGGGTTCACGCTTCAGAGCTCGCCTGTGCGGCGTTCGACTCAGCACGACAGGCAGGTTTTGACAACATCAACCTCGACGTCATGTATGGCTTGCCGACACAATCCGTGCAACAGGCTCTAAGCGATCTACAGCAGGCAGTCGGCCTCAGGCCAGAGCATATATCGCACTACCAGCTCACCATCGAACCCAATACCCTGTTTTATCACCAACCACCAGCGCAGATGCCCGATGACGATCTCGCCTGGGAACAGCAGCAGGCCTGTCAGGCTCTGCTAAAAAATCTGGGCTACCACCAGTACGAAATTTCAGCCTACGCCCGGGAATACAAACAGTGCCGCCACAACTTAAATTACTGGCAGTTTGGCGACTATCTCGGTATTGGTGCGGGCGCACACAGCAAAATTACGCTTGCTGGCGATAATCGCGTGGTACGACGCATCCGCCAGCGCCAGCCGCAGGCGTACCTGCAATCGCAAGGGCGAAATTCGATAACCAGCGAATCGGAACTGAGCGCTTCAGACCTGGTATTTGAGTTCATGCTCAATACTTTACGCCTGACCGAAGGCTTCGAATCCAGGCTATTTGTTGAAAATACCGGCCTGACACTGAACGCAGTCCTGCCTGCGCTGCAAACAGCGAGTGATCGGGGATTGCTGCACTTTGACACCGGGCATATCCGCCCCAGTGCACTGGGATTGCAGTACCTGAATGACCTGCAAGCGCTATTCCTGGACCTGGAAATCGACCAAAAACAGTCTTTTTTCAGTAGCGATGGGGAAATTATTCACACTTGAAATAAAACGCTGGATTTTGTCAATCAATTTTCGAAAAAAATACATATTTTTTTTGCAATATTGTAATTTATTGATTTAAAAGGAATTAAACCGATTGGTTAAAAATTGACACCTCTAAAGAAACCTCAATGTTTATCGGGCTTCCAGCCCGGATTCTCAGGTTTATGCACAGAGTTATCCACAAGATTTGTGGATAACTCCCAAGGCGGCAATCGGCTCAATGTATTACGTGAAATTTATTACAAATTACTTTAATAAAGTGGCCTAATTGATCATTAGCTCGGCCTAATATAGGAGCAGGTTTTATTAAATTTTGAGGCTCTTCCCCGGATTGAGTGCGTAAAACTGTAGGGCGCTATCCACTATTTATTGGCCGCATGAATTCGACCCTACAATCTGATTGAGAATACCGGTCGAATGAATTCGACCCTACAGGCATTTACCCACACGATTTGATGAAGAGCGAATTTTGATACTTGCGAAATCATATCGAAGGATTTTATTTCGCGACTAAACTAGAGGTCGAAGGAGCCGCGATGAACCCGCCCCGCAGGCTAAAAAACACTTGCACTTTCCGGCATAAAGGGTCAGAATTCGCGCCCTTTAAGACCTTGACGCCCCAGACCACACTATGAAACAGGATATTCACCCCGAGTATAGAGACGTCGTATTTCAGGATATCTCTTCTGAATTCGCAATACTGACACGTTCTACCGTATCCACACGCGAAACCATCAAATGGGAAGACGGTAACGAATATCCACTGCTGAAACTCGAAGTTTCCAGCCAGTCGCATCCATTTTACACCGGCAAGCAACACATCTTGCAAACCGCAAAACAGGTCGACAAGTTCCGTCAACGCTACGGCAGGTAAGCTTAAACTTATTTTCATCAAGGGTGCTTCGATGCACCCTTTTTTTTGCCAGATATTCTGGTGAATTAAGGGCGCTCGGTCTTTTGCAGGATTTGCATAATAAAAAGTAGAGGTCATTCACATTAAACCGGTGCAAATCCTGTTAAATTAGCTGGTCGAATGTCCTATAGTTAGCGAAGCCCCCCAAAGAGAGGTAAATTTGTGTCGCACTATCCCATTATTCGAAAACGCCGTATGCGCAGAGATGATTTTTCTCGTCGGCTGATGCGTGAAAACAATCTCAGCGCCAACGATTTCATTTATCCGATATTTGTACTCGACGGTGAGCAACAGCGCGAGGCTGTCGCTTCGATGCCAGGTATCGATCGCCTCAGCATCGACTTGTTGCTTGAAGAAGCGAAACAGGCGCAAGACCTGGGCATTCCCGCAATTGCCCTGTTTCCGGTCACTCCTGCATCCGCCAAGAGCGATGATGCCTCCGAGGCCTGGAATCCTAAAGGCCTGGTGCAGCGCGCAGTCCGGGCACTCAAGCAGTCGCTACCCGATCTCGGTGTAATTACCGATGTTGCCCTGGACCCTTACACCAGTCACGGCCAGGATGGCTTACTGGACGATCAGGGCTACGTCACCAATGACGAAACTGTCGAAGCGCTGGTAAAGCAGGCGCTGTCGCATGCACAGGCGGGTGCCGATGTGGTAGCACCATCGGACATGATGGACGGTCGAATCGGCGCTATTCGCCAGGCGTTTGAAAACCAGGGTTACCACAATATTCGCATTCTGGCCTACGCGGCCAAGTATGCGTCGAGTTTTTACGGCCCGTTTCGAGATGCGGTAGGCTCGGCCGGTAACCTCGGCAGCGGCGACAAGTATTCGTACCAGATGGATCCCGCCAATAGCAATGAAGCTTTGCACGAAGTGGCGCTGGATATCGACGAAGGCGCCGATATGGTGATGATAAAACCGGGCATGCCTTATCTTGATATCGTCCAACGCGTGAGCCAGGAATTGCAGTTCCCTACCTTTGTTTATCAGGTCAGCGGTGAATACGCAATGTTGAAAGCTGCCGCACAACAGGGCTGGATCGACGAAAGAGCCTGCGTATTGGAGGCCCTTTTATCGATGAAACGCGCCGGCGCGAATGGCATTTTGACCTACTACGCGATCGCCGCGGCGCGATGGTTGCAGGAAAAATAATTGGAAACTCAAACTGCCAGCGCCGATCGATACGCTGTCGTTGGCAATCCAGTCGCCCACAGCCTGTCACCACAAATACACCGCGCCTTCGCAGAGCAATCCCACCAGTTAGTCGATTATAGTGCGATCGAGCTCGCACCAGGCGATTTCGAACGACAACTTCGTGAGTTGCAGGAACAGGGGCTGAAGGGCGTCAATGTTACCATACCGTTTAAACGCCAGGCCTGGGAAATATGCGACCAGAGGAGTCCACGTGCCGATGACGCTGGCGCCGTCAATACTCTGGTTTTCACGGAGGACGGAAATATTGCCGGAGACAATACCGATGGTGTGGGTCTCACGCGAGATTTGCTCAATAACCATCGTGCACTAATCGGGCATAGAAAAATTTTGATCCTGGGTGCAGGCGGCGCAGTGCGCGGTGTGCTGGCTCCGCTCCTGGCATTGAAACCCGACAATTTAACCCTTGCCAACCGTACGCTGGAAAAGGCCGAAATACTGGCCGAAGACTTCCGTCATTGCGGCGATTTTCAAGTCTGCGGTTTCAATGACCTGGGTCGAGATAAATTCGATCTGATTATTAACGCGACCGCCGCAGGCCTCGATAACGAAGTGCCGCCGATCCCCGAAGACGTACTTGGAATCAATTCGATATGTTACGATATGATGTACGACATCCACGCGCCGACCGCATTTGTTAACTGGGCCCAGCGTTGCGGCGCATCGCGTGCGATCGACGGTCTTGGCATGCTGGTCGAACAGGCAGCCGAGTCATTT
Source organism: Pseudomonadota bacterium (assembly GCA_022563685.1). Classification (GTDB taxonomy): domain Bacteria; phylum Pseudomonadota; class Gammaproteobacteria. The sequence continues at coordinate 9,146 of JADFMY010000035.1, read as the reverse complement.
TTTATCTGGCGCGGCGTTCGAGTCGATACCGCCGAAGTTATCGCAGCTTTACGCCCCTAGCTGTCCGGGCTACAAACTAATGTCCGTATCTATCCCGACTGGATGGCTTTCGATATACGGCTCCAGCTGTTTTCACTACCGACACCCGCGTCGTATGCCACCCGTTAATATGTCATACTCTTGCCCGACGCGCATAGCAGAAACCCTGGAGTAATATGAACCAGCCGCTACGGGAATCCCCTTCGGAAGAGATCAAATTAACAGATATCAAGTCCGCCCAGGTTCGCACGATCTTTTCGGCTATTCCCGCATCGCTGGTCACTATCCTGATCAATAGCACCATTCTCTCGGCGATTCTGTGGCAGGAAATCGATCACACCAACATCGTCGCATGGTTTCTGGCCACTAATAGTCTTTCGTTGTTTCGCTGGTTTCTTTATCGGCAATTTAGAAAAATGGGCGGCCGCGACGAAATCGACGCGATCTGGTATCAGCTGGCACTCGTTACCAGCGCCCTGTCCGGAGCAACCTGGGGGGCTGCGGGGGTATGGTTATTCGCCGAGCACAGTATAGCGCACCAGGTGTTCCTTATTTTCGTGGTAGGCGGCATGGCGGCAGGCGCTATTGCGACGCTATCGGTTATTCTGCGCGCGGCCCAGGCATTTGTGCTACTGGCGGTCATACCAATACTGGTCCAGGTTATACTAATCAATAACCAAATCAGTATTGCAATGGCGATCATGGTGATACTGTTTACCGCCAGAATTCTGTACTCTGCGAACATCTTACACAACACTTTCATCGAGTCGCTAGTCAACGCGCACGAGCGTGACCTGGCGGAGGAAAGAATTCGTAGTCAGGCCCTGTATGATGAGCTCACCAAATTACCCAACCGCCGCCTGTTCCTGGCATCGCTGGATCAGGAACTCGCCAGGGCTATTCGGCACAAACGTGTCGGGGCTTTATTCTTCATAGATCTGGATCGATTCAAACAGATTAATGACTCGCTCGGACGCAGCATAGGTGACGAATTACTCGTGCAGGTCGTCGATCGAATATGTTCTCGGATTCGCCAGGAAGATACGGCAGCACGATTCGGTGGAGACAAATTCGTCGTACTTCTGCCGGAAATCGGAAGGAACATCAAGGTCTCCAGCGAGCAGGCACACAAGATAGCCAACGAAATTCGAACTTCATTCGAACTGCCTTTCAAAATTCAGGAACATGAGATCCATCTCACCATCAGTATTGGCGTAGTGCTATTTCCGCTAGAACAGGAGGGTTCCGCCGACCTGGTGCAATATGCCGACACAGCGATGTTCGAGGCCAAGAGGGAAGGACGTGATGCCGTTCGCCTCTACTCGGAGGAAATGCGGGACACGAAGGAACACCACCGCGCGATAGAAAAAGGCCTGCGTAAAGCCCTTGAACTGAACGAATTTGAATTATATTTTCAACCCCAGTTTGACAGCTCGAACCAGGTCACAGGGATCGAAGCGCTGTTACGATGGCATCATCCCGACAGGGGGTTGTTGAGCCCGGAAATTTTTTACGAAACAGCCGAACAAACCGGATTGATCGTACCAATCGGTGACTGGATGATACGTTCGGCATGCGAACATCTGGGTAAAATGGATTTCGATTCTAATCTCGATTTATCGGTCAACATAAGCCCGCGTCAGTTCAGGAATCCGGAATTCATAGACAAAATAACGCAAATTCTGCACCAGACAGGCGTCGATCCAGCCAGGCTTAAACTGGAAATCACCGAATCCATGCTGATCGACAATATCGATCAGTCGGCGGGAGTCATAAACCAGTTAAAGCAACTCGGGGTCAAAATATCTGTCGATAATTTTGGCACCGGATATTCGTCGCTCGCTTCTCTGGCACGCTTTTCTGTCGATGAAATCAAAATCGATCAATCGCTGATTCGAGATATTACCAACTCGCCAGATAATGCCGTGATCGTCGAAACAATCCTGGTCACGGCACAGCATCTGAAACTGGACACCATCGCAGAAGGGGTAGAAACCAGAGCAGATATGGGCTTTTTAATGCAAATAAACTGTAATAAATTTCAGGGCTCCTATTTTGCGAAACCCGATACATTCGAAATATTTTTGAGTTTGGTGGTCTAAGGAACCTCCAGTCAAGTCATGGCTTGTGCGGAGGCTCCTTAGTACCAGGCATCGGGAATTTCAGCCTTACGCTTTGCTACATAAGCCTGCAATTCCTCATCTTTCGCCTGATCCAATGGCGGTACCTCGTAGTCCTTAAGCAACTGGTTCCAGCGCTCGTAAGCACGCCTTGCTGTATCTTTCGCACCCTCTTCTTCCCATCGTTCGACATTATTACTATCCGACAACACAGCATCGTAGTAGGCCGTTTGGTAATTGCTCATAGTATGCGCACAGCCCAGGAAATGCCCGGCCGGCCCGACTTCGCTATAGGCATCGCGCGCCAGCGCATTATCATCCAGCGGCATCCCGGACAACATGACCTGATAGGCACCCAGACGATCGGCGTCGATCACCAGTTTTTCGTAGCTGGTACACAAGCCGCTTTCGAGCCACCCGGCAGCATGCAGAATAAAATTCGCACCCCCGAGCACTGTCGATAGCATCGAATCGGCACTTTCGAACGCCGATTGCGCATCGGGCACCTTGGAGGCAGTCAGGGACCCACCACAACGCAGCGGCACACCCAGGCGACGGGCTAACTGGCCGATCACCAGATTCGACATTACGGGCTCCGGCATACCAAAGGTTGGCGCACCGGTTTTAAGGCTCATCGAAGAGAGGAAATTACCCAGGATGAACGGCGCACCCGGCCGTACCAACTGGGTAAATGCACCCACCATCATCGCCTCGGCAAACGCCTGTGCAATCGACGCGGCGGTAGTCACCGGGCCCATCGCCCCGCCTAAAATGAATGGCACCACGACCAGTCCCTGGTTCGCGCCACAATAGACCCGCGCGGCTTCGGTCACCACACGATCCACCATCAACGGTGAGTTGGTATTCACATTACCCATGATCGCGCAGTGTTGCTCAAGGAAATCCTCACCGTGAAGAATCTTCGCCATATCGACCGAATCCTGCGCACGCGACATTTCGGTTATCGCGCCCAGATGCGGCTTGTCGCTATACTTCATATGCGCATACACCATGTCGAGGTGTCGCGTCGATACCGGCAGATCGCAGGGTTCGACGATGACCCCGCCGGAATGGTGGAGACTCGGTAATTGCGAGACAATTTTAACCAGGTTTTCGAAATCAGCCAGGGAACCATAACGACGGCCCCCCTCAAGGTCGCGCACGAACGGGGGGCCATACACCGGCGCAAACACCTGAGAACTACCGCCGATACGTACGTTCCTATCCGGATTTCGAGCGACCTGGGTGAATTCAGATGGCGCGGTTTTACACAGTGATCGCGCCATGCCCTGGTCAAGTCGTACGCGCGTGCCCTTAATATCGGCTCCGGCCTGTTTCCAGATTTCGAGCGCCTGCGGATCATCTCGAAATTCGATGCCCACTTCCTGTATCAACCAGTCGGCCTGATCTTCGAGTTTGACCAGGCCTTCTTCACCCAGGAATTCGTAAAATGGAATTTCTCGCTTCACATAAGCTGGAGCGGCGGTTATTTTGCGCTCACGCGATCGCGCACGCGCATTTCTGCGTCGCTTTCTATTCGCAAGTTTTGGTTTATTCTCGGCGTCCAAAGTTGAATTTCCGGCAAAATGCCGCCAGAGTATAGCAATTGATATTTTCGAAGGCACCCCTGACCGCGATCACGACCTGAAAAATCAGTAGTAACCAAACCATCGAAAAACTGCCCACTCCACCATGAGAGATGGATATTTCCTCGACATAATATCCGCCGCTATGGTCCCGGTTCAAATCTTCCAGCATGACATCTCTGCCGAGGTAATAATGATCGAGTAGCGCGCTGGTCACGATACCGGCATGGTTGAGACTATAGACTTCGATCAAAATCCGGTAGTAACCCGGCGGGTAACCATCGATCAATTCCGTGGTGACTTCGTAGGCGTCACTGTAATCATCGCCGTAGATATTGAACAATGCGGTGGTGTGGTATTGTCGCCAGGGTTCTCCATCCCGGCTAAGGTAGAGCTTTGCGTATACGGTCGCGCTCTCATAGCTGACATCCACATCAAAACGGACATTGAAGGCGTGATGATAGCCGTCAAAATCAAGGTCCGACAGTAGGGAAACATCAGCCTCGTAGATCGAAAAATACTGATCGTGGCGATTGGCGATAATAGCCTGACCCTGGCTATCCTGCCCGGTCAATGCATCCCCGGTCGAGTTCTGCACTGCGGCAGGACTCTCGACCGGTTCGCGCAGCTTCACCTCTGATGCAAGATCGATGCTGCTGTCTTCTACCAGCTTGCCTGCAGAGCGGGATAATTGAGTGTCTACTTGCGCATAAGCCATGGCAGTGCAGGCAAAAAACAGATAAAGGGTAAAGAGTGGCTTCAGTATTCGCATGGCGCTTTCCCGGAATTATTCTGCGGATTTAGTGTTTGTATTTGCGCTTGCTATAGAATCGCTTGGACTTGTGGCTGTAGCCATCGCGGCTAAGACTATGACCATAACGATGGATTCGATGTCGATGCCCGTGACTGCGCTTGAAATAGCCATAATAATTTCTGGGGCTGCGCTTGAAATAACCATCACGATGCCTGTGGCGGTCCCGAAGCAGCAAATCGAGCATCACGAAGGTTGCCAGCGGTGCTATGCTGAAATTGTAGTGATTGTTATGATTGGCCCTGGCCGGGTTAGCCATGAGCCCCACTACAAGCAAGGCAGAAGTTAATACAACTCTTATCCTGTTTACATTGGGCCTGGTCATAGCTCTCTCCTGTTAATGTGGATCAGTGGCGAGACTTTAGCGCAGACATTCTGAATCCAGGCTGAACCATCCAGGTCATATATATTCATGCGATATTGTTCGCTTTTTTCAAGCGCACTGAAATATTCTGCTGTTAGTTAAATCTGACTTATAATCAGGGAACCTCTGAAACTGTGGAGATCCTAATGAACACTGTTACGGTCGATTCAAGGCCCATGACACCGTCGAAAATCGTTTGTGTGGGGCGCAATTATCTCGAACACATTCAGGAACTGGGTAACGAAACGCCCGATAGCATGGTGATTTTTGCCAAACCCAATTCTTCGATCTCGGCGCGACTGCGTGCCAACATCGGCGAACCACTGCACTACGAAGGAGAAATATCTTTTGTCGTCAAGGACGCACGATTGCATGCGGTCGGGTTTGGCCTCGATCTGACCCGGCGTGAATTGCAGTCACAGCTTAAAAATAAAGGACTGCCCTGGGAGCGCGCCAAGGCCTTCGATGGCGCTGCGTGCTTTAGCGAATTCGTCTTGATCGATGATGCCGATATCGAATCGCTTACCATGGCGCTCACGATCAACGGTCGCGATGCCCAACAAGGGGGGTACCCGTTGATGATCTACAAACCACAGCAAATACTGCAGGAAATCTCGAACTTCATGACGCTCAACGATGGCGACATCATCATGACCGGCACGCCCAAAGGAGTGGGCACGGTTACCCTGGGAGACCATTTTTTGGGCAGTATATCGTTGTCGGGGCGGATTTTACTCAGCCAGGAATGGACCGCAAGCTAAGAACCTGGATACCAAAAGTTGCAATAAAGCAACAGATTGTTGCATTTAATTCGCGGTTACCGCGGAAAGCCACGGATTACGTGACGCTCGTGCTACAAATACAGGCATAAACCACTCCACTATCCAGTTAACTCATTGTTTTATAAGCATTAAAATTTAAATTTTAACACTGGCATGGTCTCTGCATATAACTGTTGGTGTCATCGAGACATTTTTCGCCTGGGCGCATTAACCAACGGCGCCAGCGATAACAAACAGGCAACAGTAGCCTTAACACAAATCATTATAACCATGCAGAGGATTCAACATGATTAAACAAAAAATGAATAAACAAAAACAAAATCGGTTGGCAACGGCGATCAAACGCGCCACCGTGTGCGCCGCCACCGCCGCGCTATTGGCATCGGCCGGCGCCGCCAACGCGCTGGAGATAAAAATCGGCGGTTACGTCAAGACCGATGTAACCTATGACCTGGATCAGGATCTCGGGCCATCGGTAAGCGCGTCTAGCGTAGCTACAGGCACAGGTGCGCCATCAGATCCATCCTTCCGTATGCACTCGTTACAGTCACGGATTAACTTTTCGGCCACCGAGGGTGATCTGAAGATATACCTCGAAGGCGACTTTTTTACCGGAGAAGGCAACGAACTGGTGTCTAACTCTCGCGGTTTCAGGCTGCGTCACGCCTATGGCAAATTTGGCAACCTGCTGATCGGTCAAACCTGGTCAACCTTTATGGATGCGAACTGGGTGCTTTATCCATCGACGGTCGATTTTGCCGGGCCCGCCGGCGCAACCTTTATTCGTCAGTCGATTCTTCGCTGGACAGTTTCCGATGGCCTGGATTTCGCGCTGGAAAACCCGGAAAATCGCGTGCGGGATCCCTCCGACCCAACAAAAAACCTAGCCAATAGAGATACGGTACCTGACATAATATTGCGTTACGCCTCCGCGGGTGACGTTTCCTGGCAAATTGCTGGCCTGTTCCAGCAATTTGAAATTGACGGTGGTGCCCTGGACGGTGAATCAGAGACAAATATCGGTGTAACCGGTGGTGTCGCTTTCAAGACGGGTTCGGGGTCGGTGTCCGCCAAATTCAATGCCAATTCCAACCGTTACACCTACTATGGCTTCGGAAATCCGGCCGCCGTGGTAGTAGGCAGCACGATCGAGCCCATCGACCACACTTCTATAGTGCTCGCATGGAATCATAACTACGGTGGCCCCAGTAATGCGAAAACCACGGTTGCTTTTGGCCAGGTATCGTTCGACGACGAATTCCTTTTGCCGGGCGATATCGACACGGTCTCGACTATCCACGTCAATTACCGCTGGAGCCCTCGTGACAACGTCAATCTGGGCGTCGAAGTCATTAATGCGGATAGAGAAGATGTGAATGGTGATGACGGTGATGCAACCAGGATTCAATTTGGCGCACAGTTCACCTTCTAGGGTTTGCTCGTAGTAATTGTTTGACAGTTACTTACCTTGTTGCCGCCCTTCGGGGCGGCTTTTTTTATAGAAAATTGGGGTCAGATCACGATTAATTATTAATCGTGATCTGACCCCAATTTTCTCCCTACGTGCTATATAATGAATCCACTGAACCAATTCGCGGGCTAATCGACGATGGGGAAATCCCGGCGAAACAAAACCAGACCTAACAGCCAGAATAGCGCTAGCGTGCAACGCACTATTCAACAGGCGATCGGTTTGCAACAACACGGCAACCTCAGCGCCGCCGAGCGCAAATACCGCAGCATTCTCAGGCAGAACCCCGTGCATACCGACGCTTTGCAATTCCTCGGCCTCCTGCTGCAACAAAAGGGTAACGCCAGCGCGGCACTGCACTTCATGCAAAAAGCCGCGATGACCTCACCACGAAACCCGCAGCTTTTAAGCAACCAGGCCGAGCTATATCGAATGCAGGGCGATTTTGAAAAGGCCCGGGACTGCGCGCAACAGGCCCTGTCGTTAAACCCCGAACTAGTCGATGCACTGGCTATTTTGGGGCATGCCTGTTATCGGCTCGATCAACCCGAAGAGGCTGTCGATGCTTATTCCAAAGCCCTGGCGATCAACCCGGAAGATACCGGGGTACGCAACGAACTGGCCAATGTTTATTGTTTGCTTGGGCGATTTACCGAGGCAGCCGAACAATACCTGCATGTTTTATCGACGCTGCCGGAATTCGACGCTTGCCGCATCAACCTGGCCGACACTCTGGTCGAACTCGACGACACACAAGCGGCGATCGACCACTATCAACAGGTATTACAACACCAGCCGGTGAATGCCGACATCCATGTTCGACTGGCCAGGGCCTTCGACAAACTGGGGCAGCCCGGCAATGCCATCGATAGCTATCAGTCGGCGCTCGATATCGACCCTGGCCTGGTAGAGGCGCAGCTCAATCTGGGCAAGTTATTGCTGGCCCGGAATCCTGAGCGTGCCGAAGATTATTTCCGCGCTGTATTGTCCCGCGAACCAGCCAATGCACATGCACACTACTGGCTCGGTATCTATCATCAAACCCTGGGTGATTTCGACCGGGCAACCGAGCGTTTCGAGCAAGCGCTTGAGCTAAACCCAGAATTAACCGATACCTGGTATCGATTGTCGCTGAATCGAAGCTTTAAGCCATCGGACCAGCAACTTGAAGAACTGGAGCAGGCATTCGACACCCTGGTTAAAAACAACACCGACGATGAGTCACTGGTAACCCTGGGTTTTAGCCTGGGTCGGTTTCACGAACAACGCGGACGCTATCCCTCGGCGTTTCACTACTATCAGCAGGGTAACCAGATAAAAGCCCGTAAAAATAGATTCGATAAAAAGCATCACGACGCGCAGATCGATAATATTATCGAGATATTCGATCACGAGTTCTTCCGGCAACGCGCCTCCTGGGGTTCCCTTTCTGAATTGCCCGTTTTTATCGTGGGCATGCCGCGCTCCGGCACAACTCTGGTCGAGCAAATCCTGTCATCGCATCCGGCTATTCACGGTGCCGGCGAACTTGGGTTCATGTTGGATCTAGTGGCCTCGTTGAAAGAACTCGACCCAACGTCAGCGCAAAGCCACGCGGATCGGGTACGCGACCTCAGCCAACAACAGCTTGGCGATATGAGCGCCCGGTATGTGGGCGACCTACAGACATTGCAACCCGGGGCAGAGCGAATTCTGGATAAGCTGCCGGGAAATTATTTTCGCCTCGGGGTGGTATTCCTGTTATTTCCCAGGGTCAGAATTATTCACTGTAAGCGCGACCCGATGGATACCTGCTGGTCCTGCTATCAGCAGAATTTCGAACAGGGGTTATTATTCACCAACGACCTGGAAAACCTCGGCTTTGCTTATCGCGGATACACACGTTTGATGGCGCACTGGCACAGCGTATTTCCAGGTCAGATACTCGATGTACATTACGAAGACCTGCTCGACGACCCCGAGACCCACAGCCG
>JADFMY010000129.1 GCA_022563685.1 Pseudomonadota bacterium | reverse complement strand
CTCAATAAGTCCAGTAGGTTGGGGTTCGTTACATGGATGTAACTTATTAGAGCACCAACAGTAGGCGCTTTTAGGCGACGCAGGAGCAGTTGCCGAGAGGGACGAACCCCAACAGTAGGCGCTTTTAGGCGATGCAGGAGCAATTGTCGAGGAGCAACCCTTGCCCATGTAGGCGTCGAGGGCCGGAATGACGATTTGCCGAGAGACCCCTGATTGCTATAATCGCGGTTTCCCTGGCCTGCTCCCTGAGTAAATACGATGTTTGAAAATCTAACCGACCGTCTCTCCCGGACTCTGAAAAACCTGCGTGGTCAGGGGCGTCTGAGCGAAGATAATATCAACGATAGCTTGCGCGAAGTACGCATGGCCCTGCTGGAAGCCGATGTTGCGCTACCGGTGGTGCGAGATTTCATCGAGCGTGTCCGGGAAAAAGCACTGGGCGAGGAAGTCATAGGTAGCCTTGCACCGGGGCAGGCCCTGATCAAAGTGGTCAACGATGAACTCGTGGCGGTGATGGGCGACCGACACGATGGCATCGACCTGAATCGGAAACCACCGATTACGATACTGATGGCAGGCTTGCAGGGCGCCGGTAAAACCACGACGGTAGCCAAACTGGCGCGACGTCTGATCGAGGTGGAAAAAAAGCACGTCGTGGTCGCCAGTGCAGATATCTATCGACCCGCGGCGATCGAGCAGTTGCGGACATTGGCAAATGAGGTAAAAGCTGACTTTCATCCAAGCGATAATACTCAAAAACCGGTCGAGATCGCACGCCAGGCGCTGGAAACCGCACGCAAGAATAACGCCGATGTACTGATACTCGACACCGCGGGCCGGTTACATATAGACCAGCAAATGATGGATGAAATCAAGGCCATCCACGCTGCGATATCTCCATCTGAAACCCTGTTCGTGGTCGATAGCATGACCGGTCAGGATGCGGCCAATACTGCCAGGGCATTTGGGGAGGCATTACCGCTCACCGGCGTGATTTTGACCAAGACCGATGGCGATGCCCGTGGTGGCGCGGCATTATCGGTACGCCAGATTACCGGCAAGCCTATCAAGTATATCGGTTCGGGCGAGAAAACAGACGCACTTGAGGCGTTTCATCCCGAGCGCATGGCGTCGCGCATACTGGGTATGGGTGACATATTATCGCTGGTCGAGCAGGTGCAGGATAAAGTCGACCATGAAAAAGCCAAAAAACTGGCGAAAAAGGTTAAGAAAGGGAAGGGGTTTGACCTTGATGACTTGCGCGATCAATTTATGCAAATGGATAAAATGGGTGGGCTTGGCAGCATGATCGACAAGTTGCCAGGCATGAATGGCGGCATTTCGCAGGCCATGCAAGACCCGGCACAAGCCCGGCAGATGAATCGCATGATCGCGATCATCGACTCGATGACCCCGCAGGAAAGGCGCAAACCCGAGGTAATCAACGGTTCGCGCAAAAGGCGCGTTGCCAGCGGGTCGGGAACCCAGATCCAGGATGTCAATCGACTGCTCAAGCAGCACAGGCAAATGCAGAAAATGATGAAAAAAATGGGTCGTAAAGGCGGCATGGCCAACATGATGCGAGGTTTGAAAGGGAGGATGCCCCCCGGGATGCCATTTTAATAAGTACTTCTAAAGCTGCACTTTTTCCGCGATATTGGCGTTCGAAATAGAGGTCAAATCTTTAGGCGCTTATTTAGAACACCAACAGTAGGCGCTTTTAGGCGATGCAGGAGCAATTGTCGAGGAACAGCCCTTGCCCCTGTAGGCTCGATGACAGCTGTCCCTGCTGTCAACGGTACTGTAATCTTCCATCCGATTCAGCTCTTACTAACATAGTTGTGATCCTAAGAGCATGAATGATGTTTTAATTCTTGAATTTTCCACGAGCGAATTCACTATTCATGACTTGACCCAAAATCCCTCAAAAATTTCTTTATTTGTGAAGTATTTTTAATAAAGAATTCGATTTATGTGAACTAGTACCGGGAAAAATTATTATCCCTTGTTATGTTTAGGGTAATTTTACGAATTGAAATGCTGTTATGAGGTTCAATATCTATAAAAATCTTGGTCGTGGATTAGCTATAGCTCTATTAGTTCTGGGTTCACTGAGTGCTATTGTCTATCATGATAACGCGATTGCCGCTAGCGAAAACAGGGGCGATAAAGGCGGCGATAGGGGCGGCGATAAAGGCGGTGATAAAGGCGGTGATAAAGGCGGCGATAAAGACGACGAAAACGGCGACGAAAACGGCGACAGTGCCAGTCACGCTAAAACCGGAGATGTTTCAGATCCTGATCTTTATTTTCGTATTAGCCGCGAATCCTATGAAAAGTGGCTAGCAGATCTCCTCAAAGAGTAATCCGGCGACGAAAATAAACTGATTCAAGCTCCGATAAACGTTCGAGTCGACGCCATTTCATGGTCTTATTAGTTCGCTGATACAACCCTGAATTATTCTCAGTGTAAATTCAATACTCCAATCCCATGTACTGCGGGAAGGCCTGAATAAATCAGACCTTCCCTAGTTCCCAGTTGTACGATCTATGGCAGTTAGCCGGAATCAGACGTATAAATCCGTATGCCGAATACGTACCTTCAACATTTGTCGGAACTACGGTTTTGACACAAATGAGCATTGTATACAGGCTCTCCCTTAGCCTGTTAAATGTTATATGATTCCAAACGATAAATGGGCATTGTGCGTTTTTAATGAAAGTGATCTTTAGAGGTAGTCGTGCTGGTTGAGGGCAGACCACATCGAACGATTTGGTTGAAGCCGGGTGATCCGGGCTGTGTCCAGATCATCGATCAGAGAGCTTTACCCCATGCCTTTGTGGTCGAGGATTTGCGCTCCCTCGACGATGCAATCCGTGCGATCAGGGATATGCATGTCAGGGGCGCACCCTTGATTGGCGCTACGGCCGCCTGGGGACTTTATCTGGCAGTAATCGAATCGGAACAGGGAAATAACGATATCGAACATCTGAAGCATGAGGCAGACCGATTGAAGGCAACGAGACCAACTGCGGTTAATCTGGCCTGGGCCATCTCTCGCGTCATGTCGAGACTCGAATCTGCAGATTCCAGTCTTGCTGCTACAGCGAGATCTGAAGCGGAAGCTATTGTTGAGGAAGATGTCGAAATGTGTCGCATGATCGGTGTTCATGGCTTATCTCTGATCGAAGGTATAGCTTCTCGAAAACCCGATAAACCTGTCAATATTCTCACGCATTGTAACGCAGGGTGGCTGGCGAGCGTGGATTGGGGGACGGCAACTTCGCCAATTTATCACGCGCACGCGCTGGGAATACCTGTCCATGTCTGGGTCGATGAAACCAGGCCCCGTAATCAGGGGGCAAGTTTGACAGCCTGGGAGCTTGGCGAACAGGGTATAGCGCACACTGTCATCGTCGATAATGCGGGGGGTCATTTGATGCAAAAGGGAGAAGTCGATCTGGTGATCGTTGGCTCCGATAGAACGACGAGAAATGGCGATGTTGCCAATAAAATTGGTACCTACCTGAAAGCGCTGGCAGCGAAAGACACCGGCGTCCCATTCTACGTTGCACTACCCTCGCCGACCATTGACTGGGAAATTACCGATGGCTGCAAGCAGATACCCATCGAGGAACGCGCTCCCGAAGAGGTGACACACATTTCAGGATATCTGGAGCAGGGTGAGGTCGCTGCGGTGCGGTTGACACCGCCAAGCAGTCGAGCCGCCAACCCCGCCTTCGATATCACTCAGGCACGTCTTGTTACCGGGTTGATTACAGAACGTGGCCTGTGCGATGCCTCGGAATCTGGATTAACAGGTCTGTTTCCGGAACAGGCCAGGGCTGTACACTCGTCATGACAGAGCAAGAAGGTGTCATAAAATATGATTTGGTGTTTCACGAGGCCGATCCAGTCATCGATCACGATTTCACCAGCCTTACTCGATGGCATCGCCGTTTTAAACAAGCCGGTATTCTCGGTCAGCATGCTGAGCGATACGATGGCCTGGGTTTTGGCAATATATCCGAACGACTGGACGAGTTTTGCTTTCTGATTTCGGGAACTCAAACAGGTCATCTCGTGAACCTTGCACCGGCAGATTACGCGCTCGTAACCAATGCGGATGTATCAAGAAATCGGATCGAGGCGAAGGGACAGGTCAAGCCATCGTCGGAAGCACTCACCCATGCGGCGGTTTACGCACTTGATACTAATATTCGATTTGTCTTTCATGTCCATAGTCCGGATATCTGGAACCAGCGGGCGGTGCTGTGTCTGCCGCAAACCGGTGCCGACATTGCATACGGCACAGCCGACATGGCGATTGAAATGAATCGCCTTTACCAACAAGGGGCATTTCATAACAAAAAGGTACTGGCGATGGCAGGCCACGAAGACGGCATCATCGGTTTTGGCTGTACCGGGGACGAAACGGGCGAAGCGATTATGAGTTATTGGCATATTTAGAGGTAAAAAGTGCGTCTACGGACTTCACAGCCCAGTATTTTTAGGTACAATACGCGGTCTTCTGACCTCCGGGTCAGCGGTACACTGTTGCCTGATGGCATTTAGAGGTTATTTATGGTTTCAATTCGATTGGCTCGCGGCGGTTCCAAGAAGCGTCCTTTCTATCATGTGGTCGTGAGCGACAGCCGCAGTCCCAGGGACGGTCGCTATATCGAGCGTGTTGGTTTCTTCAATCCACAGGCCCGTGGTCAGGAAGTAGCACTTCGACTCGATAATGAACGTATCGATTACTGGATTTCAAAAGGGGCTCAGACTAGCGAACGCGTAGCCGGTTTGATTAAGGAGTCCCGAAAAGCGGCTTAAAGTCGTAGCGAGCGGATATGCCCCGACGCCAGGATGAAACGATCTGTGTTGGACATATTACCGGCGCTCAGGGTATCCAGGGCTGGGTCAGGGTATTCTCCAATACCAGCCCGCGTGAAAATATAGTGAGTTACAGTCCGTGGTTGGTGGAAACCGGCGATCGGCTCCAGGCGGTAAAAATCAGGGGGCGGTTACAGGGCAGGAATGTAGTTGCCAAGTTGGACGGGGTCGAGGATCGAGACCAGGCCAACGAGATGATTGGCAGCAAGATTTATATCTTGCCCGAACAGTTACCAAAACTGGAAGAGGGCGAATTTTACTGGTCGCAATTGATTGGGCTGGAAGTCGAATCATTACAGGCCGACGCCTTAGGCACCATCGAAGCGATGATGGAAACCGGTGCAAACGATGTGATGGTATTGAAGGGCGACAGGGAAAGACTGATACCATTTGTGATGGACGAAGTGGTCAGAGAGGTAGATTTGATCAACAAGCGAATCGTGGTTGATTGGCAGCCAGATTATTAGTGGTTGAAAATTCGGGTAACGGCATGCGCATAGACGTTATTACGCTGTTTCCAGAGCTGATCCAACAGGTAACCAGTTGTGGCGTGGTGGGCAGAGCTGCGGAGAAGAAATTACTCCAGCTCAACTGCTGGACCCCAAGGGATTACACCACGGATCGCCACCGTAGCGTCGATGATCGGCCCTATGGTGGTGGGCCGGGTATGTTGATGAAGGTGCAACCGTTGCAGGACGCAATCAGCGCGGTTCGGGCAGAGAACAATCGGGCGCAACTGATTTATCTCAGTCCGCAGGGAAAACCGCTCACGCAGGCCATGTTGGCCGGGCAGGTCGATCGAGGATCGGTGATATTGCTTTGCGGTCGATACGAAGGTATCGATGAGCGTCTGATTCAGCAGGAAGTGGATCAGGAATGGTCGATAGGCGACTATGTCATCAGTGGTGGCGAACTCGCGGCGATGGTTTGTATCGATGCGATGGCGAGATTGATACCCGGCGCGCTGGGGCACGAGCAGTCGGCGCAACAGGATTCATTTAGTACAGGTTTGCTGGATTGTCCGCACTATACGCGACCGGAGGAATATCAGGGTATGAAGGTACCGGAAGTTTTGATGAATGGAAATCATCAACAGATCCAGGACTGGCGGGAACGGCAGTCGCTGGGTAGAACCTGGCAGAGAAGACCGGACTTGCTGGAAAAGAAGGTTCTGGACGAACACCAGCGAGCCTTACTGGACGATTATATCGAAGAGTCCAGGCGGAATTAAGCAGGGCATTAAACAGCCGTAGAATGAAGAGATATTAGAGGAAGTAACATGAGCAATATCATTGCAGAACTGGAAGCAGAACAGCTAAAGAGCGATGTTCCCGCATTTGCCCCCGGAGATACCGTCGTCGTGCAAGTCAGGGTGAAGGAAGGAACACGGGAACGGCTGCAGGCCTACGAAGGCGTCGTGATTGCCAAGCGTAACCGTGGCATTAATTCGGCTTTTACCGTGCGTAAAATATCCCACGGCGAAGGTGTAGAGCGGGTTTTCCAGACGCACAGCCCAATGGTGGCTGAAATCAAGGTAAAACGTCGCGGCAAGGTACGCCGTGCCAAGCTGTATTACCTGAGGGGACGCACAGGTAAGGCGGCCAGAATCAGGGAAAAGTTACAATAACCAGAACCCGATAAATCGAACTGGTGAAAATATAAGGCGTGCTGCTACTGCAACCACGCCTTTTTTTATGAA
>JADFMY010000128.1 GCA_022563685.1 Pseudomonadota bacterium | reverse complement strand
CGAAGGGGGCTGGGCGGTCGTCTGCGCAGAGGAGTGCATGATACACCCGAGCTCCGACTACTCGCCCGAACCCCAGGCGCGCCTATGGGACGAGTACGATGTTAAATGCCTGGGTCTGATGGTTGACGCTGTGCATCGCCACGATGCACTAGCCGGTGTTCAACTCGCACATAACGGCGCCGGTACCCAGAACCTCTACACCCGACTACCACCGATTGGTCCCTCGGATCAGGCGTCGGTTAACAATCTGCCCAGCCAGGCGCGTGGCATGAATAAAAACGATATTCGAGAATTTCGCCGATGGCACCGAAATGCCGCGTTACGAGCGAAGCGAGCAGACACAGACATCGTCTACGTATATGCGGGTCATGATTCCACTCTACTGATGCATTTTCTTTCTGCCCGCCGCAATCAACGCACTGACGAGTATGGTGGAAGTCTCGAAAATCGGGTCCGCCTGTTGCGTGAAGTTCTCGAGGAGACCAAGGATGCCGTGGGTGACCGATGCGCTGTCGCGATCCGGCTGGCTGTCGACGAATTGCTAGGTCCGGAAGGGATCACATCTCAGGGCGAAGGTCGGGAGATAATCGAAATGCTTGCCGAGCTACCAGACTTGTGGGACGTCAACATCAGTGACTGGGGAAATGACTCCATCACCTCGCGATTCGGTGAAGAAGGGTTTCAGGAACAATATATCGCATTCGTAAAAAGCATGACGACCAAGCCCGTGGTCGGTGTTGGCCGCTTTACATCGCCCGATGCCATGGTCAGTCAAATCGATCGAGGCATTCTGGATATGATCGGCGCGGCCCGACCATCCATCGCCGATCCATTTCTACCAAAGAAAATAGAACAGGGTCGCATTGACGAAATTCGTGAGTGTATCGGATGCAACATCTGTGTTTCAGGACAACTGACATGCACACCGATGCGTTGCACGCAGAATCCAAGCGTCGGCGAGGAATGGCGCAGGAATTGGCACCCTGAAACTATTCCACCGCAGGGCTCGAATGACAATGTACTCGTTGTCGGGGCTGGACCAGCAGGTCTTGAAGCCGCCCGAGCACTCGGCCAACGCGGGTATACAGTTACCCTGGCGGAAGCGCGGACGGAACTTGGCGGACGTGTCTCCCAGGAATGCCGCCTGCCCGGACTGGCCGCCTGGGGGCGAGTACGTGATTGGCGCGTCGGACGGATCCAGGAAATGCCTAACGTCGAAGTCTACCTTGATAACAAGCTGAATCCCGAAGAAATCCTGACGCTCGATTATCGTCACGTAATACTCGCCACTGGTGCTCACTGGCGGACCGACGGTGTCGGCGTGACCAATTGGAAATCCATTCCAGGCACAGATCAGGGCCACGTTGTCTCGCCAGAAAGTGTGTTCGCAGGCGAAAAACTGAACGATCCCGTAGTCGTATTCGACGACGACAAATTTTATATGGGTGCCGTCATCGCCGAGAAATTAAGGCTCGAAGGGCATGAAGTCACGCTTGTGACTACGGCACCAGAAATTTCACAGTGGACTCACAATACGCTTGAGCAACATCGCATTCAGGCCCGCGTACTCGAACTCGGTATCAAGGTTATTACCTCCCATAATATTTCCGAAGTAGGTTCCAGCGAGATCAATACGGTGTGCGTTTACTCGAGCAGGCCAGGCGTCGTGGCGGCATCAAGTGTGGTGTTAGTCACTTCACGCCGGCCTAACAATGAACTCCACCTGAGCTTAACAGAAGATCCCAACAGGCTCGCCGATTCGGGAATCGCCTCTGTGATTGCAATCGGTGACTGCTTATGTCCATCAACCATCGCTAGCGCAGTATATGAAGGCCACCGTGTTGCGAGAGAAATGGACGCACCACCAGAAAACCCGGACATGCCGTTTCGACGCGAGAAGATTCTGTTTGAAAACCTCGATAGCCAGGGAAACAACACATGAGCAAGCGAGATCCTCGATACGATGTCTTGTTCGAGCCGATAAAAATTGGCCCGGTCACTGCCAAAAACCGATTCTATCAAGTACCCCACTGCACCGGTCTTGGCTGGTTGAGACCACGCATGGTCGCCGCATTACGCGGTGTGAAGGCTGAAGGGGGGTGGGGCGTAGTCTGTACCGAATACTGTTCAATACATCCCGCCTCCGACGACCTGCCTCACCCTTATGCGTCGCTATGGGACAAGGGTGATATAAAGGCCCACGCCATCATGACCGAACAGGTGCACGCACATGGGTCCCTCGCCGGTGCCGAGCTCTGGGTAGGTGGCGCGCGCTCCGCAAACTTGTTTACCAATGAAATTGCAATGGATGTGACAAATCGGCCAAACACAATCGGGATTCCCTATCAGGCGCGCGCTATGGACAAGTCTGATATTCGTGAACTCAGGCGCTGGCACCGAAACGCTGCACTGCGTGCCAGGGCAGCAGGCTTCGATATCGTATATGTCTACGCCACTCATGACTATTTGCTCTCACATTTCCTCTCCTCTCGAACCAATACGCGTACCGATGAATACGGAGGCTCGCTGGAAAATCGGGTACGGCTGGTGCGAGAATTAATCGAGGAAACCAAAGACGCCGTGGGGGATACCTGCGCGGTCGCCGTGCGATTTTCGGCCGACGAGGGCGGTGAAGCCGATGGTGATCCGGTGATTGGCGAGCACCGAGAAATGCTGGAAATGTTGGCTGAATTGCCGGATCTCTGGGATATCAACATCAACGACTATTCCCGTGAAATGGGCGTATCCCGGTTCATCAAGGAGGCATCGCTCGAAGCTTACATGTCCTACGTCAAATCAATTACCACCAAACCCGTAGTGACGGTTGGTCGTTTTACCTCTCCCGATACGATGGTGTCGCAGATCAATCGCGGCATCGTCGATTTTATCGGCGCAGCAAGACCTTCCATCGCAGACCCATTTCTGCCTAAAAAGATAGAGGAAGGCCGGATTGAAGATATCCGTGAATGCATCGGTTGCAACATATGCTACGTGGGTGATAGCAAGGGAACACCCATTCGTTGCACTCAGAATCCTACCATCAGCGAGGAATGGCGACGTGGTTGGCATCCCGAAAATATTGCACCAAAGGGTTCGGATTCTACTGTTCTGGTGGTGGGCGCCGGACCTGCCGGCCTTGAGGCGACCCGGGCGCTCGGTCGTCGTGGATACCAGGTACTGTTAGCCGAGGCTGAGCGCACGCTCGGTGGCCGGGTTACGCGCGAATCTAGTTTGCCCGGCCTCAGCGAGTGGGCCCGGGTACGAGACTATCGGGTACAACAAATCCAGACCATGACCAACGTAGAGACTTTCCTGGATAACAGGATGGAAGTAGACGATGTACTGGCCATCGAGGCAGACCATATAGTCATCGCTACAGGCGCCCGTTGGCATGCAGACGGCCTGGGAAGATTTAATGAAACTCCGCTTGCTGAGTTTGGTCCTTCAAGCCAGATTTATACACCGGATGACATTATGGCCGGACGGCTGCCAGAAGGCCCGACCCTCATCTTCGACGATGATCACTACTACATGGCGAGCGTGATTGCTGAACTTCTTCGCGCCAGAGAAATTCCAGTCATACTGGTGACGCCAGAGACCAGGGTTTCTGCCTGGGGTGATCAGACTTCAGAGCAGATGCGCATTCATCGACGCCTGCTGGAAGTGGGCGTGCAGCTCATCACCGCACACGGCCTGACCGCCTTCGACGGGCGCGAGGCGCAAATCGAATGCATCTATAGCGGAAACCAGAGAAGCATCGATGCCGAAGCAGTAGTAACCGTGACGATGCGCTATCCCAACGATGCATTGTTTCGTGAGCTGCAACAGCGAATCGATACAGAAACAGATAATATGCCTGACTCGATAACCCGAATTGGAGACTGTGAAGCACCTTCGATTATTGCCGGCGCCGTGTTTTCCGGCCATCGTTATGCACGCGAACTTGACACCGAAGTAGATCCAGACAATCGAATCAAGTACGACAGAGTATTTTTCGAAGATGAGTGACCCGGATGCTGGGTATACAAACACTTATCTGGAGACACTTCTCTCATATTACGAAGATGAGATCGGGGGTGAGGCTTACTTTTATGCGCTGGCTGAACATTTCGATGAAAGTGAAAAGCTTATTCTGCTGGCCAGAATCGAACGCCGTGCTGCCGAAGCTATCCAGCCACTGCTGGAAAAATATGGGCTGAAGCCCAGAGAAGAATCGGTCATCAAACGCGAGGGGGCGAGTTATCTGGAGCTACACCAATCCTATAGCTGGCCAGAATTTATGGCCTATATAGTCGAACGCTATCCAGGCTATGTGGATGAATTCAAGGCACTGGAACAGATGGCGCCTGTCGCCGATTTACCTGCTTTGAAAATCTTGACGAATCACGAGGTCGTAGTGATCGATTTCGCAGAAATGGAAATTGCCGGCGACCCAGGCAGTCTGACCCCGTTAATTCAGTATCTGGAATAACCTGGGCCGAAGAGAATCAACAACAAGAGCAATTTAGATTCCTGTTTGAATATTCTCGCAATTAAATTCACCAACGCATATTCATCTGAAATGTAAAAGCCGGCATCAGATGCTATAAGATGTGCTCACTCCTGAACGGCTGCTTAGGATCAGGGAGCTGCCGACTACGCTCTAGCATGGTGATAGGCGGCAAAGTGCCCAGGCTGTGTGAAAACTATTTCCAAATAATCAAAGTGGTAAAGACCAAGGTATTTGGGTGCGTTATGTACTAGTGGGTGGGAAATGTGATGCAGATTCCTTTATTTTTGAGCCTCATAGTGGGAAATATATTTATGAAACGCCGAGTATTCTGAGTTTTCACACAGCCTGTGCCCTTTGCGGATGTTCGGCCAGAATGTAAACTATGTGGTGCTCATATTTTAAGGACAAGTGAGGCTAATAATTGCGAATCAAGCATGTCGAAATCAGTAACTTTCGTGGTATCAAATCCCTTTCGTGGCGAGTGAAAGGGGATTTCAACTGCATCATCGGGCCGGGAGACACCTGCAAAACCACTATCCTTACAGCGCTAGACTATGCGCTTTCGCCCCGCTCATTCCTGGCTTTCGATGACTCGGATTTTTTCAATCAAGATATCAGCCAGGATATCGTCATTCAGGTCACTCTTTCTGATTGGGATGAAACACAAGATGATATCAGACGTTTCTTTCAGGAAAGTAAATTCGCCCAGCACAAATGTGGTATCTCGGACACTGGTCCATTGCCGGAACCTGGGCCTGACGGGCAAGTTGCTATATCTATATCTCTGCGTGTCGATGAGAGTCTAGAACCGAGATGGTCTGTTGTCCGAGGACGCGATGAAGAAGAGGATCAAGATAGAAAGCCCATTTATGCTGCTGATCGCGCAGTACTGGGCTTAAGCCGTATCGATATCTTTTCTGATTTTCACTTCACTTGGGGCCGTAATACCATCTTGACTCGTCTGAGTGCCGACAGTGAAGGTAATCTAAATACGGTCCTTTCGGCGCTCGCTCGCGATATGCGCGAAAGCGATATCTCTCATCATGAAAGCATTCAAGAATGCCAAACTATTGCTGACACAATTAAGGCAGACGCCCAGAATGCAGGCGTCATCTTAGCTAGCCTTTCGCCAAAAATCGACATACAACGTCAATCGGTCAGCACTGGTGCTCTATCTTTACATGAGGACAATGTGCCCTTGCGCAACAAAGGAAGTGGTACTAAAAAACTGATCGGCGCAGCTATGCAAATGAAGCTGCATGGTGGGAAAAACATATCCCTTATCGATGAACTTGAAGTAGGGCTTGAACCCCATCGAATTCGCGGTTTGATTTACAAACTCAAGAACTCTAACCAACAGATTTTTGCAACAACACACTCCCCAGTCGTAATAAGAGAGCTTGACGTTGCTGACAACGAGCTCTATGTTTGTAAGCGCAACGCGGCGGGCATTGTTAATCTGGAGAGCCTAACAGTTGTACCCGAGATACAAGGACAAGTTCGCGCCAATGCGGAAGCATTTCTGGGTAGCAAGATCGTCGGTTGTGAAGGTTCCACTGAAATTGGCTGTCTACGAGCTTACGATGTTTACCGCTTCAATAAGGATGACCCACCTGTATGGAGTCTCGCGACATCCTATTTGAACTGCGGAGGAGCGAGCCGTATAAAACCGGTTTGTGACCAGCTCCTTATTCTCGGCTATCACACCGCCGTCTTGTGCGATAACGATGCACCTATTCACCTCACTGCTACTGACATACAGAATCTCCAAGGTGCTGGCGCCCATATATGCCAATGGGATAACGACAACTCAACAGAGCATCAGCTCTTTACTGATTTGCCATGGCAAAACATCCCTGCATTACTACAAACCATTTGTAACTGTCACGACACCCTAGAGCATGCAACAGTCATAGACAACATCACCAATGAACCCCGCGTTCAGACTCAAAATCTTGGTAATGATCCAACCGTCTGGCAGGAAAGCCCGATATTGAGGCAAATAATGGGGGATTTGGCGAACACCGGCAAATGGATTAAGCGCATTGACTATGCGGAAAAAGTATTTACATTTGCTCTCCCGCTCTTAACAGACACAAGCGTCATCAAAATACGCCTTGATGCTCTGTGGTCATGGATACA
>JADFMY010000127.1 GCA_022563685.1 Pseudomonadota bacterium | reverse complement strand
CTGGTACAACATGCCTACGCAGCATCCTGCTGTTTCACCTTCTTGGCACACCGACAACTATCCTGACAGAGAGGGAGTTCGCACTAGACTGTATCCACCGCCATGAATTAAAGCCCCTGTACAGGGGCTTTTTTTGTGGTAGAGCAGAGAGGGTGAGAGAAGTAGGCAGGCTAGTTGAAATGCAGGGGTAGCCCTGTGCTAGTATGGGCAAATGACATCCAGGATATGCTACGG
Source organism: Pseudomonadota bacterium (assembly GCA_022563685.1). GTDB lineage: Bacteria > Pseudomonadota > Gammaproteobacteria. Next base: position 6,405 of record JADFMY010000127.1, on the reverse strand, counting down.
ATGGTGGAAGATCGCCAGACAATCCTTGCTCGTCTTCATCCTGCCGGCGGCACTGCTGGGACTGGCGGGCATGTATCATTATTTTTCGGTCTCCCAGACGAAAACTGAAGCACTCGAATATGGCGAGCGGCTCAACGTCGCGCTCGGCAAGAAGGCGATTAAGCAGCACCTGGCCGGTGTTGTCTCTGATCTTCTATACCTGTCCGAACACCATGAACTGCAGAACCTGTTTGTGACAGCAGGTATCGCTAAGACCGAAAATATTGCAAACGAATTCCTCAAGTTCAGCCGACGTAAAGGGGTCTACGATCAAATTCGCCTGTTGGATGAACGTGGCATCGAGATAATCCGAGTAAATTACAACGACGGGCAATCAGTAATCGTGGGGGCCTCCCAACTACAGGACAAAAGCGAACGATACTACTTTGATGCTGCATGGAAGCTCGGACGTGAGCAGATCTATTTATCGCCGCTCGACTTGAATGTAGAGCAAGGTCGGATCGAACAACCCCAAAAAGCCGTACTGCGTTTCGGGACGCCAGTCTACGACTCCGCGGGCAATAAGCGAGCTGTCATATTATTGAATTATCTCGGCAACAAATTGCTCGAAGATTTTCGGACATCCATCTCCAACATTGCTGATCACACGGTATTGCTCAATGCGGATGGATTCTGGCTGAGTAGTGCAAAACCCGAACAGGATTGGGGCTTCATGTTCGGCGACAACCGGACCTTCGCCGATCTCCAGGTTGATGCCTGGGAGCAAATCCGTTATGCCGATGCCGGTCAATTCTACGGTCAAAACGGCTTATTCACTTTTAGTACGGTCGGACCCTTGTCTTTCGTTAATGACAGCCAACAAGCTTTTGGCACGAATAGCGGCAATGACGGTCGCCGAAATTTTTTCTGGAAAATCGTATCCCATGTACCACCCCCTGACCTGGCGCATGCTGCACTCCTGGGTCAACAACTTCCCCTGTACATTCTGATCCTGGTGATATTGATTGCCGGTTCGGTCGTTCTCGCCACCGATATAACAAAACGAAAGGCGATCGAAGATCGATTGCACCGTCACGAGGAGGATTTGGAGGAGCTTGTTGCGGAGCGCACACGTGAACTCCACGAGGCGCAGATTGAAAAAGAGCGTGTCATGGAGCAACTCATCCAGGTAGAAAAGATGGCTGCAATTGGCACTTTGGTCAGTGGCATCGGGCATGAGATCAACAATCCACTCTACATTGTATTGGGGATGGCCGAAGCGATAGCGGAGGAACAAGATAGCGCGCTGCGTCGCGAGTACAGCGAACAAATTATCAAGTATAGCAAACAGATTGCGGAGACAGTCAAGAACCTCTCGTCTTATGCTAAGCCTAGCACAAAACATGAACTGCAGAACGTAGATCTGAACGAAATGATTTCCGCGGCAGTTTTGGTAGTCAATCAGTCGCTGCAGACCGAAGATATCGAAATAAGGCTGAACACCGAGCCGGTCCCCGGTATTCTGGCAAAATCGGAAGAGATTCAGCAGGTATTGTTCAACATCATTCGCAACGGTATTCAAGCCTGCGGTGAACGAGGACTGCTGGAAATCGAAAGCCGCCACGGCGGTGAGTGGGTGGTAGTCAGTATTAGCGACACGGGAGCGGGAATCCCAGCGGATATAGAGAAAAAGATGTTCGATCCCTTCTTTACCACAAAAGGTCCGGATGAAGGTCAAGGCCTGGGGCTCTATATCGTCCAACAGATCATTGCGAGGTATGGAGGGTCGATTGAGTTGGACCGTGGGTGCGGGACGGGGGCGACATTTATTATCCGGTTTCCAGTCGCCGATTGATAGGGAGGGCGTATAATGCTTCACCATGTGTCGCCAGGTGAGCCTCGACGTTTCTTGATTGTTCGAGCATACGCTGGGCCGAATTTGTTACACCAATTGCGGATAGATTCGTAGGTGTTGAGTGGAAGAAAAACCACAGTCATATCAGGAGCTTGCTGATATGTCAGGACGTAAGCCATCAAATCTAGGTCGTACACTCAAGACGCTTGAGCAGTATGGGATTGTCGATATTAAGCGTAAGGCACATGCTAAGATACCTGTAGCGAAAGCGTTTAACTTTGATATCCAGGCCCGCATCCCCAGTTAAACTTGTGCATGATCTATTGCCTGCTATATAGCGTGGAGGCACCGGCAAAGAAAAAATCACCTATGACCGCCTGGAAGCACTTAACTTGTCAGTACCAGTTACGGTCTGGTTGTTAATCCTGTTCGTTTAAGGCAATTAACACCGACTTAAGATCATGGAGCGGTACACGGCAGCTAAAGCCTTCGCAAATCCACGCACTGGGACCCGAATCGCTGGCTTTCTGCGCGATGCTTGCGGGCAAATCACCTGCATCGGCCGGGACAAAGAAGGCCATTTGATCGGGTTTAAGCCGGGGTAATATCGCTTCGCGCCAACTCAGCATGGTTGCTTCATCGCCACGCAGGATAATTTGAAACGGCGGGTTATTCACTTCTTCAAGTAAGGCAAGAAAACCGGCGGCGTGGAACGGCGTCCGATTGAGGTTGCCGGCTACCGATTGCAGGGCTTTTTCCGCCGACTGGGTGTACACCTGATTACCGGTTAACAGGCCGAGGCGATGAAGCGCAAGCGCTGCCACGGCATTCCCGCCAGGCATGGCTTCATCCTGCCATGACTTGGGTCGCTGGATAAGTTGCTCCTGGTCGCTTGCAGTAAAAAAGAATCCGCCGTTCGCGTCGTCTTCAAAATACTCGAGCAAATGATCCGCCAGTAGAATCGCAAACCTCAGGTCATCGTCATGCCATTCGAACTGCAGGCAGTCGAGGGTTCCGCTTAGGAGGTGGGCATAGTCGTCGAGATAGGCTGAAAGTTGCTTGCCAGAAGCAGTGCTTAGCGCCAGTAATCGGTCATCCTGCCAGCATTCCTGTCGAACCGTCTGCAGGCATTGTTTAGCCAGATCGTAGTACTTGCGACGGTTAAACACCCGTGCACAGGTCGCGAGGCCACGGATCACCAGCGCATTCCAGCTGGTTAACACCTTGTCATCGAGCCCGGGGTGAATACGGCAGTTACGTTGCGCCAGTAATTGTTGCCTCGCCCTGGTGTGCTGCACTGCGAATTCGTTTGGGTCGAGCTTGAATTTTTCGATTACCTGTTCGTCACTATAGTAGGTATGCAAGTGCCATTCGCCCTCGAAATTAGCGGGTTGGTCCAGACCATACTGGTAGGCGAAAACTTCGTAGAATTTCCCGTCTATGAGCTGCTTTATCTGCTGTGGTGTCCAGAGGTAAAACTTACCCTCGACGCCTTCCGAATCGGCGTCGAGAGCCGCGTAAAACGCGCCCGATTCGGTACGCATTTCGGTCTCGAGCCAGGTCACTATGCCTTCAACGGCATTGCGGTAAAGCGGATTATCACTAAGGCGAAAAGCCTGGGCGAATACCTCTAGCAACTGCCCATTGTCGTACAGCATTTTTTCGAAATGTGGAATCATCCATTTCTCGTCTACCGAGTAGCGGTAAAATCCGCCGCCGAGGTGGTCCTGGATTCCACCCAGGGCAATTCGTTGCAGGCTGAAATCGATCGCCTGGTAAACTGAATCCTCTGGCGCTTTGCCGAATGCGCGCCGCACCGCCTGTAACAGGATTGCGGGTTGTGGGAACTTGGGCGCCTGCCCAAAGCCGCCATAGTCGGCGTCGTAGGCATTTAGCAATTGCGCATCGAAAGTGTTTAGCGCGCTGATATTCGCCCCAGCCTGGGGGACATTATCGCGCATTTCGATTTCGATTAACGCCTGTTGAATCGCCGCACTTTGTTGCCTGATCTTATCGGGCTGGTCGCGAAATATGGCGGCCATACGCTCAAGCAGATCGTTAAATGCGATCATGCCGTGCCTGGGCTGGTCCGGGAAATAAGTACCACCGAAAAAGGGCACACAATCGTCGGGGGATAAAAACATCGTCAGCGGCCAACCGCCCGGGCGACGCGCAATCAATTGATGCGCGCTCTGGTAAATTCGATCGATGTCGGGGCGCTCTTCGCGGTCAACCTTGATATTGATGAAATGCCGATTCATGATTGCGGCGGTGACATCATTTTCGAAGGATTCATGCGCCATCACATGACACCAGTGGCAGGCGGAATAACCGATCGAAAGCAAGATAGGTTTGTTCTTTTTCCGTGCCTGATCAAGCGCCTGCTGCGACCACGGCATCCAGTTTACCGGGTTGTCGGCGTGCTGGCGCAGATAAGGACTGGATTCCTGGGCTAATGCATTCGGCATATCAACATCCGGGTTCTGACAAGTTAAGTGCTTCCAGTCGATAATTGCCGGATGAGCAGATTAAAACGTTGTACAAACGCCGTCGTTTCCCACCAGAAATTATTCAATAATACCTTGTGGCACTACCATCGATTCAATCTGAGCCACCGACTAATGTCAAATTAGAGCCTCTACAGAGTTCAGTAATACATTCAACGCCTCCTGTATAGCCCTGCGTAAGTCGGCGTGAGGTTTCGAAATATGATTAAGACGCATCTGTTCAACGCTCAGCCTGGTTTCTACCCCACATCAGCGCCCCCTATACGATTTTCCCGACAAGGAAGATGTAATCGATAAATCTAACGGCCCTCTCTCTGCGAATGAAATTCGGGTAGAGACCTTTGATGGAGATGGCTGTCTTAAAAAAAGAGCGAGATTAGCTTTATTAGAAAGCTGTTTTGTTTTATCATCAAGCAGCCGGTGAAGAGGGCTAGGAAGTACTTAGTTTTGCAATTTCATTTGTAGTGTATCGATCCGGTTCCAACAACAGTATGTTATAGGGTACTGTCAAGTTAACGATAATCGTGTGTACCGAGAGGAAAATTGACTCTCCGGTGGACCGAGAATCTGCGTTGTTGTGGTATATTCTAGCCGTAATTCACTATAGAACCTCGCTTGCACGCCCGTGTGCAATGCCGGATTTTCTCTGGTGTGTAAGGCCGGTGGACAAGCGATCAAACCGGAAATCGATTGCCGAACTCGCGCAGAATGATATCTAAGAAAAATAACGGGGGCTTTCCCGGAGGAAATTATTTATTGAACGAATATATTTATTGAACGAATATAACAGGAGACACAAAAAATATGAGTAAAATCAAGATTGCTATCATCGGCATAGGAAACTGTGCCAGTTCCCTGATACAGGGCACCCATTATTACCGGAGCAAAACCCCGCAAGATGCCATCGGCCTGATGCATTGGGAGATTGGCGGATACCAGCCCGGTGATATAGAAGTCGTCGCGGCCTTCGATATCGACAAACGCAAAATCGGTGTCGATGTACACGAGGCTATTTTTTCCGCGCCCAACTGCACCACGGTTTTTTGTTCAGAACTCCCTGAATCCGGTGTCGCCGTAAGGATGGGCAGGATTCTGGACGGTTTTTCCGACCACATGAAGAACTACGATGACACGTACATTCGTGCTCGCAGACGAGCCGGAACCCAGTGAAGCAGATGTCATCAAGCTGCTCAAGGAATCCGGTGCGGAAGTCCTGGTGAACTATCTGCCTGTCGGCTCTGAGGAGGCGACCCGGTTTTATGCCGGCTGCGCATTGAAGGCCGGTTTGGCCTTTGTCAACAATATCCCGGTCTTTATCGCCAGCGATCCTGAGGGAGCGTGGGCGGATCAATTTAAAGCGGCCGGCCTGCCCCTTATCGGCGATGATATTAAATCCCAGTTGGGAGCAACCATTACCCACCGCGTACTGACTGACCTGTTTGCCAAACGCGGGGTTAAGCTGGAGCGCACCTACCAGCTTAATACCGGTGGCAACACAGACTTTCTCAACATGCTGAACCGCCACCGTCTGGCTTCCAAAAAGGAATCCAAGACCGAGGCGGTGCAGGCCGTGACCGCCCAGCGGTTGGGTGACGACAATATACATATCGGCCCCAGTGACTATGTGCCCTGGCAAAATGACAACAAGGTCGCCTTCGTGCGCATGGAAGGCAAGCTGTTTGGCGACATACCAATGAATCTCGAGATGCGCCTGTCGGTGGAGGATTCGCCCAACTCGGCTGGCGTGGCCATCGACATGATTCGCTGCGCCAGGCTGGCGTTGGACCGGGGCCAGAGCGGCATTCTGGAAGGACCATCGTCTTATTTCTGCAAACATCCGCTACGGCAATTCACGGATGACGAAGCCCATCGTCTGACAGAAGCCTTTATCGATAATAAACTGGGGAAAGTACATGAAGTGCCTGATCATCGCAGCGGGCAAGGGCAGCCGGCTGCAGCAAAGGGGTGACAGCAAGCCCCTCATCCCCCTCCTCGGCATCCCGCTGATTGAACGTGTCATCCGCACTGCCCTGGAGGCCGGTGTGGATGACTTCTACGTCGTTA
>JADFMY010000034.1 GCA_022563685.1 Pseudomonadota bacterium | reverse complement strand
TAAGATCAGGGTGGAATGTGCCAGATTTGGGGCTTTCCCCAATCAGAGTGAATGATTCTATCTCCCAATTGCGATATCGACTGGCAGCGACAATAGCTCACGCGATGATGATTCATTCAGACTTTCTCGTCCAGGAAAAGATTTTCCGTGAGATATTCGGTAGCAAAAAACTGTGATATAAGTGGCTCATGCTTGAGCTTCAAGCAGGCGTCCGCTCGAAGTTGTCGTCCGCAACGGTGCCCGTGATTGGTCGCATGGCCACGAGCACCTACAGCACTATAGCTTATCGATATCGCAATATAGTTCTCCGGAACGAGAACTATACGGCATTGCCCCGCAATGAATTAAAATAGACATCTTCTTTTTTCACAATACGTTGCCATATAGAAAAAATATCGTCAATTAGAGTTATGATTTTGACATGTGGTTTAGGAATTGTAGCCACAAGTGATGAAAAATCTTGTAGGTTTAATGGAGGAAAGAATTCGCTGTTTTTGTAATAACTTAGATGGATATTTACAAAAATATATTTGATATCGGTTTGTTTTGAAATTTTCTTTTTTATCCAATCAAAAGTATCTTGAATAATCTTTACTTTAGTGTAAGGATTTGGAATATCTAGAAAATCAGGTATGTTAGATGGAGAAATACCAGGACGGTTATTATCAGTTAGTTCTTTTTCAAAATCAACAAGCAATATTTCTGAAGATTTTCCAGATTTTTAAATTAGATTGTTGATAAATTTGGATTTGTTGATTCCAGTAATACCTGTAAAAAATATAATTTCTGTCATAATATCATACAATATCATTCCAAGGTTTATGTTTTCTGAAGATGGTCATATAAGTACGACTTGAATTTTGGTCTAAACACCTAGATGTGTTTAATGAATATTTGCTACGTGTAATTGATTTTGTTTTATTTCATAAAAGAAGATTAACCATCAGGATAAGCATCAATTGCAAGCATAGCTACATCATTAAATGAGATATTTTTCTATCATTTGTTTTTTTCAAAAGTGCGAATCCAAATTCATAATTCAATTGGAAATCTCTTGCAGATATCTCTTGTTTTCCAACATACGCAACAATATCCGGATCAGATTCTGAGCAAATTGCGGCGGACATTGGCTTTATTTTCCAACCGCTGAATGCTTTCGCCTTTAACACTTTATCTTTAAGAAACTTAATTCCATTGACAATAGGTCTCACCCTAAAGAATATACCGGTAATTGGTATAGATAAACAGGATCAATATCCTTATATTGTTCGTTTTGGATTGGGTTATCAAAAATACATTTTATGGGGATTTCGTACCAAAATTGTTTTAGAAACTGAGTGGCTTCTTCATTCAAAACCAACTCGATCGGTAGGATATTTCTTTGGCATAGAAGGAGGTAAAAAATTATTCAATGAAATGTTAAGATATGATAATGAAAAAGTTTCATCTCAGTGTGCATGGTTTATTGGGCGAATATTAAAGATGCAGACGACGCAAGCTTGCTGCACCGAATCCTTGCCAACGCAGATGTTTTTATTCAAAACCTGGCACCCGGTGCTGCTGAGCGGTCGGGCCTGGGTTCGAACAAGCTGCGCGAGCTATACCCACGGCTTATTTACTGCGATATTTCAGGTTACGGTGAACACGGCGATTATCGTGATATGAAGGCTTACGATTTGCTGGTGCAGTGCGAATCGGGACTGGCTTCGATCAGCGGTACGCCAGATGCACCAGGACGCGTCGGTTTTTCGATTTGCGATATTAACTGCGGGCAGCAGGCTTATACCTCGATCCTCGAAGCGCTGATCGAGCGCGAACATAGCGGCGAGGGATGCACTATCCAGGTTTCGCTATTCGATGGCATCGCCGAATGGATGGCGGTACCGCTGCTGCATTACGATTATGGGGGTACTGTGCAGTCCAGGGTTGGCATCAGCCACGCGATGATTTGCCCTTATGGCGCCTACACGAGTCGAGATGGATTGAGCGTCGTATTCGGTATCCAGAATGAGCGCGAATGGCAGGGCTTTTGTACCGGTGTTCTGGGTGACGCTGAATTGCTGAAGGACGAGCGTTTGCAGTCGAATCAACAACGTGTGGCGCACCGAGGTCTGGTCGATGATTTGATCTACGCGGTTTTTTCGCAGCTGGATCAGGCTGCGATCATCGATCGACTAAAACAGGTCGGGATTGCTTTCGGTCGGCTGAACGATGTCGCTGGACTGTCCACCCATCCGCAATTGCGCAGAACGCGAGTCAACACGGCGTCGGGCGAAGCCCAGGTCGCTGCGATGCCTGCGATACGCTCAAACCAGAGTGAATCGATTCAGACGGTGCCGAAACTGGGAGAACATAGTAGCGCGATTCGCGAAGAATTTTCCGCCGGTTAAGCGGGCTAATTAAATACCGCCAATTAGGGAACCCCTGAACAAGTCCTATGGGGATCATTGGCTTCAGATTAAATCAAGATGATTTATTGCACAGAATTTCACCGCATTTGATGATAAGATTGCTCCGACTATCTGCCAGTACATCCAGATAGTGGGCTTTATAAAATCCGCATCACGATGAGGAGTGAGCAATGACAATACAAAACATGTTAAAGAAGCTTGGGCTGGGAATTATCGCCGTGGCAGCAACCTTAATGGTTAGCCTGCCTGGCCAGGCAGCAATGCTGGGTACAGCACAAATACACAGTAATCTGGGCGGTGGTCTGGTGTTCGATCAAAACACGATTGTGCAGGAACGTGCGTGGATTCGCGCGCAATTGCAGTCTCACGGGGTCAGTGATGCCGAGGCGGGTATGCGTGTGATCAGCCTGAGCGATAACCAGGTGCACCGGATACGGCAGAAGTTTGATGAAATGCCTGCTGGTGCTGGTGCCGGTGGAACGATATTGGTGATTTTTCTCGTATTTGTAGCCACCGATCTGATGGGTGCTACCGACATTTTCCCCTTTATTCGACCGCTTGAAAAGTAATCGATGCACCTGATCAAACATGCCCGCGTTGCGGGCATGTTGTTCATTCTGGCTCTTGCCAGTGCCTGCGCCACCCCACTTCAAACGCTCAGCATCCGGGAAAAACCGCCTGATATCCCGCTGCAACAGGAATTAACCTCGACGCCTTTCTACCCACAGCTAGATTATTATTGCGGCCCGGCAGCGCTAGCCGCGATAGTCAACTACCGTGACATCGAAGTCCAGCCAGACGATATTGCGCCACTTATTTACGTCCCAGATCTCAAAGGTTCCCTGCAGGAAGAGGTGATCGCGGCGGCGCGTCGATTCAATTTGCTGCCGGTGCAACTGGATGGGACTCTGGAGTCGATATTTCGCGAAATTGCATCGGGGAATCCGGTTCTGGTACTGCAAAACCTGGGTCTCGATATTTACCCTAAATGGCATTATGCGATTGTGATCGGGTATGACCTGGACGAAGAAACCATCGTTTTGCGCTCGGGTACGCGTAAGCGCCTGGTGCGCTCATTCAGCCTGTTTGAAAGAACCTGGAAAAGGGCAGGGCACTGGTCTCTGGCTATCGTTGCGCCGGGGCAGGTGCCTGTCACTGTTGATGCCGAGAGTTTTCTCAAAACGCTGATCGAATTCGAACAAACCAGTGGCTCATATCCGGCCTATCAGGGCTACCTCAGCGCGGCGAAAAAATGGCCATCCAGCGCGCTGGCACGAATAGGTCTTGGAAATACCGCTTATGCACTGGGTGAATACCAAAAATCTGAAGATGCTTATAAAGATGCGCTGCAGCTTTCGCCAGTAATGGCCGAAGCCTGGAATAATCTGGCCTACGCGCTGGCGCAGCAGGGTAAAACCGACGAATCGCTGAACGCGATCACCCAGGCTTTGAAAATTTCACCGGATAATAAAAACTATCTGGATAGCCTTGGCGAGCTGAAGCAATGGGGCGGTAGTACGAATTAAACGTTTTGCCTTAAGCTGGTTTCAGCTTAACCGGATATTAGATTGAACTACTTTGCGCACCTGTATTTATCTCAACCAACCGTTGCCTCAACCGTGGGTAATTTGCTTGGAGATTTTGCCAGGGGTGTCGACGTGCAGGCGCTACCCGAAGCGGTACAGGCCGGATTGCAGAATCATCGGGCGATTGACCGCTATACCGATAGCCATCCGATCATTCTCGAGTTAAAAAAAGGTTTTAGCCCTCGCCGCCGCCGTTTTGCCGGCATTGCCCTCGATGTTTACTTCGACCATTTGTTGATGAATCACTGGTCGACGTTCGATTCGCGACCGATAGATGAAGTGATCCAGGCATTTTATGCGCGTATGCTGGAGGGGCAGGCATTGATGCCAAATGCTCGTATGCGCCGCACCACTCGGCGCATGGTCGAGTACGACTGGTTCGGCTCCTACGCCGAGATCGATTCCATCGCCGATGCACTCGACCGAATTGCCTCCCGTATCAGGTTTGAAAACCAGTTTGCCAATGTGATCGAAGATATCGAGCACAACCGCGAATCGCTGCAGCAAGGATTCCTGGCGTATTTTCCGCAATTGGTCGAACATGTGCGATCCCTCGCAATAGAGTCGTGCAGGGTCGAATTCATTCGACCAACAATTACCAAATAATTCCCGCAGGGTCAAAATCATTCGACCGGTCGTCATTCTATTGGCTGAATGAATTCAGCCCTACAGGTATCATCTACCCACTCGATTTGGGGAATCCCCCAAAAAACCCGATCAACAGTCGACGGTCTTCCCGGGGTTCATGATGTTGAGTGGGTCAAGCGCGTGCTTGATAAGCTTCATCACTTCGATAGCCCCGTCGCCATGCTCGTGGCGCATATGCTTGAGCTTTCCCATTCCAATACCATGCTCGCCGGTACAGGTGCCACCCATGTCGAGCGCACGGTTGACCAGTCTTTGGTCGAGCTTCAGCGCCGCTTCAAGCATTGCATCATCCCCGGGGTCAATAAAAATGGACAAGTGAAAATTACCATCGCCGACATGGCCGATAATCGGGGCGAACAGGTCTGAAGATGCTATGTCCTGCTGGGTTTGTACGATACAGTCGGCCAATTTTGAAATCGGTACACACACGTCGGTCAGGTATCCCTTGCTGCCAGGCGATACGGCCAGGCCCGCGTAATAGGCGTCGTGTCGTGCGCGCCAGAGCTGGTTTCGATCTTCTTCTTTTTCGGCCCACCGAAAGTCGCTGGCGCCGAATTCGCTCGATATTTCTTCAAATAGTCTGATCTGTTCTGCGACGCCATCCCGGGTTCCATGAAATTCAAGAAACAGGGTGTCGAGCTCGGGGTAATCGGTCTTACTGTAGTTATTGATGGCCTTCATGTAGGCCTGGTCTACCAGTTCGATGCGTGCGACCGGGATACCCATTTGAATGGTATTTATGGTCGCGTTCGTGGCCGAGCGAACGTCGGGAAAACTGACGATAGCGGCCGATATGGTTTCGCTCAGACCGTACAGGCGCAGGCTGATTTCGGTGATAACCCCCAGGGTCCCTTCGGAGCCGACAAACAGGCGGGTGAGGTCGTAGCCCGCAGCCGATTTTCGCGCCCGCGTGCCGGTATGAATGATCTCGCCGCTGGCGGTTACTACCGTGAGTGCGAGTACATTTTCGCGCATCGTACCGTAACGTACCGCGTTGGTACCCGAGGCCCTGGTTGCGGCCATGCCGCCTATCGACGTGTCGGCGCCGGGATCGATCGGGAAAAACAGGCCGGTATCGCGCAAATACTGGTTGAGCTGCCTGCGTGTTACACCGGCCTGAACCCGACAATCCAGATCTTCATTGTTCACTTCGAGAATTTGATCCATCTGGCCCAGGTCGATACACACACCGCCGTTGACCGCCTGCAAATGACCTTCCAGCGAAGTACCGGTGCCGTAAGCGATAACCGGCATATGGGCTTCGGCACACAGCGCCACGACCTGGGAGACTTCCTCGGTCGACTGCACGAAACAGACCGCATCGGGGGGTTGGGTCGGGTGCCAGGATTCACCGTGACCGTGTTGTTCCAGCACCGAGCCGACCGTTGATACCCGATCACCGAATAAATTTCGCAGCTTGTCGATTACAAATTCCCTATTTTGCTGGGAGAGTTTCACGGCGGTATTCATGGTCTTTACCCGGAAGGTTTAGTCTCGTTTCTACCGATTATGCGTATCGACATGCAAATTGCCAGCTTCACTGTCCTAAGTTATGTTGGCCGCGAGTTGGAAAAATCTCATTTCACGTTTATACTTTTGGGTTGGGCAAGCGCAATACAACAACAATCAGGAAAAATAGCGCGTTCTATCACACAAAGAAAGCGAGGACTGATCCAGGTATGGAAAGTCGTAATCTGCATCGCATGACCAAATCCCAATTGGTCGATGAGCTGGAGCGCCAGCGTAATCGAGAAACCTTGTTACAGGCCATCGAGCGTATCGGTCAAATAGGCTACTACGAAGGGAACTACGAGAGTGACCGGATCGAGTCCTGTTCGGTAGAATACGCGCGCATTTATGGCATGAGCGTCGAAGAAGTAATAGCATCCCAGGACAGCTGGGAAAAGATATTATTGCAAATTCACCCAGACGACCGGGAATATTACGAAAAAGTCGACAAAGCGTATCGTAAAGGTGGGTCCCTTGACATTGAGTACAGGATTATTCGTAAGGATGGCGCGATCCGAAATATCCGGGAAATCGGTGTCAGGGCAATTGATGATAGTAGTGGGATACGAAGTGCTTTTGGAATAGTTCAGGACATTACCGACCACAAAAAACACGCGATAGATCTTGAAAATCGTAATGTACTGGCGCAGCAGGCTGAATCGATTACCGATATAGGTCATTTTATATATGATTTGATAACGGAAACCTACGTATATATCAGCCCCGGCTTTGCGCGTATACATGGAGTAAGCTGCGAAGAGTATCTGACCAGGGCCAGGTCGCAAGAAGACGACATTGCCGATATCCATGCAGACGATTACGCGCGTGTCGCAGAAATCTACGAGCAGCACAGTAGAAATGGTACAGAATTCTCGATAGATTACCGAATACACCGCGCCGATGGTGAAATTCGCTGGATACGCGAGCAATGTATTGCACACCGGCTTTCCAATGTGATCTCTCAACAGTCTATTGGTGTCTTGCAGGATATTACCGAACAGAAAAATACCGAGGCGAAGTTGCTGGAAACGAAGGAGTCCCTCGAAGCCATGGTTAAACAGCGCACACAGGAACTGGAGAGTACAGTCGGGCTACTCAGGGAAGAAGTCAAGGAGCGCCAGAAGATGGCGGCTGAACTCGAATTCCTGGCCAATCACGATGCCTTAACCGGCCTTCCAAGCCTACGCCTGTGCAAGGATCGGCTCGCGCAATCGCTTGCGGAATCGCGTCGAAACAAGCAAATATCGGCGGTGATGTTTGTCGATCTGGATCGATTCAAAGAGGTAAACGATAAACACGGCCACGAATACGGCGATGCAGTACTCAAGGTAGTAGCCAACCGAATCAGGGCCGAAATTCGTGAAACCGACACCGTGGCGCGCATTGGAGGTGACGAGTTCGTGGTTATTCTGTCGAGCGTGCCAGGCCTGAAAATTATCGAACGCGTCGCCACCCTGGTGATCGATCAAATTGCGCAACCTATCCGGATCGATCAACAAGAGGTAAAAGTGAGTGCAAGCGTTGGCATTGCCATCTACCCCGAGAATGGTAATACACCAGAGGATTTGATTCGCCAGGCAGACAGGGCAATGTACCGGGTCAAAGATTCCGGTAAAAATAGTTTTGCTTATGCCGTACCTGAGTAATTAAGCTAGACTGCATTTTTAACCAGCACCCGGAGAGGCGACCCGGTGAAATTTCTGATCGTTGACGATATTGACGACAATCGGCTACTGCTACGGCACACACTGGAATCCAGAGGCTTCACTGTGCAGGAAGCGGGTAACGGTATTCAGGCTCTGGATCTGGCGCGGGTTGAACCACCAGATATTATCATTTCAGATGTGTTAATGCCCGAGATGGATGGTTTCACTCTTTGCCGGGTATTGAAAGGCATTGAACAACTGAAACAAATTCCATTCATATTCTATACTTCGACCTGTCTCGAAAAGGAAGACGAAAAACTGGGGATGGCGCTTGGTGCTTCCCGTTACCTTCTCAAACCGGTAGATCTATCGGAGTTTCTCCTTAGTATCGATGAAATCATATCCGAACATGCAAAAGGGATACTGCCTGTTACCGGTTCGGCATTAAATACAGAACCGAATTTTGAGGCGCCTCACCAGGTAAACATAGCGCAGAAACTCGACGAAAAAATTCGGGATGTCGGTGAGCAGGTACCGAACGAAGAAAAAATAAAAACTCTTTTCCAGGCTATTGAGCAAAGCCCGCTGTCCGTCATTATAACCGACACCAATGCAAACATTGAGTATGTCAATCAGGCATTCGAACAGATCACGGGCTATGCTTCAGATGATGTGATCGGGAAAAACCCCCGTTTATTGAAAACAGGTAACACGCCTAAAAGTTTTTACAAGGAACTCTGGCAAGCCATTAGTAAGGGTAAGTCATGGAAAGGTGAGTTACAGAACCAAAAGAAAAATGGTGAAATATTCTGGGAGCTCGGACATTTTTCACCGGTCGTGGACGAACGGGGTACAATTCGGCATTACCTGGCTATCAAAGAGGATATTACAAAAAACAAACAACAAGAAGAACTTGTTACTTACCAGACTCATTTTGACGTTCTGACTGAATTACCCAATCGTTTTTTATCGATTGAGCGACTTACCCAGTTACTCAATGAAGCTCAGCGAGACAATAAAAAGGTAGCCGTATTGTTCCTTGATCTGGATGACTTTAACAGAATAAATGATTCCCTCGGTCATGAAACAGGCGACAAACTAGCGCTTGAAGTATCAACCCGTTTACAAGATGCAGTACGAAGTGTGGATACGGTCGGTCGTCTGGGGGGTGATGAGTTTATTGTTTTGCTGAGCAGCCTTGAAGACGTTAATGAAGCCGGGCAAGTTGCAGAAAATATTCTTAACCGATTCGAGGATGTATTCCATATCGATGACAGGGATTTTGCACTTACACTTAGTGTTGGTATCACCAATTATCCTGATGATGGCAAGACACCTTCGGAATTACTGCGTAAAGCTGAATCTGCGATGAAGCATACAAAACAGCTGGGGCGAAATTCCTATTCTTATTTTACAGATTTAATGAACCGCGAAGTCTCTCGACGTCTGCAACTGGAAGAACAGATTCATGGCGCCTTAGGCCGGGGAGAATTTTCAGTTAATTATCAACCCCAGATAGATATTCCCAGTAACAGGATTATAGGCACAGAAGCGCTGTTACGATGGGATAACCCCGCATTGGGACAGATCCCGCCCTTAGAATTTATTCCTATCGCCGAGGAAACCGGGCTGATCATACCTCTTGGCAAATTTGCGCTGACCGAAGCCCTTGCAATTACAGCCCTTTGGCAAAAAAAATACAGTTCTCATTTTCGCATCGCCGTTAACCTTTCGCGCAAACAATTCCTTGATCCCGAACTGGTGAACAGCATTGAAGCGGCGATTAAATCCTCTGGAATAACACCCGACTCGCTGGAACTGGAGATTACGGAGAGCGTTTTACTCAGCGGACATAGCTATATTGATACTGCGTTAGAAGCGCTGAAAAAACTAGATATCAGTATTGCTATGGATGATTTTGGAACCGGTTATTCATCATTGAGTTACTTGCGTAGTTATCCTTTTAGCGTGCTAAAAATTGACCAGAGTTTTGTTAGAGATATTGAACGAGACTCTGCCGATCGACAGCTTATCAGTGCTGCTATTAGCATGGCGCACGGGTTAAGGCTTAAAGTAGTGGCAGAAGGTGTGGAAAATACTGAGCAACTCGATTATTTGAAGCATTTAGGTTGCGATTATGCTCAGGGTTATCTGTTCAGCAAGCCACTACCATCGCAAGAAATGGATAAGTTAATCGAGTCAGGTATAGCCGAGCGACTGCCTTAAGGAAGGTCTGATTTATTCAGAGGTTCCTGTAAGTTAAACAGCTATGCAGTAATAGGCGAAACCTTGGGGGTAAGACAAGTATGGACTGGATAGAGTGGATTATTCTTAATGAAGTTCCTGTCCGATTAAGTTTTTTCTTTGGCGTTTTTGCTGTTATCGCTTTCTGGGAAATACTTTCACCTCGGCGCTCACTCACAGTTTCAAAGGGTATGCGCTGGGTCAATAATCTTGGACTCGTTTTTCTAAACAGTTTTATTTTGCGATTACTATTTCCAACGGCAGCGGTTGGCGTTGCGCTTGTTGCCGAGCAAAGGAATTGGGGGGTGCTCAATTTTTATGAACTGCCCTTTATGCTATCGGTTGTCATTACCATCGTAGCGATGGATTTCATCATTTACCTGCAACACGTGATGGTTCATGCCATACCCGTCCTATGGCGTTTTCATCGAGTGCATCACGCCGACCTGGACTACGATGTCACCACCGGCGCCCGGTTCCATCCCCTGGAAATCATTCTGTCCATGCTGATTAAATTCGCCACGATTATGCTATTGGGCGCCCCTGTCGTAGCCGTTATTATTTTCGAGGTAGTGCTCAATGTCACGGCGATGTTCAACCATGGAAATCTCAAAATACCGAAGGGACTGGACCGGTTATTACGCTGGTTTGTAGTGACGCCCGATATGCACCGGGTACATCATTCAGTTGAAGATGATGAAGCGAATAGTAACTTCGGCTTCAGCCTGCCCTGGTGGGACCGCTTGTTTGGCACCTATCGAGATCAGCCGAGAGGCGGTCATGAAGGTATGGTGATAGGTATACATAAATTTCGAGAGCCTAAACAGGTCGATCAGCTACCCGGCATGCTGATGCTCCCTTTTATTGGCAAGATCAGTGATTACGTAATTAGTCGTCCATGAAAAACCTGGTTTCTGGTTTACTCGCTTGTCATTTTCCATCTGCCAGGCACCCAGGATTTCTTCATTCCATCGCTCAGTTGATCGCCATGGCTGGTGAGAGGGTATCTCTATTAGCTCCCTGGTGCCTACCTTCCAGTAATGCCTGGAATACGCGCCAAATCGAGGGCCAAAAAAGCCTGAGATGTCTCAGTATCAGGCGCAGGTTATAACCAGCGCAGCAAAGCAGCACATTGATCGCATCACCATTCATTCCTTGCAGATAATTTCTACCGAGCCGACCATCCGATTTCAGATGCCCAATGATCGGTTCTATCGCCTGCCGACGTTTCAGCCGCTTTCGCAGACCCCGGGTTTTTATGCCGCGCCTTTGTCCCGACAGGTACACCGTCGTAGTCTCTTCCCCATGTCCTCGATACCCTTTGTCTACGAAGGCTTCCTCAATCTCGGTGTGGGTCAATCGTCGCGTTTGAGCCAATGCGCCCGACAGCGTATGACCGTCATAGGGATTGCCCGGTAGCGCTTGTCCACCGACGATAAAATTGCTGCGATTCGTGCTCGTTATACTCACCTTGACGCCAAACTCATAACGCTTGTGTGCTTTGCCCTTGCTCAAGCACTCCACCTCCGGCGCATGCAAACTGTACAGTTTGTTTTTGCTGTGCTTTTCCTGCGCCAGCAAACGCCTGGCCATCGACATTTCCGCGGCGAACCATAACTCCAGATCCGCTTGCCCGGCGATGCGCCGCTCGATGTCTCGCACCACCCGTCCCAGGTAGGTGCGTAATCGTCTGAGTTCACGCTGCATGCGTTTCATCTGCCGGGCATGGGCATAACGACTCACCTTCCAGGCCGCCCGGGGGCCGTTTCGGGCATAGCTTTGGCGAAGTGTGATCCGATGGCGCCGACACAGCCTGACCAGGCGCTGGCGAGATCGGTTGAGCAATTTGCTATCGGTTGGAAAGGTAACCGCCTTTTCCTGTACCGTGGTATCCACCGTCACTCGTTTGAAATCACGCTTCTTGACTGCTCCGCTCCTGACCCCGGCCTGAATCGATGCTGCCAGCAGTTTTTCACAACCCGACTCACCAATACGTTGGCGAAAACGCGACAGGCTGCTCGGGTCGATCGGCAACTCATGTTTAAAGTAGATTTCACCACACAGGTACTGCCAGTAGGGATTTTCAACCCAGCGCTTCACCACCTGTTCGTCCGACAGATTATGAATCTGCTTGAGGTACTCCAGACCCACCATCAGGCGGATCGGCTTGCCGGGCGAACCATTATCGTCGCAATAGCGCAAACCGAACTCTGTTTCGAAGCTGTGCCAGTCGATCAGGTCGGCAAGCTGATACAGTGCGTGGCGATGATCCAGCATGTTGGTCAATTCGTTACGAAAGAGATCGATTTCGGGTGTGTCTTCTGTCTTTTTCGGGGTCATTTTAGTGTCAGAAATTGCAAGGAAATCACTAGCAATTATACTAAACCTTGCAATTTCTAGCCATCGATAATTGGAATTAATTTATATAATTCAATGGCTTGGGAGTTTTTCATGGGCGACTATTTAGTCATCGGCAATCAGTTGGGTTGATCTTGTGCGCATATCTGGTTTTGGGGGCGTTAAGTCGATCGATACACATGAGTGTAGTTCCTTATTTTCAATGAGTGATGAATAAATTGGGTGTTTTCTCGGAAACCGGGGTTCGAGGAATATTAATCCGGATCATAAAGCCCTATAAACCGCTACCTGTAAATATGCATGGAATCCACGGTTTAAACAAGAGAGCTTAATTAGCTGTTTATATAGAGAGGGTCTGCAAACAGGTTGGGTGGTCCGGGTTAGAAATAACTCCTTAGCTTCGACCGTTTACTACGTTATTCCCGGGGTCCACTTTGCTTACTTCTTCTACTCCGGTTAGCGATGAATCGATGCCATAAGCACCAGGCTTGAGTGCGCGCAAAATTTTACGTTCGATCCCACTTGCGTCGACCAGGTTGGTTGCCATGTCGATGATAGGGCTGATCTCCCATATGTTTTTCTGTTCATCTAATAGCATTCTGATAGTGGGTTTCAGGCGGTCGCGCAAATTTTGCGCGATGACAATACCGACTTCCCCCGATGTCATTTCGACCAGCGAGCCTGTGGGGTATACGCCCAGGCATTGCAGAAACTGTTCGACCAGTTCTGCCTGGAAATACTTGTTGCGCCATTTGTATAGCTCCTGCAATACCTTGTGTGGCGCGATGGCGTCCCGGTAAGGTGTTTGACTGGTCATCGCGTTGTAGGTATCGATGATGGCTGCGATGAGGCCAAATGGCGGTATCTGCTTGCCTTCGAGGCCAAGAGGATAGCCGCTACCATCGACACGCTCATGATGCGTTTGTACCATTTTAATAATCGCTTCATCGATGCCAGGTGTATTTCCGAGCATTTTAACACCGAATGCCACGTGTTTTTTTACCACCGCAAACTCGGCTTTGCTCAGTGCGCCGGGTTTGTTGAGGATAGCTGCCGAGATTTTTAATTTACCCACATCCAGTAATAACATACCCATTGCCAGTATCCTGATGTCTTCCTTGTAGAGTCCCAGATGTCTACCAAAAGCTATGCCAAGAGTGCAGTTATTTGTTGCCTGTGTATAGAGGTTCTTGTCGTCCTGTACCTTTAACATCCACTGTAAGGCATCTACGTTGCGAATTATGCTGTCCAGCAGGGGCTGTACGGCCGCCCTGATGGCCTGAACGTCGAGATTGTCGCCCCTCCTGGCATTATCCATGAGGTTGGCGACCTGGAGGGTGGCTTCTTCCAGTGCTGATTCAGCAGCCGGGAATTCATGTAATGTCGACTTCTGATCTTCGTATTCGACCTGTCGTTTACCGTGGTCCAGGAAATCGTCCAGGTAGTGTTTGCTCGGTCCGACCGGTTCATCAAGGTAGGTGTCGGCCTTAATGCCTTTTTCAATATCGATATATATGTATTTGCAGTATTTTTGCAATTCTTCAACATCAGTGGCATCGTTGATAAAATAACCCTGCGTCAGAAACGGTGTATCCAGCCAGGGGCGATCCAGGCCGCTGATGTACATGCCGATCTTCAGTTTCTGAGTGCTTACCATTCGTTCCATAATTAAGCCAGTGCCACGGTGTCTATTGTGTCAATAAAGTTATAGCACATTACCTTAGCACATTGATTTCATTATGGTACCGGGGGGGGGACTCGAACCCCCAAGGTGTTACCACCAGCGGATTTTGAGTCCGCCGCGTCTACCAGTTCCGCCACCCCGGCATACGAGCACGAAGGGCGCATTCTAATGCAAAATATATCCAGGTGGTAGCCTATTCCAGGAATGAGTATGATACGCGGTTTTCCCGATACCCCGATGCAACTCAGCGATTTCGATTACCCACTGCCTGAACATTTGATCGCGCAAGCGCCCCTGGCGGAGCGGAGTGCGTCTCGACTGCTGGTAGTCGATCCGGCCGGTGAAGCTGTGCATGACCACCCATTTTCCGCTATCGAGTCTTTTGTCGAAGCGGGCGATTTACTGGTATTTAACAATACTCGGGTCATCCCGGCACGACTATTCGGCAACAAGCAAAGTGGTGGCAAACTCGAGGTGATGGTGGAACGCGTGCTCGACGACGAGCATTTACTCGCACACATCCGTTCCAGCAAAGCGCCAAAGCCCGGCGCCGGTCTGCTACTGGAACAGGAAATCGAATGCAGCATGGTTGAACGCAGGGGCGACTTGTTTGTTTTGCGCCAGCAAGGTCGAAAACCCTGGCTGGAATTACTCGATCAATATGGTCATGTGCCTTTACCACCTTACATTCAACGCCCGGATGAGGCATCGGACAGGGAGCGTTATCAAACTGTGTATGCGCGATACCCGGGGGCAGTGGCAGCGCCAACTGCGGGACTGCATTTCGATCAGCCGATGCTCGACCGGTTCGCCTCTCGCGGGGTCAATACCGCCTTTATCACCCTGCATGTCGGCGCAGGCACCTTCCAACCAGTGCGTGGGGACGATATCGATAGTCATGTGATGCACACCGAACGCGTTGATGTGCCGCAGCGAGTATGTGATGCGGTTACCGAAACACGCGAAGCAGGAAAGCGCGTGATCGCAGTCGGTACGACCGTGGTGCGTAGTCTGGAGACTGCCGCTATGAGTGGCAAATTATTGCCCTTACAGGGAGAATCGAGCCTGTTTATCAAACCCGGATTCGAGTTCAGGGTAATCGACGCGATGATTACCAATTTTCATTTACCCAAATCAACCCTGCTGATATTGGTCAGTGCTTTTGCGGGTATCCAGTTAACCCAAAGGGCATATCGGCATGCGGTCGATCAGGAATATCGATTTTTCAGCTACGGAGACGCGATGTATATTGCGTGCCGGGGCAACCAGCACATTGTATAAAGAGTGACTATGGAATTCAGCCTAGATAAAGTCGACGGTAAGGCCCGACGAGGGCGATTGCTATTCGATCGTGGCCTGGTCGAAACACCTGCTTTCATGCCGGTTGGCACCTACGGCACGGTCAAGGCCATGACGCCGGAAGAACTGGTCGTTATCGGTGCGGAAATCATTCTTGGTAATACCTTTCACCTGATGCTGCGCCCTGGCGCCGATATCATTAAGAAGCACGGCGGCCTGCACGATTTCATGAATTGGCCGGGTCCGATACTCACAGATTCCGGTGGATTCCAGGTTTTCAGCCTCGCGAAGATGCGCCGGATCGACGAGGAGGGTGTGCATTTTAACTCCCCGGTCGACGGCGTCAGGGTTTTCCTGAGTCCGGAAGTATCGATGCAGGTTCAGCGTGATCTGGGTTCCGATATCGTGATGATTTTCGACGAGTGCACCCCGTATCCGGCGAGTGAGGGTGAGGTGCGCGAATCGATGGAATTGTCTTTACGATGGGCAGCTCGCAGCAAAATTGCACATGGTGACAGTTCTAGCGCACTGTTTGGCATCGTGCAGGGGGGTATCTATTCAGAGTTGCGGCGCGAATCGGTTGCTGGCTTAACCGCCATTGGATTCGATGGTTACGCCATTGGCGGGCTTGCAGTAGGGGAACCGGCCGCAGAGCGCAATGCCGTTCTAGACGCCTGTATCCCCGAATTGCCTGCTGATAAGCCGCGTTACCTGATGGGGGTTGGAAAGCCGGAAGATTTGATCGAAGGGGTTCGTCGTGGCATCGATATGTTCGATTGCGTGATTCCGACGCGTAATGCGCGCACCGGTTTCCTCTACACGCATCAGAGAATTATCAGGATTCGCAATAGCCAATACGCGGAGGATACACGTCCGGTCGATGAGAATTGCGATTGCTATACCTGTCAGCACTATTCCCGGGCCTATCTCAGACATCTGGACAAATGCGGGGAAATACTCGGCGCGCGTTTAAATACGATCCATAATCTGTTTTATTTTCAGGACTTGATGCGTCGGATTCGCAGCGCGATCGAAACCGATCGATACGAGCAATTCAGTCACGACTTTTATCGCAATTACCAGGCAAATTTATAGCGCCACTCTTGTGAGATCTCGAGCCTGGTGCCATAATACGCGCCGCTTCAGGGGAGGCGGCGAAAGGAGGCGGGAGGCGGCGAAACCCCCTCTGATCCATTAGTTATTAACCAGGCAATCAAGATTGCCTGGTTAATAACTGGTACACGGACGTGCCAGCGCGGCTATAAGCCGCGTGAGACAAGGGCGGACATGCGCCGAGCTTGTCGTCCGATTAATAGGTCAGGATGACTTATTTAATCGCCGATTTCATATAAACCAAAGGTAAGCAAGCATGAGTTTTTTTATTAACGACGCCATGGCGCAGACAGCCGATTCCGGTTCGGGTGGTATTCTTTCGTTCCTGCCATTGATTATCCTGTTTGTGGTATTTTATTTTTTGCTGATTCGTCCGCAGCAGAAAAAATCCAAACAGCACAAAAACATGGTCGCAGCGCTGAAAAAGGGTGATGAGATTATTACCAATGGCGGAGTGCTGGCAAAAATTACCGATATCGGTGAGAATTTCCTGACCTGCGAAATTGCCGACAAGGTCGAAATAAAGGTACAAAGCCACGCGGTTAGTACGGTGCTGCCCAAAGGCACCATTAAAGGCCTGTAACAAGAGCCCGTAAAACCTGATGGTTAATCATTATCCCCCGTGGAAAAATATTCTGCTCATTCTGGTCATTTTGATCGGCGTTATTTATGCGGCGCCGAATCTTTATGGCGAAGACCCGGCCGTGCAAATTTCACATCGGGTGAATCTGGTCGATGAAAGAGAACTAAACTACATCAGCGATTTGCTCAGGCGCGAGGGTGTGATTTATCGCTCGATTGAACTGGAAGCCAGTAATATTCTGATCCGATTCGATTCTGAAGAGCAGCAGCTTAAGGCGGTCACACAAATTCGCGAAATACTGGAGAAGGTCGATAAACGCTACGGTGTCGCGTTAAACCTCGCACCCGCAACCCCGGACTGGTTGACCAGTCTCAATGCGTTACCGATGCATCTGGGCCTCGATTTGCGCGGTGGGGTCCATTTTCTGATGGAAGTCGACCTGGAGTCGGCCATCGAAAAATCGCTGAATCGATCCGCCGATGAGTTTCGAGCCTTTATGCGGGGCGAAAAAATACGCTACAAGGCCGTGCAGATAAACGGTCAGATGATCAAAGTTAGGTTTGCAGACGCACAGATGCGCGACGCAGCGAAGCTGGAGCTGGAAAACGAATACCGCGATTACAAGTTTGCCGAAAGTAATGACGGTCGCAGCTGGTACGTCGATATCACATTTCTTCCCGAAGTACTGGATAACGAAAAGAAAACGGCCATCGAGCAAAATATCTCAACCCTGAAAAATCGTGTCAACGAGCTGGGTGTCGCCGAGCCAGTGATACAACGCCAGGGAGATGAGCGCGTTGTGGTTCAATTACCCGGCGTGCAGGATACCGTACGCGCCAAGGAAATTCTCGGCGCCACTGCAACCCTGGAATTTCGGCTGGTGCATGGATCTTTCACCGACTGGAGTGCAGCGCAGGCATCGGGCAGGGCGCCCATCGGAGCCAGGATGTATCAGCGAAGCGATGGTAGCCCGGTACTGTTGAAGCGCAGCGTGATTGTTACTGGCGACCAGATAGAAGGCGCCGCGTCTGGAATCGACACGCGTACGGGTACCCCCAGTGTGACGATTACCATGAATGCAAAAGGCGCCGATCGCATGAGTAAAATTACCCGCGACAATATCGGCAAGCCGATGGCGGTTGTGTTCATCGAGGACAAGTTCGAATATCGTGAAGTGAATGGCCAGAAACGCCGATTTAAAACAACCGAGACGCAGGTGATCAACGTCGCGACCATTCGCGATCAACTCAGCAAGCGCTTTGAAATAACCGGTCTGGACAGTACGCGTGAGGCCAGGGATCTGGCCCTGTTATTGCGTGCCGGCGCTTTGAGTGCGCCGATGTTGATCGTCGAAGAGCGTACGGTCGGCCCGAGCCTGGGCCAGGAAAATATAGACAAGGGATTCAAGTCGGTGGTGATCGGTTTTATCATGGTTTTAATTTTCATGGCGGTTTATTACCGGGTGTTTGGCCTGGTAGCGAATATGGCGCTGACGCTGAACCTGGTTTTAATGCTAGCGGTTTTGTCGCTATTGCAGGCCACTCTAACGCTCCCGGGTATCGCTGGAATCGTTCTTACCGTTGGTATGGCGGTAGACGCCAACGTACTCATATTTGAACGTATTCGCGAAGAGATTCGACTCGGCAATACACCGCAGGCATCGATTTATGCGGGTTATGAAAAAGCCTTCGGCACCATTACGGATGCCAATATCACAACCCTGATAGCAGCGGTGATCCTGTTTGCGTTTGGTACCGGCCCGATTCAGGGTTTTGCGGTCACCTTGTCGATCGGTATTGTCACCTCCATGTTTACCGCTATCTTCGGAACACGGGCGGTAATCAACCTGATTTATGGCCGAAGATCGGTCGAAAAACTGGCTATTTAGACCGGATACCTGAGTTATGGCCAAGAAACTGTATTTAGACTTCAACTTCATGGGGCTGCGCAAGCAAGCGATGACACTGTCGGCTGCGTTAATGCTGATATCCCTGTTCAGCCTGTTCACCCTGAAACTCAACCTCGGCATCGATTTTACCGGTGGCAGCCTGATCGAGGTAGGTTACCAGCAGGCTGTCGAGTTGCAACCCATACGCAATGTGCTCGAAAGCAACGGTTTTGGCGATGCGATCGTGCAGCATTTCGGTAGCGCGAGCGAAGTTTTGATTCGACTCGTGCCCAAGGTCGATCAGGACAAGGCGGAACTTAGCTCGCAAATTATCAGGCTGTTGAACGAAGCAACTACCGGCTCGATCGACGTGCGCAGGGTTGATTTTGTCGGGCCCCAGGTCGGTAAAGAACTGGCCGAAAAAGGTGGGCTTGCGGTGCTTTACGCACTGATTGCGATATTGATTTATGTGTCGGTAAGATTCGAGTACCGCTTTTCACTGGGCGCGGTGGCTGCGTTGATTCACGATGTTACGATCACACTGGGTATCTTTTCGTTGCTTCAACTGGATTTCAACCTCAGTGTAATCGCCGCTGTACTGGCGGTTATCGGTTATTCGCTCAACGATACCATCGTGGTATTCGACCGTATCCGTGAAAATTTCCGCAAGGTTAGAAAAAAGACGCCGCTGGAAATTACCAATACCTCGATTAATCAGACCATTTCACGCACCCTGATCACCTCGATGACAACCCTGATGGTGCTACTGTCGCTGTTTTTCCTCGGCGGTGAAGTGATACACTCGTTCGCGTTGACGTTGATTATCGGTGTTCTGGTGGGTACCTATTCATCGATCTATGTCGCGACTACTACTGCTCTTGTGCTCGGTATCAAACGCAGCGATCTATTGGTGCCGGAGAAAGATAGCGAAGAAATGACGCGCCCTTAATTATCAGTCATAGGGAGGAAAGTGAAATGCATCTAGACCCCGAATTGATCGAAGAACTCAATTTACTCATGCGACTGCATCTGAATACATCATCTGAGGGAATCAGTATTTCTGGCACCGCCGACCCTGCGGTGGTAGCAGCGGCGAAACGGCTATTTCAGAAAGGGCTGGTATCACAGGAAGATGGCGGTCGCCTGACCGATGCCGGTAGCGAAGCCGCCGATCTTATGAATCAATTGACTAATTTGATGTCCCCGCCGTTGGAGCCGATTTAAAAGGCCACTATCAGCGGTAAATCGGAGAATAAAGCAGATTTTTATACAAAGGAACCTCTGAATAATTCATCCATGAATTCTCAGAGGACGACAAACGAAAAGTGTGATTTTCGTTTGTCTCACAAAATCAATGCTTTAGCGGCACTGATTTTGGCAGCACATGGGCAGGTTTTGCATCGTTACATGGAGGTAACTTATTAGGACAATGCCAGGAGCAATTGTCGAGGAACAAAAACCTGCCCATGTACTGCTGGAAGATCTGAATAAATCAGACCTTCCCAAAGTGACAAGAAAATGCCGTATTTTGGGCATTTAAATAAATTTGTGCTATAAGCTATTGAAAATTAGAGTTTTTATTATCTGGCACGTAAATCGCGCAACTTAAGGCTAATAGTACTCGCCCCGTCAGGCGTGATATACAGTGAAACAAATCCTCGATGTTGCCAACTTTGGGAAATTGATGAGTATTTGGAAGGATATCGACCTATGACAGATTATTCTGAAAAGAGAGATTTCCAGCGGATGGCTATCGATTGTGCGCTTAGCCTTTCCAAAAAAGATGAACATCAGTCTTTCGAGGGTCATGTGGTTAATTTAAGCAGCAAGGGAATCCTGTTTACTTCAATTGAAAAATTTGAAGAAGGCGCCTCTCTCGATATTGTTTTGACCCCCAGTAATTCAAACACTCCTCCAATGGAAGCTAGCGTGGTTGTTTCTCGTGTTATCGATAATGAGTCGGTATACGAAGTCGCCTGCGAAATCGAGAAAATCTGGTAAGTAAGGCCGGTCTGATTATACTTGGGTCTATACGGGAAATGAATATGTCAACTACTTACAAAATCCTGATCCTGGGTGCCTCATACGGCTCTCTGTTGGGATCTAAGTTCGCCCTCGCAGGACATGCGGTGAAGCTTGTTTGCCTCCCGGACGAGGCCAGGCTGATCAACGAGGAGGGCGTCCGGGTGCGTATGCCGGTAAAGGGCGTGGAAGGACTCGTGGAGCTCAATACGCAAGCGATGCCTGGCGAGGTTTCAGCGGATGGTCCGGAAACGGTCAACCCTGCCGACTATGACCTGGTTGCGCTGGCCATGCAGGAGCCGCAGTACCGTTCGCCCGAAGTCAAAAATCTCCTGGATCGTATCGCAGAGGCGAAGGTCCCCTGCATGTCGATTATGAACATGCCCCCACTGGCGTATCTGAAGCGGATCGCGACAATTGATGCGGATGCCATCAAAAACTGTTACACGGACGCCTCCGTGTGGGACAAATTCGATCCTGCCTTGATGACGCTTTGCAGCCCGGACCCGCAGGCATTCAGGCCGCCGACAGAGAAGGTCAACGTGCTACAGGTCGGTCTGCCGACGAACTTCAAGGTGGCCCGGTTCGACTCCGACGAACACACTGCCATCCTTCGGCAACTCGAAATGGATATTCAAGCCATCCGCTTCGACACCGGTGACGGCGAAGTGGAATTGCCGGTGAAGCTGAGGGTGCACGACTCCGTATTTGTGCCACTGGCGAAATGGGCTATGCTGATGGCCGGCAACTATCGGTGCGTGCAAAAAGACGCGATGCGTCCTATCAAGGAGGCCGTGCACTCAGACATCGAGGAGTCACGGGCGGTCTATAACTGGGTGGTGGATCTGTGTGTCTCTCTTGGCGGCGATGCCAATGACCTGGTGCCCTTTGACAAGTACGCCAACGCGGCTCTGTCGCTCGTGAACCCGTCCTCGGCCGCGCGGGCTCTGGCCGCCGGGGCGACAAACATAGAACGGACGGATCGCCTGGTGCAGACCCTGGCCGCCGGCAAGGGTATGCAGTCCGACCTGGTGGATCGGACGGTCGAACTGGTCGATGCCTGGCTGGAGAAAAACCGCCAGAAAGCCTGAACGTAACAGCCGGAGATAGCTCTTCGTATTGCCAGGATTTGGTGATTGCCTTTTCCAGTTCCCTGTCGCTCATCAATCGATCCTTGTACAGTTTATTAGTTAACTGGAGGGGACACTGCTATCCGATGCCGCGACCATCGAGGATAATGTAGTCTACGCCAACATCCAGTGCCGCATCGATATCCTTTTCTATATGCTGGGCGGACAATTTATAGCCGACAGGAATTCCAGCCGTGCGGTCACGCACTTGATCGGCAAATTCCCTGATTTGACTAACCTCAGTCCATTCCGGGAAATATAAAGAATCATTTGATTTTCGTACCTTGATAATTTCAAAATGACCCGGTGATACAGTGAGAAGAGGTTCCCCACTGGAATGTACGTTTTGCATTAGCACACTACAATAAGTGCTAAATTTATCAATGTTGCGCAGCGTGGTTTCGACGCCATTTTGGATATAGACGCGTGCTTTTCGGCTGGGTATTTCCAAATGCCGATTAATTTGTACTATCGAGGCCGGGTTCACCGAAGGCTTAGCTGCATAGCGCGATGATGAAACACTGCAACTGCTGGCAATTGAAATTCCGGCCACTATCAGGATTGTGCGACTGATCATATTTACAGGCTGGATGGCCTGTTTCCCTGCATCGAATAACTGTTTAAGACAGAAATGCAGATACCGAGTTCCAGCGTAACTCAGAGTTTTGCCATTACGTGCTGCTGATAGCCTTTAGTCAGTTCCACTTCCGGGGGTATGGAAAATTTTCAGGGCTTAAATGATCAGCTTGAGTAATGGCTAACTACATAGTCATTGACCATTGCGATAAATTCTTCCGCAATCTTGTCACCTTTCAGGGTTACTGTTTTTATTCCGTCTGCGTAGACAGGAGCCACAGGCTGTTCCCCATTCCCGGGCAAACTGATACCAATATTCGCGTGCTTGCTTTCTCCCGGGCCATTGACCACGCAACCCATTACTGCGACGCTCATCGTTGCTACTCCCGGATATTTGTGTTTCCAGGCCGGCATTGACTCATCCAGCTGGTGCTGAATTTTCTTCGCCAGGACCTGGAAATAATCGCTGGTAGTGCGGCCGCATCCTGGGCAGGCAACCACGGTCGGGGTAAATGACCGTAGTTCCAGAGCCTGAAGTATCTGTTGTGCTACCTTTACTTCGCGTTCACGCGAGGCGCCAGGGTCGGGCGTCAGCGAAATTCGAATAGTGTCACCTATGCCCTGATTCAATAAAATAGCCAGTGCTGAGGTCGAGGCTATTATACCCCTGTCTCCCATCCCCGCTTCAGTCAGGCCCAGGTGCAATGCGTAGTCAGAGCGTTGCGCCAGAGTCTGGTAAACCTTCACCAGGTCGGCGACCCGGCTCATCTTGCAACTGATAATGATTCGATCTGCATCGAGGCCTATATCCTGGGCAAATTGTGCACTCGACAGTGCTGATTCGACTACCGCCTGCCGCGTGACTTCGCCCAGGCTTAACGGGTCGGCAAGATTGGCATTGCGAGTGAGTAGCTCTGCGAGTAGTTGTTGATCCAGGCTACCCCAGTTAACGCCAATACGAACGGGTTTGTTGTATTTACAGGCAATTTCGATCATTTCGCTAAATTGAATATCACGCTTTTTTCCGCGCCCCACATTGCCCGGATTGATTCGGTATTTGGCTAATGAGCGCGCGCAGGCATCGTGCTGCCTGAGTAGCTTGTGCCCGTTGAAATGGAAATCGCCGATGACTGGCAGGGTATAATCCTGTTCAGCTAGTCGTTCGACTATGTGCGGTATAGCCTTTGCCGAACTCTCGTTGTTCACCGTTACCCGCACCAGTTCTGAGCCGGCATCGCAGAGTAATTTGATTTGATCGACCGTTGCCTCGATATCTGCCGTATCGGTATTGGTCATCGACTGCACGGCCACCGGAGCGCCTCCCCCGATTTGTACACCCTTTATCGATACCGACCGGGTTTTGTGGCGCGTGATTTGAGTCATCCTTAGGAGTACAAAAAGCAGATTCCGTCAATAGTAATGAACTATGGCCTGTAGTGAAAGAAATAACGATGACCGATCCAATGCAGGATTTTTTCAGTATGGATTTTTCACGTTTCTAATTGCTGGCAAGTCATTTAAAATCTGGGCTTCTCTGGAACAGGGTCTGCCTTTTTGAAACATATATCTGTCATCGCCTTCGATCTTGACGATACCCTATGGCCCTGCATGCCTGTCATCAAACACGCCGAGGCGACACTTTATCGATGGCTGGAGCAGCACTACCCACGAATCAGCGCAGATTTTAGTGCTGAAGATCTGATCGGGTTACGTCAGCAGTTCATGAAGCGAGAGCAACGTTTTTCCATTGATCTTTCGCTCATGCGATGCGAGCTTTTAAAATATTTAGCCGTCGAAACCGGATACGATCCTGAGCCGCTCTCAAGAGATGGGTTCGAAGTATTTTACCAGGCCAGGCAACAGGTCATTTTTTTTGACGACGTTATCCCCTGCCTCGAACGATTGAGCAGAAAATTCAAGCTGGGATCGATCAGCAATGGTAATGCCTGTGTCGAAAAAGTAGGGCTAGGGCATTTAATCGAACATGCTGTGAGTGCCTCCGAGATAAAGGTTGCCAAACCCGACAGTTTGATTTACCAGAGTCTGGTCGAACGATTTTCGGCCGAGGCGCATCAGGTTTTGTATGTCGGCGACGACCCCCTGTTCGATGTCGCCGGGTCGCTGGAAGCGGGATTGCAGGCGATCTGGATCAATCGTGAGAATAAACCCTGGCCCGAACACCTGACAGCGCCCAGGCACCAGATATCCGACCTGTACGAGTTAGAATTACTGCTGGAGGTATAGTTAACAATAGATACTGTCATTCCGGAAAGTCCAGTAGGTTGGGGTTCGTTACATGGATGTAACTTATAGTTACTCCGTTCCATTATAAGTTGTTTTCCTTTTCACTTTTAGAGTGGAACATGCCTCTGCTGACTACGAATATGCATGTGCTAGACAGAACGA
>JADFMY010000033.1 GCA_022563685.1 Pseudomonadota bacterium | reverse complement strand
CTAAAGAACAGAACAAGCCATGCTTTACATGCAACCTTGATGATGAGAATGGTTTGCCAAATGTAGTTAACTGGATATTTGAAACTCGACCTAAAGTATTAAATATTGCTGGCCCGAGAGAAAGTGGTCGACCTGGTATCCATGCGCAGGCGAAGCAGTTCATTATCAAAATCTTTCACTAGATATTACGATTGACAGATTGGTTCAATATATCTGGCTATACTAATTCCTTAATTGTCACAGATTTCTTACAGTAATTTCTGTCTTCTACTATGTTGTAAAATTTCTCAGCAAGTTAAAGTTATATAACACTTGGTAAGGAAACTGAGTGTAATTTCAATACTCTCATTCCAGGTATTGAAAATTTCCAGGCCCCTTTGGGGACAAAATTTAGTATGCCGGAATGAGACTTTAACTCTATTAGAATACTGCTGGGTTAATTGTTTTCTTTGGTCGAGGCTCTAGGTTCATCTGGAAACAAAAAGTCTCCCCCTTTGGTCAGCCAGGATGTTCCGAAGGCAACCAAAGCAATGGTTTCAGCCACAAACACAAATCTGGAATTCGGATTATCATCACGAAAAAAACCATGGAATGTCGCAATTGCAAGCATACAAGTCAAAATGATTAGGCCACATATGACGTAAACATTATTTCTTTTCGATTTTTGGGTAGATGGATTCTCTTCCTTCAGAGTGAATAAGAATAGGGAAAATACAGCAAGGATAAAGAAGAAAAGACCAGCGCAAATTAAATGAATAATACCTGCCCCTGTGGCGGTGCCTGTTTCAGTCACCGGAAACCAGGCCACGCCTATTGCAAAAACACCAGCCAAGTGTCCGGCCCAGTCATCCCGACTATCATAACCACTATAAAAAAACATAAATAAAGCGACAGCGCAGAGAGCACCAACGAAAACATCACCCATACCGGTATAGTAATAATGACTAATGGATTCTTGAAACACCTCTTCATTGAAGATAAATGAATTTCCAATCATTAGCGTGAACGGTAGCAAAATGCCTATCCAACCCACAGCTTTTCGTAATTCCTTGTACGAATAAGTATGGCGAGAAAATTTTTGATTAGTACTCATTTACCGACCCTATTTATATTTATTGCTTCAGCTATCCTACTATATTTCGACTTCAGAATTCTGGGGACAGTATACCTATTAAATTTGGTGCCCGGGGCCGGAATCGAACCGGCACAGTATTTCTACCGAGGGATTTTAAGTCTTCGTCTGTCAACATCACACAACACTGATTTGTTTAAAAAACAATAGCTTACGACTAAGCACCCTACCCTGATTTGTGGTTAGATGTTGTGGATTGCTGCCCCTTGGTGGACTGATTTTGGTACCCAATACTCTTCGACGCATCTTTGATAGGATTTAGTAACAAAAATATTTCAAATCCCTAAAAGGTGAAACTGACAAAACCGACGGAAGTCCTGAATTTACGGTAGCAACCTAGAAGCAGGGATTCATTCGTAACCTGTCAATCTCCGGTTACGACCCAAACGAGACATGTAGCAGGATTCCGTGTTGCTGCATATTCCCATCTTTTCAGGTTGTCACATATCTTAGCGAGATTGGTCAATAATCGACGTAGAACTTGTTGGCGATACGCCACTCTCCGTCCAACTTGACCATTTGATAGGTATCAATAAAAGTCCCTGCACAATCGAACAGAGCCGTAGCAGCGACATCACTAAAAATGTGGATGGCAAGTATTTTACCGTACGCCAATTCCGGCAAGGTTTCATCGTCCGAGACGAATAAATCAATAATCTCTGTAATTGGTTTACTCCACAATTCCATCTGTCCGTCCTCATTCTTCACATATCCAGTCATGTGGGCAACATCGGTGGCGAAAGCTCTTTCCAGTCGCGCACGGTCCTTGGTCTGATAGCCTTCGAAGTAATGAAAGATGGTCTCTTTGATCTCATCATAATCACTCATGGTTCGTCTCCTATGTTTATCTGTGACGGACTATCCGCCATTTGTTTCCTGTGGTCAATCCGATGCCTGAATGGCGACTGTTGGCCGATAGTACTCATTCCCAGTTGTAAAATGAACGACTGCTTCCGGTATTAATATAGGTTCATGGATAACCATCATGGACAGCATAGGCTAGTTCATTCTCAGCTATGATTCTACCTGGATCAATATTGCAGAAGCTGTAGAGGCTAAATCTAAGGCACTTTTATAAAAGGTGGTAGTATTGGTGGTAATAAACTAGAAGGTCAGTCAGAAACATAGGTATATAGCCATTTGACGATCTATTTCGACTCCCGCCGAGCGCGCCATTTTTCAGCTTGCGACGCCATCATAAAACAGGAGAATTTCCAGGGAAAGCTGATAGAATCGTATTTATTGTGGGCAAAAAAATACCCACCTGATAAACAGGTGGGTAAAATAAGTCAAAACCTTGAGGAGGAGGGGGTTTTAACTTGAAGTCTGTAAAAGTGTCATTATCTGACTCTTTTAAACAGGTTCCAGCCCTGGAGCCTGTATTAAATCATCCTCGTCTGCCTGTTGTTTCAGGCATAGTGAAATAATAGAGGCCAAACTGTTATAATAACAGTTACAATTTTTCTAAAATCTATACCGTACAGTTGAGCAAAACCATGGCAGTTTCCATACTTTCTCGCAGCGATTCCTTTAAATACGACCAGGTATCGCGCTATATCAACGATCTGGTCGAAAAAGGTGAGTTAAAGCCGGGAGATCGGGCGCCTTCGCTACGCAAATTGAGCAAACAACTCGGGGTTAGTATTTCTACGGTCTCCCAGTCATATTTAAGCCTTGAAGACCAGGGTATTTTAAACGCCAAACCGCAGTCGGGTTTCTTCATCAATGCATTGGCAAACCAGATCAGCAATATTCCCAAATCCACTACCACCCTGGGTCAGCCGCGCAAGGTGCGATTTGGTGAATTGTTCGAAGAAATTTTTCTCAATGCGGATAATCCACGCATTGTCCCGTTTGGCACCGCTAAACCTTCGATGGAATTCATGCCGGTTAAATCTCTCACCCGTACCACGCGCAGCATTATCAGCCGCCATCCTGAAAAGTGCATGGACTACTGCTTTCCACCCGGCGATCGAAAACTACGTGAACAAATCGCTCACCAGTATAAACATACCAGTACCCGCGTATCGGCCGATGATGTCATTATCACTTCGGGCGCTACAGAAGCTCTATCGCTCAGCCTGCAGACCGTGGCCAAGCGCGGCGACATTATCGCAGTCGAATCGCCTACCTATTTTGCCGTGTTACGTATGATCGAAAAGATGGGCATGCTGGCACTGGAGATCGATACCGACCCGGTAACGGGCATGGAGCTGGAGTCCCTGCAAGACGCATTTGACACGATGGATATCAAGGCGGTACTGGCGTCACCGAATATCAGTAACCCGCTGGGCAGTTTGATGCCGGAAGAGAAAAAACGCGAACTGGTCAATATGCTCGCCGAGCGCGATGTTCCACTGATCGAAGATGATGTTTACGGGGATGTGTATTTTGGCGATAAACAGCCACGATCAGCCAAGTCCTACGACCTTAACAACATAGTGCTGAGCTGCTCTTCATTTTCCAAGTCACTCGCCCCTGGCTATCGTATTGGCTGGGTACTCGCCGGGCGTTACCAAAACAAGGTCCTGGAGTTAAAACAGGCGACTTTTTCCGCCACCTCGTCGATCAACCAGCTGGCGATGGCCGAATTTCTGAGCAGCGGCCAGTATGACCGGCACCTGGTACGATTGCGTAAAACCATGCGCGACCAGGTAGAAAAGGGACGCTATATGATCGCCAAGAATTTCCCCGAGGGTACCTGTATCTCCAACCCTCAGGGTGGCAATGTAGTCTGGGTTGAAATGCCCCGCGGCTGTAACTGCATAGAAATATTCAACCGCGCACTGCAAAAAAACATCGGGGTTACGCCAGGGATATTGTTTTCCGCCACGCGTCGATTTAAAAATTACCTGCGCATCAACTGTGGTTTTCCGTGGGATGAAACGAATGAGCGTGCTATAACAACCCTTGGACAAATTGTTTCTGACCTGCTCGAAGATTCTCGCTCCTGACCCGCATGCCGAGCAGGAACAGGGTTAATCGCAATGACGACTGGTTCAAGCGCTCCCTCTACGCCTGATCGGGCGTCCGCTTTATTGCAATCGATCTTCGGGTACGATCAGTTTCGCTTTCAGCAGGCGGCTATAGTACAAACCCTGATCGATGGGGGCGATGCACTGGTGCTGATGCCAACCGGCGGCGGTAAATCCGTTTGTTTTCAGATTCCAGCGATGATTCGCGATGGCGTCGGCATCGTCATATCGCCACTGATTGCGTTGATGCAGGATCAGGTCGATGCACTTAACACCCTGGGTATCCGTGCCGCTTACATTAATTCGACCCAGACGAGTGCGATGCGCGCTGAAGTCGAACAGAAGTTGCTCGATAACGAACTCGACCTGTTATACGCTTCGCCTGAACGCCTGAATACGCCTGAGTTCATCGCCCTGCTGAAGCGATCGTCTTTAGCCCTGTTCGCAATCGATGAAGCGCACTGCGTCTCGCAATGGGGCCATGATTTTCGTAGCGATTATTTACAGTTACGACTACTGCACGAACAGTTTCCACGGGTGCCGCGCATCGCTCTGACGGCTACTGCGGATAAGCGCACACGTGAAGAGATCGTCGAACAACTTGGACTGCAGGATGCCCGGGTGTTCATCCACAGTTTCGACCGCGCCAATATTTTCTACCGCATCAGCGAAGGCCAGAATAATCGCGAGCGACTGTGGCGATTTATTCGCTCCAACCATGCCGCGGATGCAGGTATCGTCTATTGCCTGTCGCGCAAACGCGTAGAAGCGGTGGCCGACTGGCTGCGCCAACAAGGCCGTATCGCACTGCCCTATCACGCGGGTATGGACGCCGATACGCGGGCAGCACACCAGAGGCGATTTCTGGTCGAAGAGGGAGTAATCATTGTCGCTACCATCGCGTTTGGCATGGGGATTGACAAGCCCGATGTACGTTTCGTCGCACACCTGAACATGCCGAAAACAATCGAAGCCTATTATCAGGAAACCGGGCGCGCCGGGCGCGACGGCCTGCCTGCCAACGCCTGGCTCGCCTACGGTATGCAGGACGTGATCAGCCTGCGCCAGATGCACCAGCAAAGCAAGGCGAGTGAAGACTTCAAACGACACCAGCACAGAAAGCTCGAATCGATGCTGGGCCTGTGCGAACAGGTCAGTTGCCGGCGCCAAACCCTGTTGGCGTATTTTGACGAAACCCTGGATCAGGCCTGCGGGCATTGCGATAACTGCACCGAGCCACCGACCACCTGGGATGCCACGGAAGCCGCGCGCAAGGCCCTGTCCTGCGTCTATCGTACCGGGCAAAGATTTGGCGCGAACTACGTCATCGATGTGTTAATGGGTAAGCCGCACGAACGCATTTCACGTAACCGACACGATCAGATCAGTACCTGGGGCATCGGCACCGAATTATCGGTGAACCAGTGGCGCAGTCTGTTTCGTCAACTACTGGTGTATGACTACCTTGAAAGCGATAGCGACCAATACGGCGGCCTGCGCCTGACCCCTCGCGCCAGACCTTTACTCAACGGCGGTGAAAACCTGATGTTGCGTGAAGTTTCACGGACCCAACAGAAATCCGCGACGCGCTCGGCCAGGCCATCACTCGAAGCAACCGATCAACCCCTGTTCGACGCACTGCGCGCGTTGCGTAAATCACTCGCAGACGAGCGCGGAGTGCCACCCTATGTGATATTCCACGATAAAACCCTGCACCAAATGATCGCATCGCTGCCGACTAATTTGCTGGAAATGGCCGATATTAACGGCGTCGGCGAACAAAAGCTGGAACGCTTCGGCGAAGCGTTTTTGGCGGTGATTCAAGAATTCAATGAACCCCATTGAATTTTCCACGAATGAATTCAATTTCTTCGCTCAGCGCAAGCCAGTCGTCTTCCTGTTGCTGTAAATCCCGGACGATTTCCGCCTGCTCGAACAACGTGGTATTTAAAAGCTCCTTCTGTGCCTGCTGATAAATAGTAGCCTCCGCTAACTGTGATTCCAGGTCGCGCTTACGCCTGCTTAGTTTTTCCATTCTGTTTTCGAGTTGTTTGAGACGTTTGACCTGCGGCTTCAACCGGCGTCGCAAGCTTGCCTCATCCTGTTTTTGTGTCTGGCGTGAACCAGACGCATCGCTGATCGGCTTGTTCACCCCTGACTGGCGCGCCTTACGCCTGGCTAGCCAGCGCGGATAGGCGTCGATATCGTCGTCGAAGCGTTGCAATTTACCGTCATCGATCAGCCACAGTTCATCGCAGACGCTGCGTAACAGATGGCGATCATGTGACACCAGTATCACACTACCCTCAAACGTTTGTAATGCCTGATTCAGGGCCAGCCGCATTTCAATATCGAGATGGTTAGTCGGTTCGTCCAGCAGGATCAAATTGGGGCGCTGCCAAATTATGAGCGCCAGCACCAGACGCGATTTTTCACCGCCGGAAAATGTCCCTACCGGCTGCAATACCTTGTCCTTGCTGAAATTGAACCCGCCCAGGTAAGTTCTTATCTCGCGTTCGCTAAGACCGGCGTCGAGACGCTGCAATATCAGTAGCGCACTCGCATCCAGATCGAGCTGTTCGACCTGATGCTGGGCGAAATAACCAATTTCCAGATCTCCGGATCTATCTGCCTGTCCTCCGCTCGCCTGCAATTCACCGGCGAGTAATTTGATCAGGGTAGATTTACCCGCCCCGTTCAGGCCAAGCAATCCGATGCGTTCGCCGGGAATCATCGAAAAGCTGATATCGTTGAGCACCGTCGTATCGCCATAGCCTACGGCCACCCGATCGAAACGAAAAAACGAGGTAGGCAGGGCGCGCGGTGACTTGAATTGAAACCGAAAGGGCGAATCGACATGCGCCGGGGCGATCAACCGCATTCTTTCCAGCGCCTTGATTCGACTTTGCGCCTGACGCGCTTTGGTCGCTTTGGCCCTGAATCGATCGACAAAACTCTGCATGTGCGCAATCGATTTTTGTTGCCGCTTATAGTTGACCTGTTGTTGCGCAAGCCGTTCAGCCCGGCGCTTTTCGAACGCCGAGTAATTACCCCGGTACAGCTCGATCCGCTGTTGCTCGACATGCGCGATATGATCGACCACCGCATCGAGAAATTCCCGATCGTGCGATATCAGCAAAAGGGTTCCTGCATAGCGTCTTAACCATTGCTCGAACCAGATCACCGCATCGAGATCGAGGTGATTAGTCGGTTCATCGAGTAGCAACAGATCGGACCTGCACATTAGCGCCCGCGCCAAATTCAAACGCATCAGCCAGCCCCCGGAAAATTGATCGAGCGGATTTTCGATCACAACGTCGTCAAAGCCCAGGCCCGAAAGCAGTTTCGCCGCCCTGGCATAGGCATGGTAGCCATCGATCTGTTCGAGCCGCTCGTGACAGGCGCCTATTTGCCCCGCATGATGTTCTCGCTCGGCCTCGGCAAGCCTGGTCTGAATCTGGCGTAATTCACTATCTCCATCGATCACATATTCGATCGCAGCCTGTTGGCTCAGGCGGGTTTCCTGCTCGACGATAGCTATCACCCAGCCCGCAGGCTTCGAGAAGTCGCCCTGATCACTCGACAGCTCTCCCTGTATCAGGCCAAATAAGGATGTTTTGCCGGTCCCATTAGCGCCCGTCACCCCGACTTTCTGGCCTGCATGCACTGTGAAAGAGACCCGTTCAAACAACAGGCTTGTTCCTCTGCGCAATGCAAGATTGGAAAATTTCAACATAAGCTTACTGCCCTGTGATGTTCATTACGGATTAGGTATCACCACAAAGGGAAATGAATGAATGCGTAGTTTTAGTCTGCTGAGTTACAAAATACGCTAACATGGTGCTTCAACTGGGTGAGTTTAGCGCATGAATATAGAAAAATACTACCATCTCGAAGACTCAAAACTATCTTTTACCCGCCTACAGGCGAGCAATTTTGCCAAAACTTTGGCCGGTGACTTCAACCCGATTCATGATCCCGACTCGAAACGTTTCTGCGTTCCAGGTGACCTGCTGTTTGCGGCGATTATTAAACATTATGGACTGCGACAGGTCATGGGCATTTCATTTTCCGGCATGGTGGGCGATGATGTAACCCTTTATCTGCCCGAAGTAACAGCGCGCGAGATTTCAATCTACGATGAAAAAGACAAAAAATACCTCGACATTTCCACCAACGGCGAGCTTAGCA
The DNA here is from genome assembly GCA_022563685.1 of Pseudomonadota bacterium. GTDB lineage: Bacteria > Pseudomonadota > Gammaproteobacteria. The sequence continues at coordinate 17,038 of JADFMY010000033.1, read as the reverse complement.
GAGATGAGAAACTGATCGATTCGCTGTTGCGCAGTTATGTCGAATTTTCCGGCCACAGCTTTCCCGATTTGCTAATACCCTTGCTGAAACAAAACAATGTAATGATAAACACCGAGCGCCCGCTGGTCATATACGATCATATGCGTATTGCACTCGACACACTGGATGTAGATGAGATGACACTAAAGTTTACCAACAGTGAATTCCGGATTTATGGCAAGCGCGCAGATGTGGCTTTCAACTTCAATTTTACCAGCAATGGTGAAATCATTGGCAAAGGGCAAAAGAAGATGGTATTGAGTGGCTTGCGCGAGTACGACCAGGAAAAAATTGACCTGCTGCTAATCTGGTACAATGAGCGTAAAAATAAGCATGGAAATCAGGCCGCGCTTTAATACTCTCTCGCAAAAACCAGATACCCCCCTGCATTAGCGCCGCTGAATAACTGGAAACGAATGTAGGCGGTGGGGTCGATATAATAGTCGAATCGGATTCCAGTACTGATCTCATCGACCGGATCGAACAATTCGATACCACTGCTATCGGTAATATCGCCGTCGACATTACGGTAGGCAACAAATGGTGTAAACCGAACCGATTGCCACTGGCCACTGAGGCCCAGTTCTACCTCGGTTTCATACCATTCTATTTGGCCCGGATCGATATCTTTCGAGTCGCGACCACTATTGATTCGATAAGACAATCGCCCCTGTACGGAAAAATTATCACCCAAACTCAACGGCAAGCGCAGGTAGATCCCGAGCAAATTAGCATGGAATTTTTGCGTGTTGGCCGGCGATATATTATCGCTAATGCGTATTCTCGATTGCCCGATACTCAAGCCGACTCTTAAGGCCGAGGTGGTTTTCTCCTCCAGATTGAAATTCCATTGATTAATATCGATAGTGCGCTGTAGTGTTTGAAATTGCCAGGTTGTCGAATAATCTTCGATATTCACCGAGATGCCGGTCCACTCCGCCCGCGCAACTGTACTGACTAAGACGGGAACCAAAACCCCAACTAAGATGATGAGTTTCGGTAAAAACGGACTGCTATTAACTAAAGGCACTGATCACCGGGGATAGCCATGAACCAACATGGCCTTACTTTAACCTGAATCCTAATTTTTCAAGCTGTTGCCGATCGCTGATTTCATCACAGGTAGCGCTGATCCATTCCCTGACCACCCCGATGATTTCATCGGCATTTCTTAATTGCGGATCGATCGGCTTGCCAATCACCATACGAATGGTGCCAGGCCATTTGATCCAGCTATGCCGTGGCCAGAATTCTCCGGCATTATGTGCGATCGGCAATATTGCATATCCGGTCTTTTCGGAAACGATTGCACCGCCCATCTTGAATGGTTTTTGCTGCATCGGCGGAACGCGTGTACCTTCGGGAAACAACATTAATATGCGTCCCTGATCCATGCGTTGTTTACTTTCCGAAATTAATTGATTGATTGCCTTACGCCCGGTACCACGATTTAACGCGATGGCATTCATCGCTCTGAGAGCCCAGCCAAACAGCGGAATCCAGATGAGTTCGCGTTTCACCACCCATATCATCGGGTCAAAGAATTTTTGCAGGGCAATCGCTTCCCAGGTCGAGCTGTGCTTGCTCATGATAATAAAGCCGTGTTCGGGAATATTTTCCAATCCCTCGATCTGGTACTTCAGACCGCAGATAATGCGCAACGAGCCCAGCGAATACTCGATCCATAATTTGATTATGGAAATACGCACTATTAAAGGGGCGAAAAACAGCGCTGAAACCATCAGCGCAGCCAGCAGGGTAGCCGGTAAAAATCCGATCCAGAACAGGGTCGAACGAAGGGTCAACCAGAATTTGTAAAGTTTACTAACTCGCATTTTTCCTCAGTGTATCACGCACAAAATGGGCGAGATCATCGTAAACCGGCACATCGACGGCCTCAGGATAATTCTGCATCACGTATTCTCCCTTACCGGTGCGTACCAGTACGGGCAAGGCATTCGCCATTTGAGCCGCCTGGATATCGGAAATACTATCGCCCACAAAAGGCGTCACCGACAGATCGATATCAAATTTGCTCGCAATCTGTATTAACAGACCAGGTTTAGGCTTACGGCACACGCAGTTTGCCTCGGGACCATGGGGGCAATAAAAAATACCATCGACGCTTGCCCCGCGCACGGCAAGCATTCGTTTCATCTTGTCGTGTATTTGCTGCAAGGTTTCTTCGCTATACAAACCGCGCGCCAGTCCAGACTGATTACTCGCAATGGTGACCAGATATCCGGCCTTTTTTAGCCGGGAAATAGCCTCCAGACTTCCGGAAATCGGTATCCACTCATCGGCGGATTTAATATAGCTATCAGAATCCTGATTGATTACTCCGTCTCGATCGATGATAACCATTCGCGACATTTAGAACTCCCCGGGATATAACGCACCAAATAGGTTCACGACTGAATTCGCGAAAAATCAGCCACGGTACGAAAGCATCGCATTAACCGGTCTAGCAGTGCAAGCCGGTTATTTTTAACCGACTCGTCTTCTACCATCACCATCACTTCGTCGAAGAACCGATCGACTGCCGGTCGCAAGTTCGCCAGTTGATTCAGACCCTCAAGATAAAGACCCTCTGAGAATAGCCTTTCAACATTAACTTGCAATTTACCCAGCTGTTGGTACAGCTTTTTTTCTGCTGCCAGCTGCAACTTCGACGCATCGACTTCTATCCCGGCGGATAGTTTATTTTTCTTCAGCATATTTGCGATACGTTTATTGGCCGCCGCTAGCGCTATCGCTGCCTCGTTACTCTGAAATCGATACAAGGCCTGTACTCTGCGGTCACAATCGTATAACAGGGTTGGGCGACTATAGATCACCGCATCGACGATATCGAAAGGGATGCCCTGATCCTGGTAATACGCCTTGAGCCGGTCGAAGATATAATCGATCACATCTGCGACCGCGGGACCGGCATCGATTTTCTGTTTGAGCCTGTCGACAGCCCTGGCGCACAACCAGTTCAGATCCAGCGGCAGTGATTTCTCGATCAGAATCCGCACGATCCCGAGCGCTGCCCGTCGTAGCGCAAACGGGTCTTTCACACCGCTGGGTTGTTGTCCAATGGCAAAAATTCCGAGCAGGCTATCCAGGCGATCAGCCAACGCCAGACACTGCCCCTCCGGGTTGCGCGGCAGTTCATCACCCGCGAATCTCGGCCAGTAGTGCTGTTCAATCGCTTCACTCACTCGCTCGGGCTCCTGATCGTGAGCAGCATAATACCGGCCCATGACCCCCTGTAATTTGGGAAATTCACCCACCATATCGCTCATCAGGTCACATTTACACAAGTGTGCTGCCCTGCTAACCAGGGTTTCATCCACACCCAACTGCTGTGCTATATCTACCGCCAGAGCATCGATACGGTCGGTCTTGTCGCCGATGCTTCCCAATTGCTTCTGAAACACGACAGCGTCGAGCCGTGAGCGAAAACTGGCCAATGACTGCTTTCGGTCCTGTTGATAAAAAAACCTCGCGTCGGAAAAACGCGGACGTATCACTCGCTCGTTTCCACGGGCGACTACTTCGGGTTTCTTACTGTCGATATTCGCGATCGCGATAAAATGGGGCAAGAGCCCACCATCCTGATCGAATAGCGCAAAGTACTTCTGATTATCCTGCATCGTCGTTACCAGCACCTGTTGCGGGAGATCGAGAAACTCCACATCGAATTCGCCGCATATAGCAACTGGATACTCAACCAGCGCGGTCACTTCATCGAGCAGTGCTTCGTCTATCTGTGCACGGCCGCCGAGCCGCGCAGCATGATGTTCGACCAGCGAGCGGATGGTTGATTTTCGATCTTCGAAGTTCGCGACCACCATGCCTTTGGAACGCAGCAGCGACTCATATTCACCAGCACCGGTTATCTCGATTGCACCCGGTGCATGAAAGCGATGACCGTAGCTTAAACGTGTCGATGTTACTCCCAGGATCTCGCCTTCGACCAGTTCCGACCCTATCATCAGTACCAGCCACTTTAGCGGCCGTACAAATTCCTCGTTACCGCTGCCCCAGCGCATACGCCTGGCAATGGGTAGTTTCGCCAATACCGCTGTGACCAGCTCAGGCAACACCTCTGCCAGGCTACGACCCGCTTCGGTTTTCTCGAAATACAACCACGCGCCTTTTCCGCTCTCCCGTTGCACCAGCTGGTCTACGCTAACCCCGCAGGAGCTGGCAAACCCCTGTGCAGCCCTGGACGGCTTACCATCGGCATCGTAGGCCGCCTGCAGGGCCGGACCACGTTTTTCGACCGATCGATCGGCCTGTTGCACCGGCACCTCGCGCAGTAGCAGTGCGAGTCGTCGAGGAGTCGCAAAAACCTCTACCGCGGCTGGCGGCAGGCCGATATTTTCCAGCGCCTTCTGTACCAGGTCAGCGAAGGCATGCGCCAGTGATTTCAATGATTTCGGCGGCAGTTCTTCGGTACCCAATTCGATCAAACAGGTATCAGTCTGTCGTTTCATTTGCTTGCCTGCTGCGACAGCAACGGAAACCCGAGCGCTTCGCGTGACTCCAAATAAGCCTGTGCGACCGCGCGTGACAGGGTCCTGACACTTAAGATATAGCGCTGGCGTTCCGTCACCGAAATAGCGTGGCGTGCATCGAGCAGATTGAAGGCATGCGATGCTTTCATTACCTGCTCGTAGGCCGGTAAGGGTAATCGATGGCCGATTAATATCTGGCACTGCTTTTCGCAAACTTCGAACCAGTGAAACAATGCGTCGGTGTCGGCCAGCTCGAAATTGTATTTGGACTGCTCCACCTCATTCTGATGGTAAATGTCACCGTAGGTTACAACACCCTGCGGCCCTGTTGTCCAGACCAGGTCGTAAATACTGTCGACCCCTTGCATATACATCGCCAGGCGTTCAATACCATAGGTGATTTCGCCTGAAACCGGATGGCATTCCAGTCCACCTACCTGCTGAAAGTAGGTAAACTGGGTGACTTCCATGCCGTTGAGCCACACTTCCCAGCCAAGGCCCCAGGCGCCCAGCGTCGGTGACTCCCAGTCATCCTCGACGAAACGGATATCGTGCACCAGAGTATCGAACCCCAGCTTCCGCAGTGACCCAAGATACAGTTCCTGAAAATTATCGGGTGAAGGTTTGAGTAACACCTGAAACTGAAAATAGTGTTGCAGGCGGTTGGGATTGTCGCCATAACGCCCATCGGTCGGTCGGCGGCTCGGCTGTACATAAGCGCAACGCCAGGGTTCCGGACCTATGGCGCGTAAAAAAGTCGCCGGATGAAAGGTGCCGGCACCGACTTCCATATCCAGCGGTTGCATCATCACACAGCCCTGTTCGGACCAGTAGTTTTGCAAGGTTTTAATAATACCCTGAAAGGTGCTAGCTTGGGTTACGGACGGATCACTCATCTAATGAATACAGGAAAAAATTCGCGTGATTATAACTAACTGCTCCTGATTCCACATGCATTTTAACTAGAAATCAACCCGATTCACGGACAGTTGTGTTCTCTCTGCAAGTAGGTAATGATGCGGGGATCGATAATTCCGGCTGGATTTTATGATTTTTAATTTCAAACAATGGCTGACCTGCCTGAAGCATTACATCTTGATATGCCTGTTCGTTTCCAGCCCCGAACGTTTGCCCCGCAGTTTACACTGCATCCTGTTTAGCCTGTTTGCCTATTGCCTGCTGGGGTTTTCACTGGTTGATGAGCAACGCAGCTACGCGCTGGTAATCGCGCAGATCTTACTGGAGCTGGGGCTACTGGCGCTGGTTGCACACACTGGTCTGAAATGGAAAAAAAAGCTGGTTCGATTCCACCAGACCTTTTCCGCGCTCATAGGTGTGAACCTGGTGATCAGTGCCGTGAGTATCCCTGTGTACCAGGTGCTAACGCAAAAAATTAGTGCAGGTGATGGAATAGACCCTGTAATTATATACACAACAATGGTAATCGTATTCTGGAACCTGGCCGTGTTGGCTCTCATTTTCAAACGAGCCTTCGAAATCAATACCGTGCTCTCGTCTATGATATCTTTCAATTATTTCCTGATTTATCAGTTTATTATTATCTGGTTCTTCTAAAGGCTTCTCCGGCGTGAAAATCTATATTCTGGGTATCTGTGGTACTTTCATGGCGGGCATCGCACTCATCGCGCGTGAACTGGGTTTTGAAGTAGAAGGATCCGATGCTCAGGTCTATGCGCCGATGAGCACTCAACTGAGCGATGCTGGAATCCTGCTGCACGAAGGTTATCAGATTGATAGCCTGCCTGAGGATACCGACGTATTTATCATCGGTAATGTAATCACTCGCGGCAATCCCCAGTTTGAGCACATTCTGAATCAAAATTTACCCTACAATTCAGGGCCGCAATGGCTTTACGAGCAGGTTCTCAAACACCGCTGGGTTCTTGCAGTAGCCGGCACTCACGGTAAAACCACGACCAGCAGCATGCTGGCCTGGATACTACACCACAGCGGACTGGATGCGGGTTATCTGATCGGTGGCGTGAGTCACAACTTTCCCCGCTCGGCACACCTTGGAGTGGAACCGTTTTTCGTCATCGAGGCAGACGAATATGACACGGCGCTATTCGATAAACGCTCGAAGTTTATTCACTATCACCCGCGCACACTGGTATTGAACAACCTCGAATTTGACCACGCCGATATATTCGAAGACCTGGCAGCCATCAAACGCCAGTTTCACCACCTGGTGCGTACCCTGCCTGGGAACGGGCTGATCGTTCACAACAGTGATGATACCAACCTTCCCGACGTATTGGCCGAGGGCTGCTGGAGCGAACGTCTGAGCTTTGCAGCCGAGCAAGACAGTGCCGACTTCAAACTCGATGCGAATCATAATCTTTGCGAGCGCAAGACTAAAAAAAGCCACCATCTTGGACTATCTCAACCCGGCTTGTTCAACGCGATGAATGCCAGCGCCGCTGTCCTGGCAGCCAGGCATGCAGGCGTACCGCTACAAACCTCACTTGAGGCGCTGCGACAGTTCGTTGGTGTCAAGAGACGGCTGGAAGTCATCGCGGAAATCGATGGCGTACGTATAATCGATGACTTTGCCCATCACCCCACTGCTATCGAACTCACTTTGAAGGCGCTCAAACCCGGCTCTTCGGGTCGATTGTTTACGGTCATTGAATTGCGCTCCAATACGATGAAAATGGGTGTCCTCGCGCATCGTATCGAGCAGTCGTTAGCCAGCGCCGATGTGGTGCTGATGTGCGATAGCAAGGGACTTGAGTGGGACATTCATGCAATGGCAGAAAATGCGCCTACACTGGTATTGATTAAAAAAAATGTCGACCAGATCATAGAACAGCTGGTGCATGATTGCAGAAAAGGTGATCAAATAGTTATCATGAGTAATGGAGACTTCGAAAATATACATCAAAGATTGATCCAGGCAATGCAGTCCAGAATTTAGTATGAAAAAGAAATCTCATCGCCCCACCAAAATAGCCAAATACGAAATCAAGCGACGCATTGGCCGTGGTTCTATGGGTGCGGTATACGAAGCCTACGACCCTTTTGTACAACGAACGGTCGCGATCAAAGTGGCGCATTCACAGGAAGGCATGGACCCCGTGGTCGAACAAAAGGTGCGCGAGGGGTTTTTCTCCGAAGTTTATAGCGCGGGCAGAATGCACCATCCGTCTGTAGTCGGTGTTTACGACGCTGGACAGGAAGACGACTATAACTATATCGTGATGGAATTCGTCGATGGTGTGACCCTGCAGGAGTATGTTACCGGCAAAAAATCCTTGACGCATAACCAGGTTGTCGACGTTATCTATCAGTGCGCCAAGGGTCTTGATTACGTGCACCGCCAGGGTGTCATACATCGGGATCTCAAGCCCGGGAACATCATGCTGAGCAACGACGGTGAAGTGAAAATCATGGATTTTAGCATTGCCCATATAGATTTGGGCTGGGATAACCCGGAATCCGAGGTACAGGGCTCGCCGATGTATATGCCACCTGAACAGTTATCTGAAGAAAAGCGTCTGGTCGCACAGTCCGATATTTACTCGCTGGGTGCAGTCATGTACGCGCTGTTGGCAAAAAAAACACCCTTCAAGGCCACCAACCTCGAATCGCTTATCCACAAAATCAGTAATCTGGACCCCGAGCCACTGGCCGAAATAGACGCTGATATCCCCGAACACGTCATCGACATTGTCAGCAAGGCGATGCAAAGAAGCATTTATGAACGATATGAAACAGCGCAGCAACTCGCCGATGACCTGAGCCGTTCTTTTGGCCGCTTGCGTAAGATCGGTGAACGCATTGACATACAGGAACAAAAGACTATCTTGCACTTTCTCCACTTTTTTAAGGATTTCAACGACGCACAGATTTCTGAAGTAGTCAGCGCAAGCGAATGGAGAGAATTCAAGCAGGGCGATGTCATTCTCAGCGAAGGCGAGAAAAAAACATCCTTTTTCATCATCGCCAGGGGCGGTGTCGATGTGTACAAAAAGGATCGAATTATAGGCAGCTTGAAACAGGGCGACTGTTTTGGTGAAATAGCCTTTATCACCAGGCGACCACGGGCAGCTACCATCATTGCTCGCACCGACGTGTTGCTGATGAGTGTGAGCACTGCGCTTATGGAACATGCATCCAAAGATACCCAGCTACAGTACTATCGAATTTTTCTCGAAAACCTGGTTTCCCGATTATCGCAGACAACCGAAAAATTGATCGCTCAAAACGGAATTTTACCCAAATCGTGAGCATTGAAACTCTGACCCTGGCTATGACCGGCGCCTCTGGCGCCCCTTACACCCTGCGCCTGATGCAACTTTGCCTGCAGGCGAATATCCATATTCAGTTCATTTGTTCGAAACCGGGTCAAATAGTGATGGGCATGGAGTCGGATCTGAAGCTCACGGGCAACGCACAAAAAATGAAGCAGCAGTTGGTCAGTTACTTCGATGCCGATTCTTCCCGCATTCACGTGTATGCAAAAGATCAGTGGACTGCTCCCGTTGCGAGTGGCTCGTCGGTATCCGACGCGATGGTAGTTTGCCCCTGTACCATGGGCTCGCTGGCCTCGATTGCTTCGGGCACTGGCGATAACCTGATCCACCGCGCCGCCGATGTGATTATCAAGGAACGAAAAAAGTTGATTTTGGTACCCCGCGAAACTCCATTTTCCAGTATTCACCTGGAAAATATGCTTAAACTATCTAATCTCGGCGTCGTGATACTACCCCCCAATCCCGGTTTTTATCAGGGGGTAAACAAACCTGGTGACCTGGTTGACTTCGTGGTTGCACGAATTCTCGATCAGCTAGGCATCGATAACGATATCTCGCCGCGTTGGGGGAGCTCCGAATAATGGCAACAGGCATTTTATGATCGCCTTTGATTTCGACATCTTTTACGCCCACTCATGACTGAATTGCCGCTGTTCCCACTCAAGACTGTATTGTTGCCTTCAAACAAGCTGAGGTTAAAAATCTTCGAACCACGTTACCTCGACATGATTGCCAGGTGTATGCGCGAGGAATCGAAATTTGGCATCGTATTAATCTACAAGGGCGAAGAAACCCTTAGCGATACCGACATCTACTCGGTCGGCACGACAGCTACGATTAGCGATTGGGAAAATCGTGCCGATGGATTGCTCAGTATTACCGCTCTGGGAATCGAGCGATTCGAAATTAAATCCACGCACACCCAGTCCGACGGCCTGACCGTTGCCGAGATTGAGATCCTCAAGGACACTGAAACCAGTGAAATACCCGAGCAATATACCTATATGCAAGAGTTACTCCATCACATCAGCGCACAGGAAGGCAGGACCCCCAATGAAAACCAGTCTTTTTCTGAAATTCTATACCAGTTGATTTATTGGCTACCGCTCGAATCGAACCTGAAACAGCGCTTGCTTGAAATTGCGGACGGTAGCGATCGTGCGGCGATCCTGCACGCCGAGCTGATTCGTCTCGGCGTGATTCAATATGTCAAACCGGATTTAAAATCCGACTGAGGCACCCCAGGGTTCCAATCTGACAAGCCTGAGACTAAACTGGCATTATCACCAAATCCATAAGGAGGCACCCGATGAAAAAATTGATATTAGCAACCGCATTTCTAGTGCTAGCTCCAATACTGCGGGCTGGCGAACTAGCTGGAGTATTTGTCAAGGATCAGGTGACTGCCGAAGATGGCCAAATTCTGGTGCTCAACGGGATGGGCCTTCGAGAAAAACTGTGGATCGACATTTATGTCGGCTCTTTATATCTGGTGAACAAATCAAATAATGTCACTGAAATCCTGTCTGCACCACACGCGATGCGGATACAAATGGATTTCGTCTACAAGAAAGTTGCAAAGAAGAAGCTTCTCAAAGCCTGGCGCGAGGGATTTGAAAAAAATCAAAGCAAGGAAATGCTGGTTAAACTCCAGGATCGGATGGATCAATTCTATAGCTATTTTGATCAGGACGTCGTCGCTAGAGACCAGTACATTCTCAATTATATTCCAGGAAAAGGTACCAGCGTGACTAAAAACGGCGCCGTTCTGGGCCTGATCCCAGGTGAAGACTTCAAGAATGCATTGCTGGAAATATGGCTCGGCAACTTTCCAGCGGACAAAAATTTGAAGCTGGGTATGCTCGGTTTAAAATAATAGAATCAATGCGGTCAGTATGGATTGATTTCCATTGTAATTGACGGAATCCGAAAATACAGACGATCGATAGTGTCATATATGGACACGCCCGGGAATGCAACTCAAAAATAGCAGTTTTTTATCAACCATTCATAATATTCTCTCTGGGGCCATTGGTGTCGATGAAACAGGTAATAGATTAGCAGTCATATATTCGGCCCCTGGTGAGATCAGGGTATGGATCTCCGGCCATGATGAAAACCGCACGCCTGCACCTCATCAGTATCACGGTACGTTCAGTACCTAACCCCATCGCAGATCCTGCAAGGCGTCGGTCTAACCTGTTAAATCATTCAGTAGCGCTAACCTCAGATAAGTTGATTCAAGAACGAGTTTTACTGCTGTACGACATAGTCATGGTCTTTCGCCATCACCGACCAGATGATCCGTGCCGTTTTGTTTGATAAAGCCACCGCTGCTTTTTTCAAACCTTTGTTTACCTTTAATTGCCGAGCCCAGGTTAACTGATTGTCAGATCGGTTTTTACTTCGTGTGATGGCTGAAATGGCACCTTGAACTAGCAGTGAACGAAGATAGCAATCACCTCGTTTGCTAATACCCAGCAACCGCTGCTTACCACCAGTTGAGTATTGTCTGGGTACCAACCCCAGCCAGGCCGAAAGTTCCCGTCCGTTTTTAAAATGATTGGCATTGCCAACCGTGCTTACCAGTGCCGTCGCGATCATCGGCCCGATACCCGGTATCGCCATCAGACGCTGGCAGACAAGATCTTGTGTCGCCAGGCGCTTTATCTTTCTGTCGGCCTGTTGGATCCTGTCATCCAGATCATATAGCTCTAACTGCAATTCACGAAACAGCACTCTGGCCTGACAGCTCAGTTCATTCTCAGCATCTTCTAAAATGCCCGATAGCTGATGTCGGACTCGACTCACGCCCTGAGGAATGGTGATACCATATTCGAGCAAGTGCCCACGGATTTGATTCACCAATGCGGTACGTTGCTGTACCTGTCTTTGCCGGATTCGATGCAACAGTTGAATATCCTGTTGATTGATCGTTTTAGAATTAACATAACGCATCGTCGGGCGACTATCAGCTTCGCAGATGGCCTCGGCATCATTAAAATCATTCTTATTGGTTTTTACATAGGCCTTGACGTAGCCTGGATGGATGAGCGCTACTTGATGACCATGCGATTCGGCAATTCTGGACCAGTAATGCGCAGTGGCGCAGGACTCGAAGACTATTCTGCTCTGCGCCGTCGTTGCGAGAAAATGTTTCAGCTGGCTGCGCCCGAGTTTCAGTCTGGAAAGAATATGGCCATTGCTATCCTGCGTACATAGGTGGAAAACATTCTTTGCCAGGTCGATACCGATTGTATTAGTCTTGTTCATGGACATGCTCCTGTGGATTGAATTTAACGCTTCTTTCCTGGCTATGATGAGCCGTTTATCAGGAGCGTGTCCATCTCATCAGTATCGATTGATTTTGCTCCAGAGGGCTTGCTGTGGCCAGATTCTCCAAATATCAATCGATACTGACCCCATTGATTTCGATACTGACCCCATTGATTTCAGGAAAGCGCGCAAATGGAACAGGTGTTGCGGGGTTTCGTAACGATAGTCTTCACCAACCGGACATGCATTTCGCGCCTGACAGCCTTGCTGGTGGCAAAGTGCTTCGGGGGTTTGCTTTAAATAAGAAGCGCATTTTTCCACGTCGTATCCGTTCGCGCTAAAGGCATCCACCGGGCAGGTATGCAGGCAGGGTTGGGTCTGGCAGCTCAGGCAGGGAGATTCCATTGGCGAATCCGCCTGGGCGCGCGGCGCCGCACGAGGTAACAACAATCCGAAGCGATAAGCATGCCAGAGGCCATAATCGGGATGAATCAACAGACCGATTGGGGACTGATAAATCGTTTCGGCCCGTTTGGCCCATTGTTGAAAGGGGTAGTAGGGTGGCCCCTCGAATGGAAAAATCGCTATGGCGTCGCATTGTTCGGCGACCGATTGCGCGATACGCCTGCTCCATCGATCGAGCGGGTCGGCACGCCCATCCTGATATTCGGGTGACCCGGTGAATTCCGCCCAGAACGAAGAGCCGATATTTCCGACCAACGCTATCGATGCAACGAATTCATTATTCTGATGTTGGCCAGCGTCGAATTCGTATGTCGAAATCTCTTCCTGCGTTAAGTCCAGAACACCTCTCAAATGCAGGCCGTAGGGTTTGAGTAGCTGCCCCAGAATTGCCGGGCTGGTCACAGAGTATCGACTCGCCAGTCGCAGGCAGGACCAACCGCGGTAGCGATGACGATCGATTCGAGGAACAGCTCACCATCGATATTATCTTTGACGTGTGTATCTTCATAGCTCAGCGAGACTTTCGGATTTTTCGCCCCGGCACTAATGGCCTTTTCTTCGGCTTCGCGTATGACAAGTTCCACGGCACATTTTTTTGCCTCTTCGAGCGTGGTAAAGATTTGTGGCTCGTCATTCTTGAACAAACAAAAGGTGCCGTGTTGCGGCTGAGTAACGGTGACCTGAACCCGCTGCACCACGCTGCCGATAACCGCGCCGAATGCATTGGCCACGTCGGCATGATCGGGTAAATGCAGGCCAATCTGCAACGCGTCGGCGACATCGCGGTAATAACTGGCTGCTGGTGCACCCACCGCGACGATTGGATAGTCGCTGGCAAAATCCAGCTTGAACAATGGGTCTGCCCCATTGGTTTTCCGGGTACCCAGTATCATTCTGGTGAGTAATTCGGTGACCCCGCTGGTTCGAGTACTACTGGCCAGATCAGATTCATTCAGCCCGACTTCAATCAGCAATCGACTAATGGTCAAGTTAACCAACTCGTAAACCTGGGTGCAGGCCTGCTTGACATTGTCTACCTCCCAACTGCCGTATCCATACAGGTAGCGCATTTGCCGCATCCATAAGCGCGCCGATAATTCCGCTGCTTCGCTATTCCAGTGCGAATTGATACCCAGTACATGAACTGCATCGGTGGGCGTAAATCCGCTGTAAATGGCAAGGCCGAGACGTTTCAGGCGCGCTAATGCTCGCGCGTATCCGCGGTTTTCGAGTACGATCGCATCCAGCTCTATCGGATTATCGGACAGCGCATCCCAGGCCCCACGCTCGACGCGACTGAGCTGGCTGAGCAAGGCCTGGTTATTTTCCAGGCGTAGCACGAAACGGTTACTGCTCGCACTTACCATTCCGTCTAACTGAGTTTTAAGTTTGGGGATGATTTCCGGGTGCAGATGTGCGAGCAGGCTGGTCGGCACCACCCGACGTGGCCCAATCGACAAACCCTTATGCCCACCAAATCGAACTTCACTATCACCCCCGAGGCCGACAGAATTAACCCGTACCGCTTCGATCATGGGCCGCCAGTCACCGATTTTGGCCCCGTCCGCACACAGTTCGGGCTGACCGTTCCTGACAATCGCGACGTCGGTGGTCGTTCCCCCCATGTCGACCACGATTGCATTTTTTAAACCGCTCAATTCGCAGGCGCCGATCACACTGGCAGCCGGGCCGGACAATACCGTGCCAATCGGTTTTTCCACCGCGTTTTCCGCACTCTCGAGCGACCCATCGCCCTTGACGATCATCAGGGGTGCCTCGATCGCGTGTCGTTCAAGAATTTTCTTCACCGAAGCGATCAGCTCCTTGATCGCTGGCACCATGCGCGCGTTGAGCGCAACGGTTAGCGCGCGTCTTGGTGCGCCCAGGCTGGAAGCCAGTTCGTGTCCGCAAATCACCGGCATCCCGGTCAATTCTGTCACCAGTGCCTTTAAGCGGTTTTCGTGACCCGAATTACGCGTGCCGAACATGCTCGAAATGGCAAAGGCGGATACCTGGTCCTGTAGCTTTAAAATGGCAGTACGCGCAGTGTCTTCGTCCAGGGCCTGGTGTTCCTTACCGACAGCGTCGAACCCGCCTTCGAGCCGGATCACTAAATGCGCGGGCAGTATTTCCAGCAAGCCACTTTGCTTCACCTGGGCTTCGTTGTATCCCGGCAATAATATGCAAACCGGCGCACCCAGGTCCTCTACCACCGAGTTAGTAGTCAGCGTGGTCGAGAGCGATACCATGGTGACTTGCTCGAGCAGATTTGCAGGCAGGCTCGCAATCGCGTCGCCGATGCCGACAGTCAAATCGAAGCGCGTGGTCAGGCTTTTTTGGGCCGCCACAATTCGTTTGTCATCGTCCACCAGCACCGCATCGGTGAAGGTACCGCCGGTATCTATTCCCAGGCGTAGGGACATGGCTTGCTCCAGATAAATTTTTCGACCATATAAGAGAGTCCCGGCCGAAAGTTGGGTAAATACGACGCCTTAGTGTTGAACAACGACATAGTTTTATACGGCTTGAGATTATCGGAGTCGGGATTCTGCCAGTTTTAGATGCCTGGCGATAGCCGCTGGCACGGCATCTTTAGTAAGATGGGACTTTTAGAGTCTCATGCTGCCCAATTCATGCACGAATCCTGTGTTTTACCCGCATTTAGCATCGAACAGGCCGGCCACCTGGTCAGGCGTCTGTTTGATTTAGATGGTTTATTGCAGCCACTAAATGGCGAGCGAGACCTGAATTACCTGCTCGTCACCGATCGCGGAAAATTCGTATTTAAAATTGCCAACCAGCAAGAACCGTACAGCATGCTCGAATGCCAGCAACAGGTAATGCAAATACTGGCTCGATCCGGCCTGTGGCAACAGGCGGCAGTGAGCGTCGATTCGGTCAACGGCAATTTTATAGAAAGCGTTACCAGCGAGACTGGGGGCACACATTTTTGCCGGGTTTTACCCTATTGCGAAGGTCGGCTGCTATCGAGTGT
Organism: Pseudomonadota bacterium; assembly: GCA_022563685.1. Lineage (GTDB taxonomy): Bacteria > Pseudomonadota > Gammaproteobacteria. Next base: position 1,478 of record JADFMY010000033.1, on the reverse strand, counting down.
CAGCCCGCATCCACCCGAACTGCTTTTTGACCTGGGTAAAAAGCTCGCGCTGATGGACAAATCGTTGCTGGACTTTAAGCACGACGCTTTAGACCGACCCTTGCTGTGGCGAATGACCGACGCGCTGGAAACCCTGGAACGCTTCAAGCCGTTGCTGGTCAGCGCTGAAAATTGTGCCCTGATCGAGTACTTCGAGGCAGGTTTTCGCGAGCGAGTGTTACCGATCGGTGACGATCTCAGGCAAAGCCCGATTCACAACGACGCGAACGACAACAACCTGCTGGTTAGCGGTGATTCGGCTCAGGACCTGGAAATAAGCAATATTATCGACTTCGGCGATATGGTGTATTCCTGGACCCTGGCCGAACCGGCTATCGCTGCGGCTTATGCGATGCTGGGTAAACAAAACCCGCTCGAATCGGCAGCAGCCATCATCAGGGGTTACCACGCCCACCTGCCATTAACCGAGGCCGAGATCAGCGTAGTGTTCGACCTGATAGCGATGCGGTTATGCATGAGCGTATGCATCTGTGCCTACCAGCGATCGCTCGAACCAGACAACGAGTATCTCAGCATTAGCGAGGCACCGGCCTGGGCAATGCTACAGGAGCTCAGGGACATACCGCATGATGTTGCTCACGCCGAATTTAGTAAACCTGGCTCGTTCTAAATTTCTGCTCGTAGGTCGGAATGTCCGCACATTACCAATCTATTAAAACGCACCGGACTGGTAAAGATACAGTAAAGCCGAAATAGTCAGCAGTGAAAACGCGGTGGACAGAAAAACCGTCGTGGTCGCCAGTGCCTGGGCGGTTTGGTAACGCTCTGCGAATATATAAGCATTCACCCCGGTGGGTTGCGCCGCCATTAATACCGCGACAAATGTCCAGTGTGCAGATAATGCAAAGACCTGGGTGCAGGTGAAATAGACACAGACAGGAAACGCGATATTTTTCGCCAGAACAACGGTGACAGACTGCCTGAGTTGACCGGCGATGTGGTATTTGGTCATCGACGCCCCGAGCGCGAAAAGCGAACAGGCCGCGACCGAGTTTTGCAGGTAACCCGCCGTGGTATCGACTACACCGGTCAAAGGCACGCCAAGCCAGTTTAATGTGATACCACCAATAATGCCGAGTAAAATCGGGTTTTTGAGTAGTCCGAAAAAAACTTTACCGAGAATATGTAGTGGACTCGCATCGCGATGGCGGCTGTATTCCAGCAATACGGTGGTCACTGTGAACAGCGACAGAGCATGCATCGAGATCAATATAAAGTAGGGTAGGGCTCCCTCGTCGCCCAGCGTCAATAACACCAGCGGCAAACCGAGTAATACCGCATTGCCGTACGAAAACGAAAAACCGGTAATTGCCTGGCCACCGAGCGGGCGGTCGAACAGATACCTGGCAATTAACATACCCGACAGATAAAAAACAGCAACCGGTAAATAATAACTGCCAATTAAATCGAGCGTTAAA
>JADFMY010000032.1 GCA_022563685.1 Pseudomonadota bacterium | reverse complement strand
TCGGACGACAACTCCGCCATGTCGCGGCCCTCGAAGATGATGCTGCCGCGCACGATGGCGCCGTTGTTGCCGAGATAGTTCATGATCGCCATGGCGACGGTCGATTTGCCACAGCCTGATTCGCCGACCAGCCCGAAACTTTCGCCGCGCCGGAGGGTCAGCGAAAAATCGGGCACGGCGGGTATCTCGCCGGCCCGCACGAAGTAGGAAATCCCCAGGTTTTTGATCTCGAGGACCGGTGTGTCGTCGCTGCTTCGATCGGTCATCCGATGTGTTCTCCCGTGGTCAATCGCGCATCGAGATTTCGCGCAGACCGTCGGCCAGCAGGTTAAGTCCGAGTACCAGTGACATCAGTGCCAACGCCGGTGCGATGGCCGGGAACGGATTGATGGTAATCAACTTACGACCTTCGTTAATGGTCATACCCCAGTCAGGACTTTCCGGGCTCATCCCAAGCCCAAAAAATCCGAGGGTTCCAAGCAGAATCGTGGTATAGCCAATGCGCAAACAAAAGTCGACTATCAGCGGTCCACGTGCATTCGGCAGAATTTCCCAGAGCATGATGTACCAGGGGGTTTCGCCTCGGGTTTGTGCCGCAGCCACATAGTCCCGTGTTTTGATGTCCAGCGTCAGGCCGCGCACAATACGGAAGACTGTCGGCGAGTTTACAAAAACCACCGACACGAAAATATTGAGCAGGTTCGGGTCCATCGACCAGACGCCAAGCGGGTCGGCATTGAATGCGAGCCCGGAGTATATCCACAGCCCGATTACCAGCGTTACCGCGATATAGACCTTAAGTTTTTGAGGCTGGGCGATAAACCGCGTTTTAAACAGGATTAATATAAACACGATCGGGAATATAAAGAGCAATGCTGCCAGGAAAACAGGTATTCCGGTTGCTCGGATTTCAGGTGTAACCAACAGGTAAAACAACAGGATGACCGGAAACGCGAGTACCAGGTTTGAAATAAAGCTCAGGATGGAGTCTAACTTGCCGATAAAATAACCGGCAGGTAAGCCCAGCGTGATACCAACCATGAACGCGAACAAGGTCGCGGCGGGCGCGATTATCAAGACCGTCTGGCTGCCGTAGATCATGCGACTGAATACGTCTCGTGCCAGGCGGTCGCCACCAAGCAGATACCAGGCATCTTCCAGGTCGGTTACCGGCGTTCCCGGCGGTTTGTTTTTCATCCCGGAAACCTGTGAATAGGCGTCAAACTGTGCGATAACATCTGCGAAAAGCGCGGTGAATACCCAGAACAGCACCAGACCCAGGCCGATCATGCCCACATTACTGTTGAACAGCTTGCCATATAGGCCAAGCTTTTTCATGTTCATGATAGAGAAAGCAAACACGGCTGCGATTCCGATCCAGACCGGCAGAAATTGCCAGATAATCGTGGCGATAATGCTATACCAGGCCATATTCTCCATACCTGCTTTCCGCCTATTTAATGCGAATACGCGGGTTGAGGTATACGTAACCAATATCCGATATCAACTGCGTTATTAACACCACTAACACTGCTACTACCGAACAGCCCAACAGGGTTTCAATATCGTTATTGCTTGCAGCCTGGACCAGGACCCACCCAAATCCCTTGTAATTGAACAGGGTTTCCACGATCACCACCCCGGTCAACAACCAGGGGAATTGCAGCATGATGACGGTAAAAGGCGCGATTAACGCGTTACGTAGTGCGTGCTTGATCACCACGGCTCTGAAACTGACACCTTTGAGTGTGGCGGTACGGATATATTGTGCAGTCATGACTTCGGCCATCGATGCGCGCGTCATACGCGCGATATAACCCAGGCCGTAGATCGCCATTGTCAAAACAGGCAGTGCGAAATTAACCAGGGTAATTTCGTCGAGTGCCGAGGTAGCGGAACCTTTCAATAGCGTGCCACGTTCGAGGAACAGCGGCGACAGTCCATATTTTGACGATGCGAACAGGACGATGAAAATAACACCCGATACGTATTCAGGAGTCGCGGTCGTGGTTATCGAAAATGTCGACAGCGAACGATCCAGCTTCGAGCCTTCGCGCATCCCGGCGAGCACCCCGATCACCAGTGCCATCGGCACCATGGTGATCATCACCCACAGCATCAACCAGCCAGTGGCGCCGAGACGCTTGCTGATAATTGTGCCTACTTCGTCTCTGAATACCGTGGAAAAGCCCCATCGACCCTGAAGGACTCCGCAGTAGGTCGGAGTATCCTCGACACCCCGGCGAACGCAGCGGCCTGCGGGTTTACCGTTGACTTCCCAGGCCCAACCCGGTAATACCCCGAGCCATTCACCGTAACGGGAAAGCAACGGTTTCCGATAACCGTTTTTTTCCAGCCAGCTCGCCACCTGCTCGTCTGACATGCGCATGTTGTTTTGTTGTTTCGCGAGCTTTTCGAGATTGGGTTCGAGATTGGTGAGGAAAAATACGATAAAGGTCAGACACAAAGCGGTGAGCAACATTATCCCCAAGCGTCTCAGTATGAAATTCAGCATGGTAATCCCCCGGTCATGTTTACCCTGGTCGATACAGCCACAACCATGGCTGGTAGAACGCTAAAGCGTAAAAAATTCAGGGGCCGGAGGCCCCTGAATCTCTTAGCCTGGTCAGGCGACTATGCCCAACCCAATCTTTCGACGTGCAGCTCAAAGGTGGGGTGCATCTCTGCATTGGCCACATTGGCCTTGTGGTGGCGGCCGATGGTGCGCCAGTAAGGCTGGATGGTAACGCCTTCTTGCTGCATGATTTCCTCAAGCCGCTTCATCAACACACGCCGCTTGTCGGCATCGGCAATCGCCAATGCTTTTGCCAGGGTGTCGTCGAATTCCTGGTTAGAAAACCCAGATTCGTTCCAGGCTTCTCCACTGCGATAAGCCAGTGCCAGTACCTGGACACCGAGTGGACGCATGTTCCAGTTGGTGGACGAAAACGGGTACTTGACCCAATCGTTCCAGAAGGTGGAACCCGGCAAAACAGTACGCTTGACCTTGATGCCAGCATCGCGTAGCTGCGCTGCTACCGCATCGGTGCTCGCACGTAGCCAGTCATCGTCGATCGAGACCAGCTCGTGCTCGTAATCACCCATGCCTGCTTCGTCCATCAGTGCTTTGGCTTTAGCGGCGTTGCGGCTGATCGGCGGGAGCTTGTAGTATTCCGGATGAATCGGACAAACATGATGGTTTTCGGCCGGTTCACCTTGTCCGTCAACGCCCAGTTCAAGAATCTTGGCGTTGTCGCAGGCCAGTGCAAGTGCGCGACGAACGCGCACATCGGCGTATGGCTTCTTGCCATTGACCTCAGCCTGCTGGTTTGGACGGATTACAATCGTTGCCGCGGTCACCGCGGTTGACAGTTCCAGGCCGAGGCCAGTAAAGATTTCGAAATACTCACCGGTAGTTTCGTAATTCATATCGATTTCGTCAGCTTCAAAGGCAGCCAGGAACGATGATGGATCGGTACCGTAATCGATAAATTCGATGCGATCCAGCTTAGCCTCGCCACCCCACCACTTGTGTCCCGGGCGCTTCACCAGTACCGATTTAATACCCACCTCGTTGCTTTCAATCATGAATGGACCCGTACCCGGATGGCCCTCGGTAATATCCGAGCCATCAAAGCCGCGGTGTACGATCAGGGCAGGATAGTCAGCCATACCGGGAATTATCGAAATATCAGCCTTCGGCAGGTTTAGCCTTACGGTGTGGTTGTCGACCTTTTCGATCACGCCTGCACCGGCCTTGCCGGTATCTGCGTCGATCAGGGTCGCCATACGGCCAGCCATCGAGTTACCCTCCGCGGACTTGTCGCACCAGCGGGTGATATTGAAGACTACGTCGTCGGCATTGAATTCATCACCGTTGGACCACTTCACGCCTTTCCGAACGTGCAAGGTATACTCGGTCGCACTATCGTTGATTTCCCAACTGCTCAGCAGGTAAGGCTCAAAGGTAGATTTTGCCGAGTAACGCACCAGATTTTCGTGCATGCCGCGTGCTACGTTAGCCATTTGTGACCAGTCGAAGATACGGGGATCGGGAACCCGGCGCACTTCCATCTGGATTCGCATGGTACCGCCTTTCCTGGCAGCCCTGGCTTCACCGGAAGCCGTCAAGCCAAGCAAGCCATACGCGGTAACCGTGGTCGCGGCAAAGGCTGTGGACAAGGCAAGAAATTCTCGACGCTCCATCTTGCCTTCGTTGGCGTCCCTGGCCCACCTCTTGATGGCCGGATGCAGAGGTTTGCCATTAATTGTGTCGTGTTTACTCATTACTTTTTCTCCTCGATTGATTTATTGGATGTATTTGATCGAAATTAACGATTTATGATCTCCAAAACTAGCCATTATTATTATAAAAAAGCAGCGTGAAGTTTTATTAAAGCTAATGTCAAAACATAGGCCTGTGGAAAATTATCGCCAGTTGGGTAACCTGGTTAGTCTATCGCGTTACCTTTTCACCCGACTATATCATATCAAAAAGCTTGGGGTTAATGCTCAAATGGCACACAAACAGGGTCCGGCAACGTCCCGTAGAACCTGTATCTGGAATAATAACCAACATCTGCCAACTACTTGACCTAGGTCAATACAAGTTATTTCCTATTCTTCTATATATGATTGCGTGTTTTTAGAGAATTTACTGCTTATCAATTAAGCGTATTAAGCTGACCGATTATCAATATCACTTACCAAGGGTATAAGACATGAATACAAATGTTATAAAAATCATAACCGCTATTTTAACCGCCGGGCTAATGGCAGTTTCACTCGCGACACCTGTTCAGGCGGAAGAAGAGCAGGAATCTGCGATGGCTCGTGGTGGTAAGCTCTACGACAAATGGTACAAGGTAATCGACGTCGATCCACCCAAACAGTCACATCCAGCCTATCCTGCAAACAAGAAATACGCCGCCAAGCCTAAAGCCAACTGGCGCTGCAAGGAATGTCACGGTTGGGATTACAAAGGTGTAAATGGCGCCTATGCCTCCGGTAAACACTCTACCGGCATAATAGGCATCGACGGTATGTTCGGCGCTGATCCCGCCAAAATAATCGCGGTACTCAAAGACAGCACCCACGGATACGCGGACAAGTTGGGACATGACGACTTCCATGATCTGGCATTATTCGTCTCCAAAGGCCAGGTCGATATGAGCAAGTATATCGATTATTCCTCCAAGTCGCCGAAGGGTGGAGATGCGCATCAGGGCGCTGCCTACTACAATACGATCTGTGCTGGTTGCCATACAAAGGACGGCAACAAACCAAAAGATATGGATAAAACGCTCGCCAAGCAAATGGGTAATCCACAGGAAGTCATGCACAAGATACTGAACGGGCAGCCCGACGAGAAAATGCCAGCACTGCGTGCGCTGGATCGGCAAATCATTCTCGATATTATGGCGCACCTGAAGACAATGCCGATGGAGATGTAGTCTCGCTGTAATTGAAGTTCAGGATATATGTCCTGTGCCGTACGCCCCCGATCACCAAAATGATCAGGGGCGTACAGGCTCCCCATCATCGGAACTAGAATAACGAAACCGACGACATGAAAAAGCCCTCCGCCTTTAGCCATCTTCACCGCCTCGGTGCATTGTTCCTCGTCTTTATTATTGCTTTCCTGGTAATCAAGCACCTGGCTACGCCTCCAAGCTGGAACTTTGAGGCCTGGTATCGAGGGGATTCCCTGACCGAATCAGCGAACAAACCAATGCTTCACGGTGGAAACGACTCTTGCCAGACCTGTCATGAAGATGTGGTTAAGGAAGTGAAGAAGTTGAAACACAAAACCCTGTCTTGCGAAGGGTGCCATGGACCTTTGGCCACACACGCTCGTGGCGATGAGAAGATCGCCGACGCGAAAGTGATCAATCAGTCCCGTTGGCAATGCCTTAACTGCCACGAGGAATTAATAAGTAAGCCACAGGGATTCCCTCAATTTACCAGTGAGGTGAAAAAGCACACTACTATTAAAGAAGGTGAGGTTTGCCTGAAGTGCCACGACGCCCATGATCCGACGCCGTGAGCCTGGCGCTAAAAATGAGATATGCCCAATGAAAAAATTAACTTCAGATTCGTCGCTATTAGGCTCGAAGTCACGAAGGGTATTTCTGAAACAAATTGTATCGGGTACGGCGACAACCCTGATGATATATGCGTCTGGGGTACGTGGCGGCCATGGGACATCCAGGATATGGAAGCAAAGGAGCACCGAACACCACTGGGCCTATATTATCGATGTCGGCAAGTGCATTGGGTGGGGCGGTTGCGTGCGTGCGTGCGCCCAGGAAAACAACGTACCCGAGGGCGCATTTCGAACCTGGGTGGAAAGGTACGTCATCACCGAAGATGGCGTTTATGTCGACTCTCCAAAAGGCGGTGCGGAAGGGTTCGGGCCGGTCAGCGAAGACCTTAAGGAAAAGGCGATAAAGTCTTTTTTCGTGCCCAAAATGTGTAACCACTGCGAGAACCCGCCCTGCGTGCAGGTCTGCCCCGTCGGCGCAACTTACAAGTCTCCCGAAGGTTTCGTGCTGGTTGACAATGATTATTGCCTCGGGTGTGCTTATTGCGTTCAGGCCTGTCCCTATGGCGCCAGGTTTATCAACCACGAGATAAATAAATCGGATAAATGCAGCTGGTGTCATCACCGGGTGAAACAAGGCAGGCAACCGGCCTGCGTGGAGGCCTGCCCAACCAGCGCCAGAATATTCGGAGATTTGAAAGATCCCGAGAGCGAGGTAAGCCGGATCCTTCAAGAGGGTATTTGGACAGTTCTGCGGCCGGCAATGCATACGGGTCCCTCCTGTTTTTACATTGGTTTGCCAAAGGAGGTGATCTGATGTACGACCTCCCTAATAACGCCCTGGTGAATTTTATATTCCCCAATAATGAGGAAGTGTGGTGGTCATTAATGATCGTTATCTACCCCTACCTTACGGGGCTCATCGCTGGCGCCTTTGTGGTCTCCGCGCTCTATCATGTATTGAATCTAGAACAGTTCAAGCCGGTCGCAAATTTTGCCTTGATTGCCGCGTTTTGCTTTGGGCTTTTCGCGGGAATGCCGTTGTTGGTCCATCTGGCCCAGCCGCAACGGGCTTACGAGATATTCGTCACCCCACATTTGACCTCGGCCATGAGCGTATTCGGGTATGTCTATTCCGGGTATATGATTCTTTTAACAATTGAAATCTGGCTGATCTATCGTAAACATTTCATTCAAAAAGCCAACGATACCACTGGAATTCAACGGCGCATCTGGCGCCTGCTGACCCTGGGCGTGACTACCTACCATCCCGATTCCGCGCAATTGGATCATAAATTTGCCCGGCTCCTGGCCGCTATCGGAATTCCCTGGGCAGTCCTGTTACATGGTTATGTGGGATTCATCTTCGGCTCGGTCAAGGCCATTTCCTGGTGGGCGACGGCCTTGCAACCCATCATATTTCTCTCGTCTGCCGTGGTAAGCGGAATCGCTATTCTCATCTTAATGTACACCTTCATACATTGGAGGCGTCGGGTATCCCCTGATTACTCAATGATTAAAAAGCTAGCGGTCATACTGTGGGCTGCCTTTCTCTTTGACTGGGGCCTGGAAATGCTCGAGTTGGCGCATGTCTGGTACCAGGATGCGCATGAGTGGACGGTAATCATGCCGCTGATTCTGGGGCCGTTGTATGGCTCTTACATTTGGGGCCAGATAATTTTCCTGTCCGCTGTTCCGGTTATTCTGTTGGGCTACGCAGTGTTTTATGCCGGCAACGGCAGGGGTATGTTATTCCTGGTCAATGTCGGCAGCTTCCTGCTGCTCACCCAGGTCCTTTTTATGCGCTTCAATGTTGTGATCGGGGGTCAGCTTATTTCGAAATCCGCGCGCGGATTTGTGGACTTCCACTGGGATTTTTTCGGCAAGGAAGGACTCCTGGTGACGATTATGCTACTCGCGGCCCCGTTTATCACCTACTACGCGATCAGCCGGTTCCTGCCGATATTCCCGAATGACGAAAAAGACCAAAGTTAGCCTGCATATTGCGTGATGGGAAATCATTTCCAATTGTTGATTAAGACACTAATTATGATAGTAACTCGATCGATGTTGGGTCAGCACACAAAATAAATTACAGCCTATGATTAATTTGGAATATTAGGGCTCTATTCTTTCAATATACTTAGAAAGCTGCTGTTTATTCTGGTATTCGTCCCAAACTCGAATACTGTTTTTTTAATGTGGGCAAAACAGTGGAGAAGTGGAAATGGAGCAGATATTTAGACAGAGTCGCGGCGAGCGTGGCGCGAGACACATGAATCCGGTGATCGCCATGTTTGCCGTGGCGGTGGCTTTGGTAGCCGCCCCCGTAGCCGCACAACCGCTAGGCGGAATCTCGTCACAATGGAGCGATCCCGATATCTGGGATATCGCCCGCGGTGGCCAACTGTACGATGACTGGATGGTCGTGCTCGAACACCCCGAGCCGAAGGGCAACCATCCCGCTTATCCCGATATCGGAAAAAAGAAAGGTAAGGCGACATGGCGCTGCAAGGAATGCCATGGTTGGGATTATATGGGCGAGGATGGCGCCTACGGTAAAGGCGGGCATTATACCGGCATCAAGGGCCTCCGTCGGGCTGTTGGTATGGAAATCGATGAGCTGATGAATATTATTCGTGACAAGACCCATCAATACACGGAAGCGATGATTCCCGATTCGGCGGTGCGCAAACTGGCATTGTTCGTCAGCCGTGGCCAGGTCGGTATGGATCAGTATATCGATCGTCCCTCCGGACGGGCGCGCGGTGATCTTCGACGCGGCGCCTCGTTCTTCCAGACTGTTTGCGCCATTTGTCACGGTTTCGATGGGGCCACCATGGTTTCAAGAACCGCAACCGCCCTGGCGGCGTTTGGTGATCGTGGGTATCTGGGCACTGTTGCCGACGATAATCCGTGGGAGACGTTACACAAAATTCGTAATGGCCAGCCCGGTGTCGGGATGGTGGCATTGCGTGTATTAAGCGTCCAGGATCAGGTCGATGTGCTTGCTTATATGCAAACCCTGCGTCGACGCCGGCAATAAATCCGAAATAGAACAGCGTGGCTAGAATGCAGAGTTTAGATTGATATTCGCGCGCGCGTGGAAATGGTTCTGGGGGCCGACGGCCCGCTTCGGTTGGGGCGCAATCCTGATTGCCGGTGGCCTTGGGGGTATCATTTTCTGGGGCGGTTTCAACACCTTGTTGGAACACACCAACACGATGTCGTTCTGCACCTCGTGTCATGAAATGCGCCAATTCATCTTCGAGGACTACAAGAAAACGGTCCATTACAAGAATGCCTCGGGTGTACGCGTGATCTGTTCGGATTGTCACGTACCCAGGGATTGGGGGCGGAAGTTGATCCGTAAGATAAAAGCCACCACTGAGGTGTATCACAAGCTCATGGGCACCATCGCCACGCAGGAGAAGTTCGACGACAAGAAGCTCGAACTCGCCGAGCGGGTTTGGGCTTCGATGGAGGCATCGGATTCACGCGAATGCCGGAACTGCCACAGCTATGAGGCCATGGATTTTGACGAACAACGCACGCGTTCTGCGGAAAAAATGGAACACGCGCAGGAAAAGGGCAAGACTTGCATCGAATGCCACAAGGGCATTGCCCATAAGTTGCCTGATGACATGGATGATTAGGGCGCGTCAGGATTGCTTGCGATCGGCATGACGGTCGGGCTGGTTTAGACATCAGCACCGCGCTTGTTGGGAACACGGGTAGCGCATAGAATGCATCCTTTCCTTACCTGGCATTACCTGCAACCCAAATGAAAAACGGGACTCGATTTACCCCAACAAAACTGATGTTGCTTCCAGGCCTGTTGATTATTCTGATCGCCGGCTTAATCTGGGGATATCGTGCTATCAGCCACCAGGCATTACTCGAATTGGCTGGCCAGTCCAGAAATCATTTAACGCTATTTGTATCGAACCTCAACGGGGTGCTGGCCAAATACGAACACTTGCCGAGGCTTATATCTAACAATCGAAGATTGGTCAGTACACTGGGGCAGACAGATATCGACCAGATAAATCAAACTAACCGATATCTCGAAGCAGTTGCGATAACCTCTGGCGCCTCCGATGTTTATCTGATGAATACGGATGGGCGCACTGTAGCCGCCAGCAACTGGAATCTCGATCGTTCATTCATCGGTAAAAACTTTAGCTTTCGACCTTACTTTCAGTCAGCCATTAACGGCAATGCCGGGCGATACTTCGCATTAGGCACAACTTCTTTACAACGCGGCTACTATTTCTCCTACCCGGTTTATCGCCTCGATGAAATATCGGGTGTCATCATTATCAAGATCAACCTGGCAGATATCGAAACTGCCTGGTCGGATCGCGGCAATCATTTTATCGTCACCGACGAGGATGGCATTGCATTCCTGTCGACACATACTGACTGGACTTACAAAACCTTATACCCATTGATCCGGCGCGACTCGATGAAATTCAATTATCCCGGCGCTACCCCGGGCAGGATTTAACCCCGCTTAATATCAACGAGACCGAGAAACTGGAAGAAAATGTTAATCGTGTCTCGATAACCGATGGTAAGGGTGCAGGGGCCAGAGATTATCTTCATCTGAAACTCGATATTCCCAGTGCCGGCTGGTCCGTCCATCTTTTTAGCAATACACAGGCGATTCAGGGCACACTGATTTTACGCGCCACCCTGGCCGGGTTCGGTGTACTCATTTTGCTTCTGCTGGTAACACTTTATCTCGTCAATCGACAACGACGCCTGGCGCTGCAGGGTTCCACCGAGTTACTCGAACAGCGTGTGCAGCGCCGCACTCGTGAACTCGAAAACGAAGTGGAGGAACGCAAAAAAGCCGAACAGACCTTGCGCAATACCCAGGCAGAATTGATTCAGGCAGCTAAGCTGGCGGGGCTCGGACAAATGTCCGCCGGCATTAGCCACGAATTGAATCAACCGCTCACCGCGATCCGTAATTAATCAGAAAACGCACGACGCATGCTCGAACACAGGCAGGTGGAAGCCGCGACAGGCAACCTGAATGAAATTAGTGAACTGACCGGGCGTATGGCGAACATTATTTCGCAGTTGCGCGGATTTTCCAGAAAATCCAGCGGTGAACACAGTCAGGTTTCTATCGCTCAATCGATCGATCAGGCGCTGAGCATGTTTCGACGGGAAATCGAGTCCAGTCAGATCGACGTACAGGCTCGCACTGACCCCGAGTTATCGGTGGTAACCGATCCCCTGTTACTAAACCAGGTAACTGGTCAATCTATTCAGTAATGCGATTCAGGCCATGGCATCGGTTAAAACCCGCCATATCGAGATCGATGCCCACAACCACGGTCAGGGCATCGTCATTAGTATCAGCGATACTGGACCTGGCATTCCGCCCAACGTGATCGAAAATATATTTGATCCATTCTTCACCACCAAGGAGGTGGGCCTTGGACTTGGTTTATCGATATCCTATCGCATCATGGAAAGCCTGGGTGGCAAGATCGAAGTCGCCAACATTGCTACGGGTGGTGCGCGCTTTGAGTTATATTTACCCAATGAGTGAACCCAGGGCACAGGTCATCTTCATCGATGACGATAAATTTATCCGCAAGTCCGCTACCCAGAGCATGGAAATGGAAGGCTTTAAGGTGGAAAGTTACGCCGATGCTGCGAGTGCGCCGGCAGGCATCGACACGGAATGCACCTGTGTTATTGTCACTGATATTAAAATGCCTGGCATCTCCGGACTCGAACTATTGCAGCGTATAAAGGAGATCGACGCGAATATTCCGGTAATTCTCATTACCGGCCAGGGAGACATCGTTACCGCAGTCCAGGCCATGCGCGATGGCGCTTATGATTTTCTGGAAAAACCATTTGCACCGGATAACCTGATCGAAGTCATACGCAAGGCTTACGACAAACGTATGCTGGTCCTTGAGAACCGCAACCTCAAGAAAGAGCTGGAGCTACAAAATGCACCCGGACTACGTATTATTGGCAAAACCGTGGCGATACAACAGCTCCGTAACCAGATCACGCGGCTGGCCGGCACCGATACCGACATCCTGCTCTGGGGTGAGACCGGCACCGGAAAAGATCTGGTCGCACGCAACCTGCACGAAATCAGTAAGCGCCGAAAGGCGCCGTTTGTGGCGATCAACTGCGGGGCATTGCCTGAAAGCATTATTGAAAGCGAACTCTTCGGTCATGCGGCCGGTGCTTTTACCGGTGCCTCGAAACCACGAATCGGCAAATTTGAATACGCCAATGGTGGAACCATATTTCTCGACGAAATCGAAAGTATGCCGCTTGATCTTCAGGTTAAATTATTACGCGTATTGCACGAAAGAGTCGTCGAGCCACTCGGTTCGAACAAGCAACTGCCTATCGACATACGCGTGATTGCGGCTACCAAAATCGATCTAAAACAGGCTTCTGCCGAAGGCAGCTTTCGTGAAGACCTTTATTACCGTCTTAATGTCATCACACTCAGATTACCGACGTTACGCGATTGTGTCGAAGATATTCAACTCCTGTTTCATCACTATGCGCTCATCGCAGCAGCTCGCCACGAAAGCGATCTTCCCGAACTCAGCTCTGAACAGCTACAGCAACTTTTGATGTACCACTGGCCCGGTAACGTGCGCGAATTGAAAAATGCCGCCGAGCGTTTCGTACTAACGGGCGATGCAAGCAATCTGGACCTGGATGAAATCATCCGTGCAACCGCACAAGGTGAAGCGATCGATTTACATAATCGCGTTGAGTGGTTCGAAAAAAACCTGATAGAACAGGCGTTGGAAAAATGCGCCGGCTCTATCAATGAAACGCTGGAAGTACTCGGCACCCCACGTAAGACCCTCTACGACAAAATGCGTAAGTACGGTATCGATAAAAACCAGTACAAATAGGCTCGCTATCCTATGGAAATAGGCATAATTACGCCACCTGTGGGCCTGAACCTGTTTGTCACCGCAGGCATCGCAGGCATGTCGATGCTCAGTGTGGTAAAAGCCGCTGCTCCGTGGTTAGCGGTCTTGTTCCTGTTTTTAATAATCGTGACCTATTTGCCTATTATCTCCACCTGGTTACCAACCTTGATGATGGGGCCCGAGATTATTACGCACTAAGAGTCTGGCGACCCGGTGCCCGGTTGTATAAACCGTCTGACTTCATTGCCCGAAGTCAAAATGGATTCCGGCTCGGCAATAGCTCCTTCATCGCATATAAAACCAGGATCCTGTTCAGGTAAAAAGTGGGGCCTGCCATAGATATCAGGGCCCCGACGTTTTTTTATTAACCCGTACTCCATGCGCGGGGTCGTTTCATCCCGGAAATTTTACAGGCCTGTTTCACATAACCGTAGGGGAATAACTTAAAGAGCACCCTTTTCGCTTCCTTTTTGTCATATCCATGCTCCCTTGCCAGGCAACTCATAATATGACGAACATCGGGGGCTACCCGATGCTCGTCATAGTAATCCCTCATAAAATTTAGTATTTGCCAATATTCGTCAGTTAATTCAAGGCCTTCCTCGCTGGCCAGTTCAATGGCAACATCCTCATTCCAGTCCTCGGGATTAACCAGATACCCTTCTGTGTCTGTTGATACCGTCATGCCTGCACTGCTCCAAATTAACTGCTCGTCAAAACCTGTATGGTTCGCTTTGACCCCTTTTAATAAGCTGCTACTTGCGTATAAACCAATGAAATTATCAAATAACTGACGCTCCAAAAAAATAGGGGTGAAAAAATATAAAGACACCATAAGCAACCAAACCCGCAACTATAGTCACTGCGTCCCTGGTAAACGGATATTTTGTTTCTTGCTTTGTTGCTCCTCGCATATTTGCTGAAAACATTCCGAACAAAGAGAAGGCGCCGAAAGAGCCAAATAGCAACAGTGAAGCGAGATCTCCATTAGCAAGCAAATGTGCACCAGACCAGAGCACGACCCCCCAAAGCATTGGATGACGAGTGAAGCGCTTAATATTTGATTTCATGTTTGCGGAGGCAAGGAAAATAAAAGAAGGCAACATTAACACTACCGCAACATCTGTACTCCAGACTGGAGGCTCCCATATAGGCTGAAATTCTGCTTTCGACCTTCCATATACGATTAGAATGAGCCCTATCAATGAAATAATAGAGTACAACACCTGGTATGGACGTTCACCTAGACTAGTAATTATCCTGCGCCGTAAACCCACCAAACCAGGTACTAGATGTATTCCAAAGAAAATAGATAGGCCCAATAAAATTATATACATAGAATACCTCTAGCACCCAAGGTTATGCTCACCGGCGCGGGGTGCGAGCGTCCGTGAGCAGTGTTTTGTCAGTTATTTCTAAACACGGATTCCTTCGATTAATAAATAAGTATCATCTTTTAAGAAAGATGTTTTTGTCACTTTTAAAGTTGAGGATTGCTCAATATGCCGGAGCGTATTTCTATCAAATCTTGCGCCGTATACCATTTCAACAAATGGTGTAAAAAAGTCCTGTCTTTTTCTTATTTTTTTATTTTTTGAATATACAATTTCTAAAAGTCGAAATCGCCCACCTGGCTTTAACACCCTGCTGAATTGCTCGATAGCAAGATTTTGTATTTCATCAGGCATTACACAACACATAAATGTTGAAAATATCCAGTCAAATTTATTTGAATCTATAGACCGCATTACCGTAGCATCTTCATGCAGTAAGCTTACTTTACACCTGGCTTTTGTTTTTCTCTTTTCGGCTTTACTCAACATTTGTTTGCTTAAATCGATTCCTACCAACTCGACATCCTGGTGATAGAATTTCAGATTTCTCCCCGTTCCAACTCCAGCTTCCAAAATTTCACCTCTTAAGTCCCGAACTAAAGCTGGACGCCATTTCTTATATATCCTTTCCCATGGATAATCCAAAATATCATAAAAAGATGCCGTTACATTGTATTTGGTCTGCAATAATAAATTCTTTTCGTGTGACTTCATATTAACTTCTGATAATTCGTTTTAATAAGGGTTGACGCCCGCCTAAGTGATCGACTGGTTAGGCGGCATCACGTGATGCATCGCGATGTTACTCTTCCGTCTTTGCCACAACAGGGTGCATCGGCGCCTCATTGACGTTCAGCTGAAACACGTCTGGTCGGCTATAGTGGCCGACGACGTCAAAGTCGAACTTCCCGCGGTCGATCTCGCCGAGATCAAGGGTCGCCGTCAGTATGGTTTCGCCCTCAAAATGGGGCCCCGCGAGCACCTTGCCCAAAGGGCTAACAATTGCGCTGCCGCCACGCATCAACACCGAATCTGGAGAATCGCCGAGAGACACGCGCACGGTGTCGGGGAAATCCTTCTTGCGGATGAATTGGCATGCCGTCAGTACAAAGCAGCGTCCTTCGAGGGCGACGTGCCGCATCGACGATATCCAGGTGTCCTTGTCATCAGCGGTAGGGGCGCAATACAACGCGACGTTCTTCGAATACATTGCCATCCGCAGCATCGGCATGTAATTCTCCCAGCAGATCACCGAGCCGATCCGTCCGTAGGGGCTATCCACGACCGTCAACGTCGAACCATCGCCGAATCCCCAGATCATTCGCTCCAATGCGGTCGGCATGAGCTTGCGGTGTTTACCAAGCAGCCGACCATCTGGACCAAAGAAAAGGACCGTGCAGTAGCAGGTGCCCATTTCGCGCTCGATCACACCCATCACGACGTAACTTCCATGTGTCTCGGCGGCCTCACAGAGCCGCTGCGTCTCCAGGCCGGGTACCTCGATGGCCGCATTGAGATAGATCCGAAATTCTTCGCGCCCGGCCGCATCGCGGGCGCCGACCACAAGTCCGTAACCTAGTCCCTTCGGATATCCGACGATGAACGCCTCCGGAAAGACGATCACTTTCGCGCCGGTGGCAGCGGCTTCTTCGATCAGGCGAACTGCCTTGTCAACACAGGCTTCGGTATCGAAGGGCACCGCCGCCGCTTGTACTACGGCAACCTGAACGCTTGTCTCTTTCGAAGGTGAAGTCATTCCAAAGTCCTCCCTCTATAATTGATCGGCGCGTCCTACGGACGGTGGCACTCATGCCGCAAACGGCCAGGCTGTGTGGCGCAAACGAAGTGCAGCGCAGTTTGCGTTCGAACGAGCGCCTTGTTTTGATTTTTTACTGCCATGTCATGTTTAGTTTTCTTTCGCTCATGGCACAGTCTCGTAAGTATAAATTTATTAATGTCTGGTAGGGAATGCCGGACTCCTCAGCAAGTGATTTGAAGTAATCAACAGAGTCTCTGTCCAGGCGCAGGGTAATTGGCTGCTTCAAATACTTGATATAGGGATTCTTTTTCCCCTTCATCTTGGAAAAATCGTAATGCTCTCTCATTTCCGGTAACTCCAATAAATATTTGTTTCGTCTTTATCCGCCTTTCTCGCTGAGATAATGCGGACTAAGGTCTCTTCTTCCCTGAAACAGTGACAAACGACTAAAGCGTTTAGCTTATGACTCACACCTAGAAGTATGAAACGATTTTCCCCGGTGGAATGGTCAGGATCAAAGAACTGGACTGCATTCTCATCGTAGAAAATTGTGCGTGCTGCTTCGAAGGAAATATCATATTTTTTAATATTGGCAGTTTCTTTTCGCTTATCCCATGCAAAAACAAGACGATTCATATGTACATTGTACAGATGAATGCTAATTCATCAAGGCCACCATCTGAAAATATTAACGCCCCGCATCAGCGGCAAAATGGGCGCGTAACGTCCATTACGTTCGACTGCATGCGCTTGTCATAAGTCTTTTTCAATTTCCTTTCCGTGCCACATCCGTAATACGACAATTTCATTCTCGCCGATTAGATAGCGGATGGTGTACCTGCCAATGAACAAATCTCTAATTAGTTCCGGTTGAGGCGCTCGATCTACCATTAAGCCAATTTCCGGAAATACTTTGAGTTTCTCTACACCAATTAATAATTCATTTGCGATTCGTTGGGCCGCTATAGGATTTTTTTCTTCAATAAATTCGCGAATTCTGATCGAGTCACCAATAGCTTCAGGGGTGAATTTTAAATTCATACTGAGGGAGGTGTGGACTCACTATCTGTACCCCAGGATCTGAGCCAGGATACTACCTCCGATTCATCAATGACTTTCCCTTTTTTTATTGATGCCAAGGCCTTCAAAGTGTCTTCCCAGCGAGAGTCCTCCATTGCCTGCCGTGCTACAAATTCCTTTATAGCTTGGTTTATGAGGTAATTTTTACTTCGGTCTAGTCGTTGCGCCAAACTTTTTAACGGGGCTTCAACTTCTGGGTTTAATCGAACGCTGGTAACGCCCATGACAATCTCCAGGTGTATTTAATTGTAATACATTATAATACATTCGGCATAAAGATGAAGTAAAGACTTATAACGATTAGCTAACCCGCCACCCACAGACGTTACCCGAAGGCCGACAAGTGTTATGCGGTCGGGTTGAGCGACTGGTTATACGCTATCTAGTGCCTTGTATTAACTGATTAGTGGCTTTACTGCGGTGAATTTAATACTTATCACTTTCCCTTGAACTACACTAATATCCTCTTTTGCAGGGGGAGGGGTAAATTCTGGACCTGGACAACATACCATTGCCTCCAGTTCGTTAGAAAGTAATGGATGGATGGCAACGACATCAACCTGCCTAAATCCAGCCTTTTGGACTATCTCGAAATATTTGTCTCTCTCTAACGTTCCGCCCACACATCCTGCCCAAGTCGATTGAAAGTGTTCTTGTACCTGAGGATCAATCTTTTCTGTATAGACAATATCGGAAATGGCAAGACGGCCACCGGATTTAAGAATACGAAAGGCTTCACGATACACGGCCTCTTTATCAGGGCATAGGTTGATAACACAATTGGACATCACCACATCAGCAAGCTCATCTCGAAGCTCAAGTTGTTCCATATCGCAAACAAGAAGTTCGACTGCATCTGTCAAACCAGCCTCAGCCACGGCCTGCTTTGCACGTTCAATCATCTGGGTGGTGAAATCCACCCCAATCACTTTTCCACTGGAACCTACCTTGCGAGCTGCAAGAATAACATCTATTCCTGCACCACAACCAAAATCTACAACCGCTTCGCCTGATTTAAGATTGGCAAAACCAGTGGGATTACCGCAACCTTTGGAAAGGGTAAGAGCGGTCTCAGGGACCAGGGAAAGTTCTTCCCGGCCATAAAGCCCATGTTCAGCAGCAAAGCTCAAATCTGTGGGAGCCTCACTGGGACAACAACAGGGCTCTTTCCTGCCACCTGCCTCAACGCACTTGCCATAGCGTCCTTTCACCGTCTGTTTGATTTCCTCGATATTCATATTTCTTAGCTATTTTTCGACTGCATGCGCCACTAAACGTATAACGACAAAGCTAACCTTGTTAACGCCTTGTTATGCCGCGGACTTATGATAAAGCTGCCAACCTGGAAATACGAGAACTGCTGGATGACAATTTAGTGCAGTAGCTAATACCTTTGCACGCTCAACACCCAGTTTCACCCTATCATTTTCAATTGCAGATATCGTTGATTGAGGTATATTTGTTAGTTCAGCGAGTTTATTCTGACTTAGCTCCTGCAATTCCCGAATTATTTTTACGGATTCACCAACGGAAATATCTACTTGCCTTTTAGCTTTACGGTAATCTTTCATCTCATTTCTTCCTATAATCATGTGCAGTTAAATTTACAACTTGCACCATAATTTCTGATTCTTTCACTTTTATAAATAACTCGATACTTAATGCCTAGACGTGATGAACGTTGGTCTTTTAACTCGTCTCGCAGAGACTCATCATGAAACCCTTTAATAAGCTTCAATCCTTTTGGGACGGATATCATTACAATATCCTTCCACTTTTCATATTTTTTAAGGATATCTATTGGCAAAGATTTCAACTGCTTAGACAGCCTCCTATGTTCATATATCTCCCACATACCATATACTATATTTAGTATGTCAACATATCAGGCATAACGGCGCAGAGATGCGCAGCAGCTTTGCGTCCGGTGGAAGCCCTTTAGGGCTGGAACGAATTTAATTGCTTTGTTATAAGCCTGCCCAATCATGGCTGTACAAACTTAACCTGTAATTCACACCCCACGGCACTTGCATATTTTTGGAGTGTTGCAAGGGATGGAGAATGCTTTCCATTGCCTAAGGATGATTCTAAGCGTGTAATAGCTGGTGCTTTTGTTCCCATACGCTTTGCAACTTCAGCTTGACTAAGGCCGGCCTTTTGCCGCGCTTTAAGCATTTGTCGAAGAATCATAAACTCTGGGGCCATTTCATCATAAGCAGCTTGTACTTTTGGGTTTGAAAGGGCTTTTGCTTTTAATTCTCTATGTTTCATTTTTCACCTCTTTAAATCGGCGTTCTGCTTTTCTCAAGTCTTTTGGAGGAGTTTTCGGGGTTTTCTTTATAAAGCCATGAAGCATGATGATACGCTTGCCTACTTTAGTACAATAAAACACCCGGGCAATCCCTTCCTTACCTTTGACTCTTAGTTCGAAAAGGCCTGTGGACATGGGTTTCGTGTGCGGCATACCAAGGTTTGCCCCAAACTCAGTCCATCAGATCGGTTAAGTGGAAATACTTCGCAGAAAGACCAGCGGGCAACCGCAAAATAAATTGTTCCACATCTTCATAAGGGTATTCGATCTTCCATGCCATGAAATAATAGTAACATATATGTTATGTCTTTTCATTCATGATGCCCTTCCATATACGTACGGAGGACTGCATTAATCCTGGTTTGATATCCCTTCCCCTGTTTTCGGAACCAGTCCAGCACGTCCGAATCAAGTCGGACAGTAATGCTTGCCTTCTTTGAAGGCATGCGTAGATACGCGGTTTTGAAAAAATCTGGATCAAGTGTTGGAATTCCCGAAGTATCGATTTCGGAATCCGATAGCGATTTTACTTTATTCCAGTCTGTCTTTGATTGTTTTTTCGAAGGCTTTGCGTTCATGGTTTAATGCTTTTCTCATTGAAATTATTCGAATTAGTTCACCATCACTTTGCTCGGTAAATGCGACGACGACACATATAGATTCAAGGATTCCGATACCTATCCATCGCGGCTCTCCGTAGTCCTCACGTGTATCCAATCGCGCTAGCATTGGACCGCTGAAAAGTGTTGGTGCATCAAGGAAATCGAGGTTGTGCTTACGGAGGTTTTCCCTTCTCTTTACTTCACCCCATTCGAATTCCATATCCAAATTGTAGTTACGTTATGTAACTACGTCAACATGTCATTTCGGGACATAACGCCCGGCTATGCGGTGAGCCACGCAGTGGCCGAATCCGACACGCACAGCGTGTGACCATGAGCCGCCTGTTATATTTTTATTCATAAATGGCTTTGATAACTGCCCTTGGATTTACATCTACGACTTTAAGCAAAACCCTGGCAGCCCCTCTCGGAGCTCGAAGTCCTTGCTCCCAATGACGTAAGGTGCCCAGTGATATTCCAAAGGTTGCGCAAAAGCGCTGCTGGCTCATTCCAGTTTTTTTCCGAATTGCCTGCACATTAATAGTTCCGGGTTTGTGGACAACCACCTTACTTTTCTTACCTTTGGCGTGCTTAATAGCATCACCCAGGCCAGCGTTAATTTCTTCAAATGCTTTGCTCATGACTTTTGACTCCAATATTTCACTAGCTCTTTTACCGCCTTGGACAATAACCTCTTCTCTTCCATTGAGATATTGGCTTTCTCATTTTTTCCGAACAGTGCCAGCAAATACAATGGCAACTCTTCGTTATGAAAATAATAGATAACCCGAACTCCGCCGCTTTTACCACTACCGCTTCGGGCCCACCTTAGCTTTCTTATGCCTCCAGCCCCTTGGATAAGAACGCCAGCATTTGGGTTCATTGATAGATAGGCAATTAGCTCTGACTGTTCATCTTCAGAGAGAAGCCGACCAACCTTCCGTTGAAATGGCTCGGTTTCAGCAACAGTAACATATGGGACTAAGTATACTCCATTGGAGTACTTAGTCAAAACTGATTGAGATAGAGGGCGGCTTAGGAAAGGGCTCCAAAAATATAACGTTTCGCTTCACCGGCGCGAGCCGCGCAGTGGCGAAGCGTCCGAGTGCAAGCGTTTGTTATAGTCAATTTGAAAATGCCATATCCCAACGCTTGCCTGGGTTGTCAAATTTAACCTTATTTGGGACAAATTTCTCAGGACTAAACTTTTTACCAACCCATTCAACCATATCTTCATATTCTTCATCATTATGGTCAGATAAGACCTGTAGAAGACGGTAATACCCAGGGGAGCCACCGCAGTCTTCTGGAGGACAAGCTCGTTCGCCGCCAATACATAGTGGATATCGGCGCCCTTTTTCACTAAGTAGGATTCCTTCAAGCAAAACCTCATGCGTCCAACCGTCACCGAAATCATATTCATAAATACAACTGCTACCTGGTTCGTGAAAATGATCGACTATAGATACTTCCCAGCCTGGAAGTGTATCAACCGTCCCAATACCTTCATCATCGGGGATACCAATTTCCCAGCTTATATTTGACTTTCTCTTACCAAAACGAAAAGCATGTAGGTGGTAATCTAACCATCCCATTGAATCCTGGATAGCGACATGTAGGTCCCAAAAGGTATATGACCTGGGAACTTGAATTCGTCGCCAGATAGTGGGATTGATATCCTCTAGAATGATTTTAAATTGGTATACAACACGATTCGTCATTTATCTGGGTTCCATTGACTATAACGTCGCAAATCAGCGGCGTCGCTTTTTGCCATCCGCTGGATTTGTCTTGTTATGCGACGGATTGAAGTTTGTTTGCATAATCGCGACCGGATGTCGGGGGCGGAAGTTTTTTTCCATCCTTGCTATAAAGAGTAATGGCTTCCTCTACAATTTGACATAGTTCATCGAATACTTCCTTTTCGTTTTGCCCATGACACCCCGCGAATATTAGACCAGGAGCACTACCAACATAGCATTGGTCCTCTTCAGACCACTCAACAATTTTTACGTATTTAGCACTATCTTTCATTTTTTCGATTCCTCTATGGCAAGTCGGACCGCTCGGACTTAATAATGTTTCGCATCATTACCAGTCTTACCCGAAATTGTAATCGGTTCTGAGACATTTGCGTGAGTAAAATTACGATGACTGCCTTTCCCTCCACGATTTTTAAAACCACCGTGTTCTAATTCCGTAATCAAATCCCTGATCTTCGGAGGCATTGTTCTCTTCTCCTATTTTATAGTCGCATAATCGGGATAGGAGAGCACCTCACGGTGCCCCTCCTCCCACACCACCGGGCATACGGATCACGTACCAAGGCGGTTCAAATCGCTTTGTGTTCATCTTGTTACCAACTCCGGCAGCCCCAAGTTCTTAAAGTACTTGTTTGGCAGGGCGTAGTAAAGGGCAGGGCTTGCGCTTAATCGCCATGGGCCGTGTGCCGACTTAGCCGTATTCCAGGCCAACTGTCGTTTGACACCCAGACGCCTGAGCATCCTGTATCCTTTACGACCCCATTGTTTCCAAACATAACTCCGCAATCGTCGTCGAATCCATTTATCCAAATCTCGCAGCGGACTCAGAACTTCGGCTATGTCGAAGTAAGCTTTGACCGCCATGGAGGGTGGAAATGCAGGTTTTGCAGGAGCAAAAACCTGTCCAACCAAGCAGGGATTTTCTTAATTCCGCGATCACTTGCACGATGTTAGACAGTATCGGTGATAGCGGGCCGCCTTGCGGTACGCCTTCGACACTAGCCTGTGTCGCGCCTTCTATTCGGACGCCCGCTTTCAAATAGCGATTGATCAATCTCAGTAACGGTAAATCCTGATGCTTTTCCTTTAGTTGCGTCATCAACAAATCATGCTTGACACAGTCAAAGAATGCCTCCAGATCACAGTCAACTACCCAGCGGTAATCTCGCTGGATAGTGTCCTGCGCGTAGCGTATTGCCTGATGTGCATTTCGGTTTGGACGAAATCCATAGCTGTTATCATGGAAATCGCTGTCCCATTCCGCCTGCAATATCTGGGCTATCGCCTGCTGTATCAATCGATCTAATACGGTCGGTATGCCCAGCTTACGCTGACGCCCATCTGGCTTCGGAATCTCGACACGCTTCACCGGTTTGGGACGGTATCTCCCTTCGATTAGCTGTTGTCGAATCTTCGGCCAGTGTTTCCTGAGAAAATCAGGGAGTTCATCGACGGTCATACCGTCGATGCCCGGTGCGCCTTTATTGCGACGAACTTGTTTCAACGCACGTATCAGTGTAGTGGTTACTAAATGCAAATATAGTCATGAAAAATATGAACAACATTTTATTTGCCATTTTCCTATGCATAATATTTCTCCTTCTCCGAAGATAAAAAATATTAGATATCCTTGTTCGGGAACTCAAAGATCCTAACGAGGCTGTAGAAAAATAGAACTTGAATGGTTCATTTTCACATCCTCGGTTGTTGTGATAATGGTGATACTTTGCCGTGATTAAAGCAGATGATCAAGTGTCATGATCGTCGGTTAGCGCTGAGTGAATCCAATGCTCCGGATCTGGCCTGTCATGCCGCTATCTCTCCATAATTCATGATCTTTTCGATGTTATGGACCATACAATACAATCGCCATTGGCCCTGTACTTTGGTTTTACTGCGCAAACTGAATCGATTGAGCCTTTTATTGGTACCAATATTCCCGAATACGGGTTCGACTACCGACATTCGATGGCTGTAGATTTGTTTGCCTTCTGGACTGTCTACCCTGTGCTTCATCCAGTCGGTGTAGGTGGGGTCTGTGTTGGTATCCAGTATGAATGAAACCTGCCTACCATGACCCTTGTGATCATTCGCTGAGTTCGGATTCCTCATGCATTGATGCTTTTTATCACAGTGGCGACACTGGAGTAGTTTGCCTTTGAAGTAGACTTTATGATTTCCCTGTTGGTCAATGCGTGTACCGAGGTAACTGATCAGTTCGCCTGCCGGACAAACACAAGTTAGGCTCACTGGGTCGAAGCTAAATTCAATAGCTGGGATCACTTCAGTTTGCTTTTTGTTCTTTTGGCTCTGATGTCGCTTACCGTATTTACTTTTCTGATCGGCGAACTTCGGGTCTCGGGAACGAAATTGATTGTCCGGGATATAACCATTGATATGGTTGTCATGCAGGTATTGCATGTTGGCTTCATTGGCAAAGCCAGTATCGGCAGTGACAATTGTGCCTGTCTTATAAATGTTATTGCTGATACCTAAGCGTTTAAATCGTTCTTTAATAGCCTGGGTCACTGGCTTCAACGTGTGATGCTCCTGACCCTCACCAAAGGCTTGGGCATCAACGATGATTTGATGTTTCTTGTCCACGGTGGCGACACCGTTGTAACCCTGTATGGTGCCTTTACTTGTGGTCATTTTAGCCGACTCGTTATCAGTGATATTACTCTTCACCTCCTTTGCTCTTTTGCCCTGGCCCGTCCTTGGGCTGTTGGACTTTAAAAACTGGTCTATTTTGTCGCTGGCCTTATTTAACGTTTCAATCGTTTGCTCGGTTCGCTTGAGTCGTGCGTCATCGCGCGTTTCATTCTTGTCCAGTTTTCGATGTTCGTCCAGATGATGCTGTATCTGGCGTTTTATCTTGTTGCGTTTTTGTTCCAGCTCCTTAAATGTACCAGACCACTCCTTGGAGGCATCCGAGGGCATCTTGCATCCATCAATCGCGAACAACTCATTGCCGAGTAATCCTTGCTCGTGACAGATCAATAGGATTTGCTCAAACAACTCTGCTATCTCATCAGTATGGCCACTGACGAAGCTGGCGATGGTGGTAAAGTGCGGCACGGTATCGCAGGATAATGCCTTAAAGATAATATTGGTATTGCAGCACCATTCAATCTCTCGACTTGAGGTAATACCTTTGGAATAGGCAAACAGGATGATCTTCAGCAATATTGAGGGGTCATAGGCCGGTCTGCCTACATCGTCGTTTTGATAGTTTGGATCAAATATGGACAGATCGATTCGTTTGTCGATCAAATGATGAATCGCATGCTCAAACGTACCGGGTTGCAACTGATCCTGGTAATTGATCACCACCATTGAACTTTGATTGTAGTCGTAGGGGATAAATTTAGGCATCAATATAGCCCTATCAAAAGATAGCTCTATTTTAACAGGGTCAGAGTTGAATTGAGGGTTTTTCTACAGCTTCAACGGCCACCGTAAATGATGCAGTTGCGCAGGGACAGTTCATGTTCTTATCTGGGGAGATCTGTTCAGCATGGCGACCATGGTTACTATGCGAGCCGGACTGAGGGCCATCCTGAAAAGGTTGGAGT
>JADFMY010000031.1 GCA_022563685.1 Pseudomonadota bacterium | reverse complement strand
TCAGGAATCTTTGCCCCGTTTCCTGGTTGAAAATACCTTCTTCTTCAAATGCGGCAAAAGCGTCAGCCGATAAAACCTCCGCCCATTTGTAGCTTTAATAACCCGCCGCATATCCCCCTGCAAAAATATGCGCGAATCCGTTTTGAAAACGATTGTTCGCCGGTGTTTTGACCACCGCTATTTCATCCCTGACCTGATCCAGAATTTCCTGGATTTGCGCTGCACTGGTCAAATCCGCCTGTTGGTGCAGCCTGATGTCAAACAGGGCAAACTCGATTTGTCGCAGCATTTGCAAAGCGCTTTGAAAGGTTTTTGCGCTGGTCATTTTTTCGAAAAGCACGTCGGGTAATTTCTCGCCACTCTGGTAATGCCTGGCAAACAAATTCAGCGCCTCTTTCTGCCAGCAAAAATTCTCCATGAACTGGCTTGGCAATTCGACCGCGTCCCATTCAACGCCATTGATGCCTGCCACATCGGGCACATCGATTTTGGTCAGCATGTGGTGCAGCCCATGGCCGAATTCATGAAACAGGGTGATGACTTCATCGTGAGTAAACAGCGCGGGATCGTTGCCAAGTGGTGGTGTCAGATTACAGGTCAGGTAGGCGACCGGCGTCTGGGTATTCCCGTCGATTCGATGACGATTGA
Source organism: Pseudomonadota bacterium (assembly GCA_022563685.1). Lineage (GTDB taxonomy): Bacteria > Pseudomonadota > Gammaproteobacteria. The sequence goes on along the minus strand of JADFMY010000031.1, from coordinate 24,788 downwards.
TGCATTCATCCATCCAGGCACCGCCACGTTTGTTTTCACGCGCATAAAGATCGAGATAAAACCGCCCGAGAGTTTCACCGCTTGCGTCGATTATCTGGTAAAAACGCACCGCCGGATCCCAGACATCGGCTGGTTCGTCGGCGAGTTTTATATCGACCCGATAAAGGATTTTGACGATCTTGAACAGACCGTCGATTACCTGATGGTCGGAAAAATAAGGTTTCAGATCTGACTCGGATATCTGGTAACGGTGCTGTTTTAACTTCTCGTTGTAATAGGCAGTGTCCCAGGCCTCCAATTCCCCATCGAACCCCTGCGATTCGGCGAATACCTGCCTTTCCTGAACCTCGCTTATCGCTGCTTCTCTGGAGCGCTGCGCCAGGTCATGAAGAAATTCGAGCACCTGGTCGACGGATTGCGCCATTTTGGTTTCGAGAGAGTATTCGGCGTAGTTGCTAAACCCCAGTAACCTGGCCTTTTCCTGCCTTTTAGTCACAATATTTAGCATGTTGGGGGCATTATCCCACTTTTTATCGGTAAATCCCTGATCCGATGCGCGTGTCGAATAAGCCTCGTAAATTTCTCTGCGCAACTCTCGATTGTCTGCATGGGTGATGACCGCAAGGTAACAGGGCATATCCAGTGTCAAACGATACCCGGGGTGATTTTTCTTCTCGGCCAGTTGCTGGAGCATGTCGAGCGCGTACTCGGGTAAACCCTGCAATTGATTATCATCGTCTAACAGTTTTTGCCAGGATTGCGTTGCATCGAGCAAATTGTTTTCGAAACTCGATTCTAGTTCGGATAAATCCTTCTGCAGCTGCTGGTATCGCCCACGTTGCTCTCCTTCCAGATTGACTCCGCCCAGGCGGAAATGCCTGATCGAGTCTTCAATGGCTTTTTTCTGCGCCGGAGCGAGGTCGGCAAAGGTGTCGGATTTTGCAATCGCGCAGTAACCCTGGAATAGCTTTCGGTTTTGGCTTACCTCGGTCGAGTATTCGCTCAGTAGTGGCAGACAATCATTATAGGCAACGCGAAGGGCGTCCTCGAATTTTACCGAATTGAGATGGCGCACGGGTGACCAGGCCTTGTTCAGGCGATCTTCGAGCAAAGAAAGCGGTTTCGGCAGGCTATCCCAACAAAATTCCTGCTGCCTGGCCAGATCGTCTATCGCTTGTCTGTTTTGAGCAATAATACTTTCTATCGCCGGCCTGATCTGGCGGGGTTCTATTTTGCTGAACGCCGGTAGTTGTTCAAAATCCAGGTGCGAATTTTCCAAGGCCTGTGCTCTAGCCCGCATCTTGCCAGATGGAAATTTGATTCATTATACCTACGTCCCCTGTGCTCTCGCTAAAACTCGACAGCCTTCACCATCTTATCGAATTCTAACAATAAACCCTTATTAATCAAAGAGTTAGACCAACCAGGTGTCGGCAGTTAGATGTATCAAACATCAAGATTGTTGACGTTCAACGCATTCGCTTCGATAAAATTACGCCGCGGCTCCACTTGATCTCCCATCAATGTGGTAAATACTTCATCCGCGGCTATCGCGTCTTCGATGCGAACTTTCAGCAGTCGGCGGTTATTGGGATCCATCGTGGTTTCCCACAACTGGTCCGGATTCATTTCTCCCAGACCCTTATAACGCTGAATATTAAGGCCTTTCTTGGCTTCTTTCATAAGCCAGTTATAAACCTCGCTAAATTTCCCCACGCTCTGCCTGCGCTCACCACGACTGATAAAAGAGGCACCCGACAGTAAATCGACCGTCTGCTCGACAAACTGACTAATCACGCGGTAATCTGCACCATTAAAAAATTCGGGGCTGATATCATAGTAACTGTGTATGCCATGCAATTTTTTGATTATCCTGAGTCCAAACTGATTACTATTCTCGTCGCTCTCTACGCTTGCTTCATAAGACAGGGAAGCCCCGACTTTTTCATTCAAACGCTCGACCAAAAGCTGCCCCCAGCGTTCCATAGCCCCGGTGTCCGATAAGCTACTTTCGTCGAGTGCAGGCAGGTTGATCAATTCTTCCAGGATCTCCGGGGCCAGGTGGCGTTTCAGGCGCTCAAAAATTGCCAGAATAGTCATGTACTGACGCGCCAGGTTTTCCAGCACCAGATCCGATAGTGGTGGTACATCGTCTGAAAGATGCAGGCTGGCTCCCTCGACAGCCAGTTCCAACAGGTAACTGTCCAGTTCCTTGTCGTCCTTAACGTAGCGTTCCTGCTTGCCTTTCTTAATCTTATATAATGGTGGCTGCGCGATATACACGTGCCCCCTTTCGACCAGCTCTCGCATTTGACGGTAGAAAAATGTCAGCAGCAGGGTGCGGATATGTGAGCCGTCTACATCGGCGTCGGTCATAATAATGATATAGTGGTAGCGCAGCTTTCCGATATCGAATTCTTCACGACCAATGCCGCAACCGAGCGCGGTTATCAGAGTGCCAACCTCGGCGGATTGCAGCATTTTATCGAAACGCGCCTTTTCAACATTTAGAATCTTTCCTTTAAGCGGCAAAATCGCCTGAGTTTTTCGATTTCTACCCTGCTTCGCCGAACCGCCGGCCGAATCCCCTTCCACCAGGTAAATCTCTGACAGCGCTGGGTCTTTTTCCTGACAATCAGCCAGTTTCCCTGGCAGACCGGCAATATCGAGCGCCCCTTTTCGACGGGTTATTTCGCGTGCTTTACGGGCTGCTTCTCTGGCTCTAGCGGCTTCAATAATCTTCGAAGTGATCGCTTTGGCTTCCGCCGGGTATTCTTCCAGGTAATCTTTCAAACTATCGCTTACCGCCGATTCGACTATACCCTTGATTTCCGAAGAGACCAGCTTGTCCTTGGTCTGCGAAGAAAATTTCGGGTCGGGTATCTTAACCGACAATACCGCCGTTAATCCTTCGCGCATATCGTCACCGCTGGTTGACACCTTGTCCTTTTTTACCTGATTATTATCCAGGTATTGGTTCAGGGTACGCGTTAACGCGGATCTGAAACCCGATAAATGCGAGCCGCCATCACGCTGAGGGATATTATTGGTAAAACAAAAGATATTTTCCTGGTACGAATCGTTCCATTGCATCGCTACATTGATCTCAACCTTTTGCAACATCACTTTAATTTCGATTACTTTTTCATGTATTGGCGTTTTGTTTTTATTCAGGTGCTCAACAAATGCCCGAATACCCCCCTCATATTCAAACGTATCCCCCCTGTTGCTTCGTTCATCGGCCAGGTGAATACGAACACCGGGGTTCAGGAATGATAACTCGCGTAATCGTTTGGCCAGGATATCGTAATGAAATTCAATATCACTGAATATCGTTTTGCTCGGTAAAAACCGTAGCTCGGTTCCGGTCTGGTCGGTATCCTTAATCGCTTTCAGGTCGCCCTGGGGCTCACCCAAAGCATATTCCTGCAGATAAAGTTTGCCTTGCCGCTTAATACGTAGCGTCAAAGATTCTGATAAAGCATTGACCACAGAAATGCCTACGCCGTGAAGACCACCCGATACCTTGTATGAATTATCGTCAAATTTCCCCCCAGCGTGCAAAACGGTCATGATAACTTCGGCCGCAGAACGACCCTCTTCTGCGTGAATATCTACCGGTATGCCACGGCCATCGTCCTTGACCGACACCGATCCATCGGTATGTATGATCACATTAATTTCAGAACAATGGCCTGCAAGCGTCTCGTCAATCGAGTTATCGACGGCTTCGAAAACCAGATGGTGGAGGCCTGTGCCATCATCGGTATCGCCGATAAACATGCCCGGCCTCTTACGTACGGCATCGAGGCCTTTTAGTACTTTTATACTGGTTGAATCGTAATTTGACATCTGTTTTTTTAGCTGCTTTTCAATGGTTTAATAATATCATGTTCCACGTGAAACATTTTGAATTCTTTTCCCTGAAATACCGATGGCACGACATTTTCTATATTGGTGATGAAGAGTTGAATGCCTACACCGAGTAAATGTTGAAACACCTTGTGTTGCGTGGTTTTATCCAGCTCTGAGCACAAGTCATCTATTAATAGAATCATCGGCCTGTCACCTTCTTCGCGGACAAGTTTCAATGCTGTGATCAACAACGCCAGGCACAGCTTTTTAACCTGCCCCCGTGATAAAACCTGTGCCGCAGGCGAACCATCGGCCAATATACGTATATTGTCTCTATGTACGCCAAAATTAGTGAACCCTGCCTTTATATCTTTATCCCGGTTAAGCTGCAGACATTGGTAAAGATCAATTTCCGCTGGCCAGCCTGCCCGATAGTCTAACGATATCTTAAGATCACCGAGCAAGTCACTCATCTGTTTGCCAAGTAAGTCGTTGATGAGCGCGGTATATTTTCGCCTGTTTTGCTGTATCGCCAGCGAAGGCTTCACCAGGTAATCGTTCCAGTACTCCAACAGGTTCAGATCCTGCCTTTTCTTTAGCAGCTGGTTCCGCTGTTTGAGTGCGTGGCGAAATTGCATCCAGTGCTCAACATATTGATGTTTCACGTGGAACAAACACCAGTCGATATAAGCTCGCCTCTGCTGCGGTGGGCCCATTACCAGGTTAAAACTATCGGCATTGACGATACCGATCGGCGTTCTGCTGGCCAGTTCGGACCGTCTTTTAACTGGTTCGCCATCCAGTTTAATTTCCTGTTTTTGTTCCGACCTGGATAGCCCCACCTTGTAATCACTAAATCGACCAAATAACAAAAAACCAGGTTTACCGTGCCTGATGCACTGTTTTAACTGGTGTGTTCTGAATGAGCATGCCTGGCACAGGACAAAAATCGATTCGAGTAAACTCGATTTACCCGATCCGTTATTGCCGGATATCAGGTTGATCGCAGGATCGAAGTCGAGGGTAGTACTCCTGAGATTTCTGAAATCTGTCAGGCTAAGCTGCCTGATTGTCATGGTGGTGACTGGAGCGTTTCAAAGGCGCATCGGCATAACGACATACAGGCTGGTTAAATCCTCGCTATCGCTAATAATGCAACTGCTATTGGCATCCTTTAGTTTTATATCAACTTTGTCACATTGCAGTACATTGAGCACATCGATCAGGTAAGTGACATTGAAACCGATTTCTATTTCGGCTTCGTCATAATCAACAGCCAGTTCTTCTTCTGCTTCCTCCTGGTCCGGGTTGTTGGCCTGAATCGACAGGTTTCCCGGTGCGAGCGATAGTCGGATACCGCGATACTTTTCATTGGAAAGGATTGAGATTCGATTCATCGATTTCTTCAGTAGCTCTCGATCAATCGACAGTATTTTATTGCCGTCGACAGGGATGACTCGATTGTAGTCGGGAAACTTCCCATCGATTAATTTGGAAGTAAAGATCAGGTTGCCTGCTTCGACCCGAATATGGTTTTGGCTAATCACTATTCTTGCCGGTGCATCACTCGAATCGAGTAACCGAGCAAGCTCCATCACCCCTTTGCGTGGAACGATAACCTGTTTTGCGTCGCTGATCGAAATATCGGTCTGGTACTCACTCAGAGCCAGTCGGTGTCCATCGGTAGCTACCAGTTTTATGGATTGCGCGGAAATTTCCATTAATATTCCATTTAAATAGTAACGAACATCCTGTTGTGCCATCGCAAAAGATGTTTTATCCAGCAAGGCTTTAAATTTATTTTGCGGTATAGAAAACACCTGCTGCTCGTCAATTTCATCCAGCCCTGGAAAATCGGCGGCGGGCAGGGAAGCCAGGGTAAAGCGACTACGTCCCGATTTGAGTGTAACCTTATTATCTGCAATATCGAAGTCTATGTCGGATGCTTCCGGCAAAGCTTTACAAATATCGAACAACTTGCGCGCCGGTAACGTTGTCTGGAAATCTTCTACCGCGGATACTGACTCTACAGTCGCGATCATTTCTATTTCAAGATCAGTCGAAGTGAGTGTTAATATCCCATTCCTGGATGCGAGCAAAACATTTGCCAGAATGGGGATGGTTTGCCTTCGCTCGACTGCTCCAATAACTTGCCCAAGTGGGGGTAGTAGTTTTTCTCTATTAATAATAATTTTCATTTATATATACTTTATAGTTGTTATTACCTTACCTCTTTTTTACTTAATAACTCTATTTTTCTTTATTAATCAATAACTTATACAATTAAAACCTGCTCAGAACGTGTTTGCTTCTTATGGGCAAACTGTTGATAAAGGGAGGATATATAGTCGCTTTCTACTTTCATCCTTCTTATCCACACGCTACCCACCGTTAGTCCTGTAAAATACCATGAATCCCAGTGCATACCTAGCCTGCTTCTACTACAACCGTTCACACCCAGCCTCTACTTTTGCTAAACGCTCAGTATGCGCAGCAAGTTATCATAATCTTCTTCAATGCGCTGATCTGTACCGCATAACTCCTCTACTTTACGGCAGGCGTGAAGTACGGTTGTATGATCTCTACCACCAAAAGCTTTGCCGATTTCGGGTAGACTATGACGGGTTAGTGTTTTGGCCAGGGACATGGCAATTTGTCGTGGCCGCGTAATTGACCGATTGCGCCTGCTCGAAAGCAAGTCGGTAACACGAATTTTAAAATATTCGGCGACTAACTTCTGGATATTTTCTATGGTTACATGTTTATCCTGTGCGGCGAGTAATTCCTTCAGTGCCAGGCGCGTGAATTCCAGAGTAATCGGTTGACCGGCAAATCGAGCGTGAGCGACAACTCTTTTAAGCGCACCTTCCAGGTCACGAATATTGGATTTAAATCGCTCAGCGATAAAGAAAGCGACATCTTCCGGGAGTTGAGTATCGACCAGCTCAGCCTTGCTGTTTAAAATTGCTACCCGTGTCTCCAGGTCCGGCGGTTTTATATCGACCGCCAGGCCCCAGCCCAGGCGGGAGCGTACACGGTCTTCCAGGCCTTCGATTTCTTTCGGAAAACGATCGCAGGTGATAACCATCTGAGCGCGAGCCTCGTAGAGCGAATTAAAGGTATGAAAAAATTCTTCCTGCGAGCGACTCTTATCGGCAAGAAACTGAATATCGTCGATTAACAGGGTATCAAGGCTACGATAGAAATTCTTGAACTCGTTCATCTTACTATGTTGCAAAGCCTTGACCATATCGGAAACGAAACGCTCGCAGTTGACATAAAGCACCTTCGCTTCGGGGTTTAATTGTTTAATATGGTTTCCGATGGCATACATCAGGTGGGTTTTACCGAGGCCAACCCCACCATAGATATAAAGCGGGTTATACTCGGAACCAGGATTATTACTGATCTGAATCGATGCAGCTCGAGCCAGCTGATTCGACTTTCCTTCAACAAAGTTACTAAAAACTTGCGACTCGTTCAATTCGGATAAATGCTTTATGCGTGAAGCAGGGGTGCTCGTCGATAACTTTTTATTGCTTAAAATACCAGCAGATTTAGTTTGCGTACCGATCGTCAGACTAACGGAAATATTTTTACTTTCATCCAGACTAGATACCAGTTCGTTGATCCGTGCGAGGAAGTGTTTGCGTACCCAGTCCATGACAAACCGGTTAGGCGCGAGCAATTTCAATGTATTGAGATCATGTTCGGCTTGCAAGGGCAGGATCCAGGTATTGAATTGCTGTTCGCTAATTTCTCCTTCGAGAGAGGATATGCACTGTTGCCAGATAGAACTCAAAGCTTGTTGTTTCCTAAATATGTCGCTTAGACAAAGCGGTTATTAACGATAAGACTAACTCCCGTCGGTACTAAACGGATGATTAAATCGTACCGATCACAGTCGATCTGATGCCGCGATGACTACTTTTGGGAGATATAATCGCCGAGGGGTAATATTATACTTATCCACAGCCGGATCAAAGCCCACAAAGACAATTTATTTAAGAAACCTCTGCAAAAAGAAACATTTCTGTAGAACTTCCTTTGGTATCATCTAAATTGCCAGCCGCGACTGCCAACGATGGGCGTAGATACCGGGAAGCCAGCGCCGGGCTAATTTGCCTTAAATCGGGCTTAAAATATAGCGAACAGGCCATTTAAATATTGACGTACGGCTGCCAGGCAAGTACATTGTCGCGCCTTGTTGAAATCGTCAAACAGTTTAAGCTGAGATCCGAATCATGAAACGTACTTTCCAACCGAGCAATTTGAAGCGCGCCAGGACGCATGGATTCCGTGCTCGCATGCAAACGCGCGGTGGCCGCGGGGTCATTAAGGCGCGTAGAGCCAAGGGCAGGGCGCGTTTGACCCCTTAGTGGTGGACAATATTGCCGGGGAATCATTTCCAAAACGATTGAGACTGTCCAGCGCTTCTGATTATCGGCAGGTATTCAACAATAATTTCCGCGTTGGCGACGCCTGTATCACGATGCTAGTGCGGGGCTGCTCCGGCGCATACCCCAGATTGGGGTTTGCGATTGCCAGGAAGCAGATCCACAAAGCGGCGCAGAGAAACAGGATTAAGAGGGTTATCAGGGAGAGTTTTAGGAAAAACCAGCATCGTTTGCCAGCCAGGGATATGGTTATTATGGTGCGGCGACCTATTTTATCGATTGCCGGGCCAGAACTGAACATTAATCTCGAAAAACACTGGAATAGCGTGATCAAACAATGCAAAAACTCCTGACACTCCCGATTCGCGCCTATCAGTACCTGCTGAGCCCCTATTTCGGCCACGGTTGTCGCTATACGCCGACTTGTTCGCAGTATGCAATTGAAGCTATCGATCAATGTGGCGCTATCAGGGGGCTATATCTCGCGATCAAAAGGCTTTCCAGTTGCCATCCCTGGCATGTTGGCGGATACGACCCTGTTCCCGGCTCGAAGTCGATCAGTACCGAGCCAGGCTCCAGGTAACAACGATGGACAATACACGACTTTTTCTGTTTGCGGCGCTTGTTTTTGTTGGCGTGTTGATGTGGCAACAATGGCAAATCGATTATGGTCCGCAATCGGCGGCGCCTGTCGAAATCCGTGGCGAGCCAGGTCAGCCTCAATTAGCCGAAGACATACTGCAGTATGAAGACCTGCCTGAACAGGCAGACGGGGTTAGGGGTACTGGCGAGGCCCCATCAGAACCAGCCGCCGTGCTGGCGACGGAGGAGCAGGTTCTCGTAGAAACCGATGTTATCAGGGCTATTATCGATACCCGTGGTGGCGTCATTCGCTCACTCAAACTGAAAAAGTACCCGGTATCTCTGGAGCAACCAGACGAGGGGTTAGAATTAATTCACAGCGATATTAATTCGCTCCACATCATTCAAAGCGGCCTCAGAAACCGGACCGATACTGCGCCAACCCATCACAGCATCTATCGAGTAAAAAAGAACGAATACCGCCTGGCAGACCACGCAGACGAACTAAGCGTGCCATTATTCTGGATGCAGGATGGTATCGAAGTGACAAAAACCTACCTCTTCAGGCGCGGGGATTATCTCATCGATGTCAGTCACCGGGTGGTAAATAACAGCGACACAGACTGGCAAGGCAGCCAATACCGCCAGATTCAACGTGCGCGGCCGCTATCGGTGTCAAGGATACTTTATACCTATACGGGTGCCGTGTATTACAACGATGAAGTCAAATATGAGAAAGTTAAATTTGACGATATGGAAGATGAGCGCCTTCGGGTGCAGTCGACCGGTGGCTGGATAGCGATGTTGCAGCATTATTTTCTATCAGCCTGGATACCCGCGCAGGACGATATCAACCTGGCCTACTCGATTGCCAACACCGGGCAGCAACCGGCGACCTATACGATTGGCCTTAGGTCGGAAAACAGGGTCATTGCGCCCGGCGGTCGGTACGAGTTTACCAGCCAGCTATTCGTAGGACCCAAGATAGTCAAGCGGCTGGAAGAAATTGCCCCAGGGCTGGACCTGACGGTCGACTATGGCGTCTTAACCTTTTTGTCGAAACCCCTGTACTGGCTGTTGTCGTTTTACAGCAAATATGTAGGAAACTGGGGCCTGGCGATCATGTTGCTGACCCTGACGATCAAGGCGGCATTTTACAAGCTGTCAGAAACCAGTTATCGCTCGATGGCTAAAATGCGCAAGGTCAGCCCGCGTCTGAAGACGCTGAAGGAACGCTATGGGGATGACCGGAAAAAAATGAACCAGGCGATGATGGAGCTGTATAAAACCGAAAAAATAAATCCGATGGGCGGTTGTTTACCGATACTGGTGCAAATACCGGTGTTTATTGCACTCTACTGGGCACTGCTCGAAAGTGTCGACCTGCGACAGGCGCCGTTTATTCTATGGATCCAGGATTTATCGGTGAAGGATCCCTATTTTGTATTGCCGATCATTATGGGCATCAGTATGGTGATACAGCAAAGACTCAATCCTCCCCCTCCGGATCCGATCCAGGCGAAAGTGATGATGGCGCTGCCATTCATATTCACCGTTTTCTTTGCGTTCTTCCCGGCCGGGCTGGTGCTGTACTGGGTGACCAACAATGTCCTGTCGATCACGCAGCAGTGGGTTATTACCAAACGCATTGAAGCCGGGGGCACCTGAGCCATCCAGGAGTCAGGCGCTCCCCTTGCTGCACCCATCATACCTAGCTTGATAGTCCACGATGCCAGCCACAGATACGATAGCCGCAATCGCCACGCCACCCGGCGTTGGGGGGATTGGGATCGTGCGCGTATCGGGGCCCCTGGCGCTTAAGATAGGCGAATCTCTAACCGATTCCAGCCTGCAGAAAAAACGGGTTCAGTTTAGAAAATTCTACGATAGCGAGGCCTCACCGATAGACCACGGGCTGTGCCTTTACTTCCAGACCCCGAACTCTTTCACTGGTGAAGACGTGGTCGAGATTCAGGTGCACGGTGGGCCGGTATTACTCGACATGTTGCTCGAGCGGGTGTGCGAGCTCGGCGCCAGGCTGGCGCGGGCAGGTGAATTTTCAGAAAGAGCATTCCTCAATGGTAAAATTGACCTGACCCAGGCCGAGGCGATAGCAGACTTGATCGAGTCGGGCAGCCGCGCGGCAGCGAAGGCGGCTATCAGGTCGCTGGAAGGGCAGTTTTCCACCCAGATCCATCAATTGAGAGATGAAATTGTCGAGTTGCGCGCTTATATCGAGGCCGCGCTCGATTTTGCCGAGGAAGAAATTGATTTCCTCGCCGATGCGACCCTTGGCGAACGGCTCGATTCATGCCTGGCGACTCTTGGGGGGATACTGGCGCAAGCAGAACACGGGCGGGTGTTAAACGAAGGCCTGAGTGTTGCGCTTGCAGGTTTACCCAATGCAGGGAAATCGAGCCTGCTCAATTATCTGGCCGGTTACGATGCGGCCATCGTAACCGAAATTCCCGGCACCACCCGCGACGTGGTGCGCGAACAAATTTCACTGAAAGGCATTCCCCTGCGCATCAACGATACGGCGGGCCTGCGAGATTCGGATCATCCGGTAGAAAAAGAGGGCGTTAGGAGGGCCTGGGAGGAAATCCACAAGGCCGATACGGTGCTGGTGCTGATCGACGCCCTGGTAGGCATTACGGAAGAAGACAGGTGTATAATCGAACGTCTTAAAACGAGTAATTACCACCTGGTTTACAGCAAGCGGGATCTATTGACCAGCGCGCCGAGCAACAGCAACGATGCGCTCTACATTTCAACAAAAACAGGCGAGGGCATGGAGGATCTGATTACCCTGATCACCGGAGAGTTATCCGATTACAATCAGGATAACCGTACCATCATGGCGCGCCGCCGGCATGTCGATGCATTGATCAGGGCGCGCGATAGCCTGGCACAGGCGCTGCAGATTTTTCACAGCTCTTGCGCAGGAGAGTTAATCGCCGAGGAGCTGCGAGAAGCTCAGCAACATCTGAATGAAATCACCGGTGAATTTTCTACAGAGGACTTGTTGGGGGAAATTTTTTCTAAATTTTGTGTCGGAAAATAGTGCTTTCTAAAACGCCGGAAATCGGCTGGTCGTTGCAGAGAGTGGGATGCAGTTGCAGCTGTGATATTATCGATTGTCGGGGGCTTATTGGTTTATTCGGGGTTCCCGGGAATGGCATCGTAGCGCAACAACATGACTGATGAGAATAACAAGAAACTGGTATTAATCGACGGTAGTTCCTACTTGTTCAGGGCTTATTATGCTTTGAAGAGAATGGCCTATAAAGGGGAACCAACAGGAGCAATCTATGGCGTACTGAATATGCTGCGCAAGCTGATTGCCGACGAAGCGCCGGATAACATCGCCGTCGTATTCGACGCCAGGGGAAAAACTTTCCGCAATGATATTTATCCACAGTACAAGGCCAACCGGCCGCCGATGCCCGATGATTTGCGGGTGCAAATCGAACCGCTGCATCAAATCATCAAGGCCCTGGGCTTACCATTAATAGTGATCGATGGTGTAGAGGCGGATGATGTTATAGGTACACTCAGTGTCGAAGCGACACGCCGAGGGTATAGCGTATTGATATCGACCGGCGACAAGGATATGGCGCAACTGGTAAATGCTAACGTTCGGCTGATCAATACGATGGATAATCACCTCATGACCGAAGCCACGGTACCGGAAAAATTTCAGGTTAAACCGGAACAAATTATCGACTACCTCGCGTTGATGGGCGACAGCTCTGACAATATTCCAGGCGTACCAAAGGTCGGCCCCAAAATCGCGAGCAAGTGGCTCGGAGAATACGGTAGCCTGCAGGGCGTAATGGATCACGCGGGAGAAATCAAAGGCAAGGTGGGTGAAAACTTACGCGAGTCACTCGAATTTTTGCCGCTGTCGTACCAGCTTGCGACGATCAAACTCGACTGCGATACCGGTGTTGAAATCCAGGACCTGGTGCAGAGCGAAGCCGATACCGGGGCCCTGGCGGCCTATTACCAGCAGTTTGGATTTACCCGCTGGTACGAGGGGCTCGGAGCCGACATTCCTGCGCCTGTACAGGCGTTTGACAAGGCTCCAAAACCAGAATACGAGTGTATTGTTAGCGAGGAGAGGTTCCAGTTTTGGGTGGATAAACTGCAACACGCCTCCCAGTTTGCGATCGATACCGAAACCACCAGTACCGACTATATGCTCGCCAAACTGGTTGGTATTTCGTTATGTGTCGAGCCAGGACAGGCTTGCTATATTCCGCTTGCACACAGTTATGCCGGGGTGCCGACGCAACTGAAAAAAGAACAGGTGCTCGCAAGCCTGAAACCGATCCTGGAAAATACGGCGATTGGCAAGATCGGTCAGAACATCAAGTACGACAGCCATATCTTCATCGGCGAAGGTATCTACCTGCAGGGGATTGCACACGATACGATGCTGCAATCCTACGTCCTCAATTCGACCGCCAGCCGGCACAACCTGGATGATCTGGCGAAGTATTACCTGAACCGCGATACCATCCATTTCGAAGATGTTGCGGGCAAGGGTGTCAAACAGGTGACTTTTGACCAGGTAGCGCTTGACCAGGCCACCGACTACGCCGCCGAAGATGCCGATATCACTTTACAGTTGCACGAGCATTTGCACGCGTTATTGCTTGAGGACAAAACACTCGATGACGTCTATCGCCAGATCGAAATGCCACTAGTCGAAGTATTAATCAAACTGGAACAAAACGGCGTACTGGTCGACCCGTCCCTGCTGCAAAAGCAGGCTGTAGAAGTAGACCGTCAGCTCGGCGAGATAGAAACCAGCGTTTATGCCAAAGCGGGGGAGGTATTTAACCTCAGCTCACCCAAGCAAATCCAGGCGATACTGTACGATAAACTCGATTTACCAATTCTGCGAAAAACGCCCCGGGGGCAACCCTCCACCGCCGAAGACGTACTCGAAGAACTGGCGCAGAATTACGAAATCCCGGCCCTGATTCTCGAACATCGTGGTTTAAACAAGCTGAAGACCACCTATATCGATAAATTACCATTGGCAATTGACTTGCGTACCGGGCGGGTTCACACCTCGTATCAGCAGGCGGTCACATCGACCGGGCGGCTCTCTTCGACCAGCCCCAATTTGCAGAATATTCCAATCCGAACCGCGCAGGGAAGACGCATTCGCGAAGCCTTTGTCGCCGATTCCGGTAAACGTATCCTGGCGCTCGATTACTCGCAAATCGAATTGCGCATCATGGCGCACCTGTCAGCGGACGAGAGCTTGCTGAGCGCATTTGAACTTGGCCGGGATGTCCATCGCGCGACCGCAGCCGAAGTATTTGGCGGCACGCTGGAGCAGGTGAGCGACGACCAGCGGCGCGCTGCCAAGGCGATCAATTTTGGCCTGATGTACGGCATGTCTGCATTTGGGCTCGGCAAGCAATTAAATATTAGCCGAAAAGAGGCGCAGCTATATGTCGATACCTATTTCGAACGTTATCCGGGCGTGCGTCGTTACATGGAAGAAACCAGACAGCTGGCACGCGACCAGGGTTATGTTGAAACTGTTTTTGGCCGGCGCCTGTATCTACCCGATATCAATGCGCGTAACGCGGTGCAGCGTCAATATGCCGAACGCACCGCGATCAATGCGCCTATGCAGGGTAGCGCAGCAGACATCATCAAGCGGGCGATGATCGACGTACACCAATGGTTGATTGACGATGGCGACCGTACGAAAATGATTATGCAGGTACACGACGAACTGGTATTCGAAGTAGCCGAGGCCGATGTTGAGCGGACGCGAGACGCGGTAGCTCGCCTGATGACGCAAGCCGCCACGCTGTCGGTGGCACTAGAGGTCGACGCTGGCGTAGGCAAGAACTGGCACGAAGCCCATTAAAGCAGCTTGTTTATGGTCGAATGAATTCGACCGGTCGCGTTTCACCTGATTTGGAAAAGAGCCACAAAAGCAGGCAATATTGTCAATTTGAGCTATAAGATTTAAGGAGTATGCAGAAGGAACTTTCTAATGTTGGGAAAGTCTAAATTTTGCGCTATAGCCCTAGCGCAATGATGTCCGTTCTCCCTCCTATGAGCGGACTCTGATCCGGATACCCCATCCGGTTCAAACGTTTATCCCTGGCAGTTTACTGCCAGGGGTTTTTTACTACCGAAAGCGATATTCAGAGCAGCTCACATAAGATCAAGCCATTGCCCACACTTGTGTTCCAGTTGATCGAGCCCCGCCAGGCTTAACGCAGACAGGCTGGAAACACTATGGTGGTCGCCACCCAGTCGGTCTTGTGCCTGCTCAATGGCCCCCTTGATAGCGGAACGAGGGAGCTTGTCTGATTTGGTTAACAAAATGTGTAGCGCAAGACTTGAACCCACCATATCGATCAGGGCCTGGTCGAGATTGGAGATACCTCGGCGTATATCTACCACGATAACAAGACCGCGCAATGCGTTGCGCTGCAGCAAAAATGTTGACAGCACCTGGTTCCAGTGACTGCGTATTTTTTTCGACACTTTGGCAAAACCGTAGCCTGGCAGATCAACCAGTTTACGCTCATCATCCAGGGCAAAGAAATTGATTAGCTGGGTACGTCCAGGCGTTTTGCTCGTCTTGCACAGCTTGTGTTGTCGCGTCAGGCAATTGATAGCGGTGGACTTACCGGCGTTAGAGCGGCCCGCAAAAGCTACCTCGATGCCGTGATCGGGCGGTAATTGCGATAGCTCGAATGCACTGGTTAGAAACCGAGTTTGTTGAAACAACTTCGCCACAGAATGCTATTATTACTCCAGTTGAACAAGGGCCGGTCTATGATATACACTCTCGCGCTTAATTTCCGCACCCGTATCATCTCAGGAGACACAATGAAAACGAATTATATTGGAGTCATCTTACTGGGAGTATCCAGTTTGATGTCATTCGCACTGTTTGCAGGCGATCCCGAAACAGGTAAAACGAGAAGCGCCGTGTGCGCCGGCTGCCATGGCCTAGATGGTAATAGTGCTGCCGGAACCTGGCCTATCCTGGCTGGCCAGCACGCTAACTATCTGATTAAGCAAATGCAGGATTACAAATCGGGCAAGCGTGCCGATCCAATTATGCAGGGTATGGCCAGCATGTTAAGCGAAACTGACATGCAGGATATCGCGGCTTATTACTCTGGCCAAAAAGCGAAGCCTGTGACGTTTGATGATAGTCTCGTCGCCCAGGGGGAGAACATTTACCGGGGCGGAATTACCGAGACCTCGGTTGCCGCATGCATGGGCTGTCATAGCCCCAGTGGCGCGGGCTTAGCGCCAGCCGGGTTTCCATCGCTTAAAGGACAACACACGGAATATCTCGAATCCCAGCTGAGGAAGTTCCGGTCAGGCCTACGAGCCAACGATGTGGGCGAAGTCATGCGTAGTGTGGCAGCGCGTATGACAGAGCAGGAAATTAAAGCGGTCGCGGCGTATATTGCTGGCATTCAATAATAATTGAGTTTAAGCAGGGCGCAATTAAACTATTGCTTTAGAGGATATTCCAATGTTTAGACAATGGTTGCCAGGGCTAATCCTGGCCCTTTTGTTCACCACCCAGGTTTCTGCACAGCAGGCGTTTAAAGAAGACGTCGATTACCAACGCATCGATCCGGTGGTGAAGACTTCGGACCCAGAGAAGATTGTGGTAACCGAAATGTTCTGGTATGGCTGTCCGCATTGCTTTCGCTTCGAGCCTTATGTGGAACACTGGATTAAGACTATACCCGAGGGTGTCGTATTCGAACAGGTTCCATCGGTGTTAAACCCGCGCTGGACCGAACATGCGCGAGCTTTTTACGCGTTTAAAATGATGGGAGCGACAGCGCAGGTGCATAAGGCGTTTTTCGACGCTATTCATATCAAACGCCAGCGCCTGACCAGCCTCGACACGATAGCCAGATTTGTCGCTGAGCAGGGGCTGGATGAAGATAAATTTCGCGAATATTATTTTTCCTTCCCGGTCGATACGCAAATCCGTAAAAATAAGCAGACCGAAAGGCGCTATGGTCACTCCGGCGTACCTGCGGTAATAGTGAACGGTAAATATCTGATATCGGCCGGCATGGCGGGTAGTTTTGACCGCATGCTAAAAATTATGGATTTTCTGGTAGCCGGTGAGTTAAACCAATAGGCGCAGGGAAGTCTTCGCATTATCCCGGCTATAAGAAACCTGGCTCACAAGCGCTACCAGCCAAGTTTTTGTGTTAGCCCCGAGTGCCTCTGAGTCAGGCTTTCAATGGCTTTTAACAAGGCCTCATTACTTGCGTGCAGGTGCAGGTGAGTGCGGGCACGGGTAACGCCGGTGTAGAGTAGTTCCCTGCTTAATGCGTTGCTATCTGCCTGTGACGGTAACACCAGCAGCACCGAGTCAAATTCCGAACCCTGCGCTTTGTGTACCGTCATCGCCCAGGCGGTGACATATTCGGGCAGGGCGAAAATAGACAGGCGACGAATACCCTGGTCCGCTGAGCGAAAACAGGCACGTAAATTTCCGCGTTCATCGGGCCACAGGATTCCGGTATCGCCATTAAACAATTCGAGTTCGTAATCGTTCGCGGTTATCAGTATCGGCTTACCCCGAAAATTATCCCCCGCATCGATCCAGTGACGGGAACGCATACTGGCTTCGACCTGCCGATTGAGTTCTTCGACTCCAAACGGCCCTGAGTGGACCGCGCATAAAGCCTGGGACTGTTCAAAAGCAGTCAGTGCCAGCTCAACATCGTCACTGCTCACCACCGGTTGGTAGGCTTCAAGCAGCCAGTCCAGCGCCGCCGGTTGCAGGCGATCAACATCGGGAAGGTACCAGCTTAGCTGAGAATCCGGCTCCTGCAGGAGCTCGATTACCTTGTTACCGGCACCTTGATTGATCAGCCTGGCAAGCCGGCCAATGCCGCTATCCGTGCTAAATCGATAACTTCGTGTGAGCAGTGCAATCGAATTGGCAATTGCGCTGGGGTGCGTCGAGATGGGAATATCCTGCACCGATGTATTGATTAGCGCAGCGAGCTGGACGGCCTGTGATTGCGAGTAACCGATGCTGCGCCCGTGACCGGTAATATCGCCCAGCACGTTGCCAGCGGCCACCGAGGCCAGTTGATCGCGATCACCCAGCAAAATAATCCGTGCCTGCTCCGGGAGCGCGTCTAGCAAGCGGTACATCAGCGTCAGGTCGATCATCGAAGCCTCGTCGACGACCAGGCAGTCAAGCGCTAATGGATTACTAGCGCAATATTGGAACCGCTGGTTCCGGTAACCGAGTAATCGATGAATGGTGCTAGCCTGTTGCGGCATCAATTCTCTGATTTCTGTTTCGAGAGAATGATCGTTGATGCGAAGCTGGATCGACTCCATCATCCTGGCCGCGGCTTTGCCAGTGGGCGCCGCCAGTTTGATGCGCATATCGCCTTGCTGGCCGAGCAGGACCGCCAGTATCTTGATCACGGTGCTGGTTTTCCCGGTCCCCGGTCCTCCCGAGATCACCACGAAACGGTGCGATGCCGCGAGTGCCACCGCCAGTTTTTGCTCGTCAAGCGGTGCCTGCGGGTGAGTGTCTGGAAACAAGTTTTCAAGCTCTTGAGACAGGCTGGAATCGACATCGGGCGAAACCTGCAAGCGCATCGCAATCATCTCGGCTACCCGGTTTTCGTAATGCCAGAATCGGTTCAGGTAAAGGCGGCGGCTATCCAGGATCAGGGGTGTTTCCTCACCCGGCTCTCCCACGCAGGGACTGCCAAGCAGGCTTTGCTGCCAGTGATGTACTTCTCCACCCGAGGGTAATACCTCTGCCGGCACGCGCTCTGTGCTAAACAGCGGTTGATCGATATATTGTTCCAGCGCAACACACACATCGCCGCGTTGATTGCTTTCGCTCACTAAGGCTGCGCTAAAGGCGAGCAGACTATCTATGTCACAGTCCGATTGCCTGGCGATAAACCGCGCAAAACCATAACTCAGGCCTGAAATATCTCCTTGTCTGGCGAGTACTTCAAGCAGGGATTTCATGCCCTGACCCCCATACCTGGCGTCGACCTCAACAGTCTGTCGAGCGATTCCAGTTCGCTCCACTCGGGCAAATCGAAATAGACACCGTAGTCAGGGCCGTATTGCGGGCGCATCGCACGCAAAAACAGGTAGTAGACACCACCAAAATGCTGGTCATATCGATAATCAGGAATACGTTGCGCCAGGTATCGGTGTAAGGCGACCGCATAGAGCCGGTATTGCAAGTCATAGCGTCGATCGGCCATCGCGCGCCTTAGCCTGTCCGGCGAGTAGTCATCGATCCTGCCGCCGAGAAAATTACTCTTGTAGTCCGCGAGATAGTATTTGCCCTGGTATTCGAATACCAGGTCGATCACGCCGGTGATCAGGCCGCGAAAATCGCGCCCACTGATCGGTTCTACCTGCTGCTCCCCAGGGCTTACAAACCAGTCATTTAGCTGGCTAATATGCAGATGATCCAGGCCAAAATCGAATGATAATTCGTTCAACCGCTGCTCGCCCGAAAGCTTCGATAATGTCAGGCCGCCATGGTTCAGAGGACTTTGCACCAGGATTTCCATCCAGTTTGAAATCGTCGCCAGATGCTCAGTTGACTCGAACCCATAGCGTCGCGCAATGCCGGGCAGCAGTTCGCGACACTGGGCCTGAATATCCTGCTGGAAGTCCAGATGTTCGAGCAACGAGTGTAGCAGCAGACCGACATGGCTGCCGGCAGGAAAATCAAGTATCGGGTCGCCGCTGCTTTTACTCCCGCCGTGCGCGACCTGGTGGATATCCTGTGTCAACGAGCTGAAACTGGCGATGCGCCAGGTAGTGGCTGCCCGGGCGCTGAATTGAGCGACTTCTAGCGGCTCTTCAGGCTGTGTTTGAGGCTTCCGGATATCGAAATCAGATGCCTGGGGTAGCGCAATGACTGCTATCGTACCTTCAGCCGAGGCTTGCAGTGAGGCCAGGTCGTGATCCAGACTGGCTGGCCTCGAAAAAGCCTGGGGGAATTGATCTCCCAGGTCTCCGGCCGATTGCCGTGGATGCAGTAGATAAGCCAGAGCTGTTTTCGAAGGCGGGCCCTTCATCCTCCCATCGCCGACATCGCCCCAGGCCAGGTAAACTTTACTGCGCGCGCGCGTGGTCGCGACATAAGCCAGGCGAATATCTTCGGCCAGGCGTTCCCTTTCGGCGCAGTATCCGTGTTGAGAAAAATCGGCCGATCCCAGGTCTACGACCAGATTTCCATCGGCGTCGTGAAATCGAAGCAGCGAATCACCGCTGACGTCGACGGGTTTGCACTCCCACAGATACGGGATAAAAACCACCGGGTATTCCAGCCCCTTGCTGCGGTGGATAGTGACGATCTTCACCAGCGCTTCGTCACTTTCGAGGCGCAGTTCGGCTGCTTCCGTTGAGACCTGTGAAAGCTGATCCCGGTACCAGCCGAGCAAGGCATCGAGGCCTGCGCTGGCCCGAGATTGTTGTTGCAGTAATTCGGCGATATGCAGTAAGTTGGTCAGTCGCCTGTCCGCCTGGCCGGTTGCCGCCAGCTTTTCGCCAATTTTCAGTTCCTGCAACAGATGTTGAAACATGACGATAAACCCGTTGTTCAGCCATAACAGGTGCAGGCCATGGATTATTTCCAGCCATTCCTGCCAGGCGATCTCGTCGTCGACCACGGCAGCGATAGCAAGGTAATCCAGCCTGAGCAAGGAACTGGCTAGTGCATTGCGCAACAGTCGTCGGTCGCTATAGTGGTTGATTGCCTGTAGCAAAACCAGCAAGCCGTTCGCTTCTTCACTGTCGAATACGCACTCGCGGCCAATGGTGACCGCCCGCACCCCTTTTTCCAACAGCACCGAGCGAAGCGCATTACCCTCGTAGCTGGTTCGCACCAGCACCGCGATATCTGCACTGCATAGCGGGTTTTTACCGAGTTTAACCTTGCCCTCATGGCCACCTTGAATCAAACGCGCGATTTCATTCGCAGTGGCCTCGTGCAGCAGCGCATGCGCGTGGGCCTTGCTATACGGTTTTTGCCGTTCATCGAGCGGAATACGCCAGATAGTCAGGGGCACGGTCGCCAAATTATCGATTAAAAGCGGTTCCTTGTCGTCTTTCGGTGCGGGTAATGCCGGAACATAGTCGATCGCACCGGCGTAGATAAACGGCGCCTCCCGACGCCCGAACAGACTGTTCAATGCCTGGATCAAAGGCGCTTCGGAGCGCCAGTTGGTTTGCAGCGAATAATGTTGCACGCCAGCTTCACTTTTGGCTTTCATGTAGGTAAAAATGTCGCCCCCGCGGAAACTGTAGATCGCTTGCTTGGGGTCGCCGATCATGATCAGGCTGGTATGGTCCTGGTCGAAATAAAGCCGTTTAAAAATGCCGTACTGAATCGCATCGGTATCCTGGAACTCGTCGATCATCGCGACCGGAAACCGAGTGCGCAGGCTCCGCCCGAGCGCCTCGCCACTGGCGCCCTGCAACGCTTCGAGTAACAGGGTCAGTTGATCCTGGTAGGCAAGCGTACGACTCTCCCGTTTTAACGTACGAACGTGTTGGTCTGCAAAATCGTGCGCTTCGATCAATGCGCGCGCGCGGAAGCGAATTTGAAACTCCCGGATTCGTTCGAGCGCCTGTTGCAGTGCGAGAAAAAAGCCGCTTTCCAGCCTCGAGTCCGAACCACGCTTTGCCCGGGTTGATTTTTCGACCAGACAGGCACTCGACAGGTACTCTAGTGACACGGGTATTTCCAGCAATTGATCCGAGTTGAAATAATGATCCCACTGCTCGATGAGCCCTGGGAGCTTGTCGGGATGGTAGGGAGTAGTAGCAGCACGGCTAAGCGCTGGCGATTGCTGCAAGGTTTCCAGTATTTCGTCCCTTTGCTGTTTCCATTGTGATGCCAGCGCCTGCATTTCCTGGTCGTGCTCGCGCCAGACACGAAATAGCGCCGATAAATCTTCAGGTTCCCTGGGTAGTAAAGTGTGGGTAGGATGCGCTCTGATTTGGTCCTGCCATTTCAACAGTGCCGGTAAATCTTTCAGGCAGGTTTTAAAAAGATGCCAGTCGGTGCTAGCGAGCGTATAGCTTCGTCTGCGCCACCAGTCTTTCAGTGCTTCCTCCCATAGCAGCCGGTCATCTTCGAGCAACGTGACCTCGAAGGTCTGGCCGCTGTGGAAGGCATGGTCGGTGAGTGCGCGTTGGCAAAAGGCATGAATCGTATCGATAGCCGCTTCGTCCATACAGCGCAAGGCCAGTTGCAATCGGCGCATCTGCAGCCTTTGTGTTTCGCTGTCGAGACTTTGCCACTGCGACAATAACAGGCTCAGAAATTGATCGTTGCTCGCAGCGGGGTGTTGCAGCAATAACAGTGCATCGTGCAAGCGGGCGCGGATTCGGCCGCGTAATTCCTCGGTCGCGGCATTGGTAAAGGTGACCACCAGTAATTCGCCGGGCTCTCGTCCTGCAAGAATATGGCGCAGGTACAGGTTCGCGATGGTATAGGTCTTGCCGGTGCCAGCGCTGGCTTCGATGAGTTTGATGCCATCGAGGCCGACCCGCAAGGTGGTCGGCGCATCGAGAATGACCGGGTTCTGGGCACTCATGACTCGATAGTGCTCTGGTGTGCGCGGGCGTAAATTCGTTTGGCAAAGGTTTCGAATTCGGGTCCTGGAATTGGGACCTCGACCGCGTTTCGCAAAGCGAGTTGCACGTAGGCGTCATGCTTATCGCCAGGAATATCGCGGAAGTCGTCGCCATGCCATTTCTTGAGCGCCTTACTAAGACTCCCATCAAGCGACCAGACGTAACTCGCCCCCGGGAATACCGGCAGCGGGTGGTCCAGACCGGTTCGATACAGGGCCAGGTAATCCAGTAACTGTTCCCGCGCATCGCCGGCCTCGAGTCGATCGAACCGTAGAAAGCCGTCGAGCCAGATCAGCGAGCTGGTTTCATCAGCTTCGAGCTGGTTACTGGCGCAAAGCGCCAGGTGGTCCAGCCAAAGCGAAAGCAGGTATTTCCCCTGCAAAGAAGCGGTAGCGAAGTGCATTAAACCCCTGCCTGGATAATATTGGCCTATGCGTCCGCTCAGGCGGCCGTGCGCTTCGAATTGATGCTCGAAAGCGCGCGCCTCGCTGGTAATACCACGGAACTCTTCCAGCCGCGATAACAGGCCTCCCATCTCCTCGGTGGCCTGTTCAAACACCACGACTGCGGCATGACCGTGGGGCAGCGCACCTTCGGCCTGTAATACTTCTGGCCGGGTTTCCCCGCGCACGAGAAAGTCTTCAGCCAGACGTTGCCTGACACGCCATTTGTCGAGACCTTCGAGTGAGAAAAGCTCTTCATCATCGTCGATTTGCTGTTCTGCTAACCAAAGATTCAGCCGCTGGTTAAAAAAGTACTTGATCGGGTGCTGTAGAAAACGGCGCAATTGCCCCAGATTTATATCCAGGGCCTGGTCCGCGGCGGACGCCAGTGCCTGTGTTGGCCAGGTCGAACCAGGTTGCTGTGCAGCAGGCATACGCATTTCATTAGCGATCGAACACCAGTAGCTATCATAACTTAGGGCGTAAGGGCTAAAGTTTCTGGTGGCGAAGGTTTGCATCGGATGTACCGTGGTAATTTCATCGCTGAGGCGCGGCTCTTGTCTGCTACTACGTTCAAACCGGGCGTCGATAAAATCGATTAATTGCTGCACCAGTACCGAGGGCTGACAGTGGCTGTTGTCCTTCAGGCTGCGCCCGCAATAGCTGATATACAGAGCCTGGCGTGCGCATAGCAGGGTTTCGAGCATCAGGTAACGGTCTTCGTCAGATTTTAATGGGTCACCGGGTTGCCATTTTCTAGCCATCAAGTCGAACTCGACCGGGTTTTCGCGACGCGGGAAGGCATTCTCATTCATACCGAGTAGACAGATCACCCGAAACGGCAGACTGCGCATTGGGCGCATGCCGCAAAAGGTGATCCCGCCTGAGAATAAACGCCCCCGGGTTTCCTGCCGGGCGAGCTGTTGCTCCATCCAGTGGATTAACAAAGCCGGGGAAATAATACTGTCACCGGCCAGAGACAGTTCGCTGATGGCGTCACGAATTTGTTGCAGGCGGCCGACGCGGGGATCTCGTTCGACAAACAGGTCTTCGAGCAGGCGGTTCAGGCGGGATTGCCACTCCTGGGCCCGGCAGGGCAGGTTTAACTGTTCGCGCCAGAATAAAAGCCGCTCGAACAGGAACCAGAATTTACCGAGATTTTGGGCGCGCTCGCCTTCGACACCGTGCAGGGGGGCTATGCCGTCCCAGTATTCGTCGTCGGTGAGTGCGTAACCAGCAAAAATACGCTGGCGGGCCTGTTGCCAGGTATTCTCCGGGGTTGGTGGCAGATCGAGCGCAGCTTTATGCGCTCCATCGATACCCCAGCGCACGCGAGTTTCCTCAAGCATCGAACGTATGTCCTCGAGCGCGGTTTCATCGATATCGAAACGGTGCCGAATTTCCTCTATCTCCAGATAAGCAATGATCTCCGAATATTTAAATCGACTACCCGGTAACTTGAGTAGTTGCACAAAGCTCAACACCAACGGGTGTTCATCGGCGAGCGTAATGTCAGACAGATTCCAGCGCAACGAGGGGCGCGTCTGGTTTTCATTTTCCCCAAATACCGCCTCGATATAGGGCGCGTAGCGGCCGATTTCGGGCATCATGACCAGTATATCTTCCGTGCTTAACTCTGGATCGCGATCCAGCATGGCGAGCAGTTGATCGTGCAACACCTGGCACTCGCGCATCGGACTATGACACAGGTGAATCGATAACGAAGCATCGGCCCCGATATCAGGGTCGTCGGCATCGAGATCGAACCCACCCCCCTGAGCGGCAACCCACGTCTCGACCGCCTTCCCGTCTATCCGCGTCCCAGCGTCCTCGA
>JADFMY010000003.1 GCA_022563685.1 Pseudomonadota bacterium | reverse complement strand
GACGATCACGGGCATATTTCAAAGAAATATCTGAATAATCGCCAAGAGACAATCGTTTTTCTTTTCCGTAGAAGCGACATTTTAGTCGCCACCATTTGCCGCCTTTTGGTGAAACTTCAAGATACAATCCTCCGCTATCGTATAGCTTTCTGGGTTTATCACCTGGTTTGGCGTTTTTGATTGCAGTGTCAGTTAATGGCATTTGGGGGCAACTCCATAATGTGGTTTGGTAGTTGCCCCCAATGTTGCCCCCAAATGACTCCGGTTGTCAAGGAAAGCATTAGGCTTTTACAGGAAGATAATTTTGTGTAAGTGATTGAATAATAGCAATAAAAAAGCCGCCTTAGGAATACCTAGGACGGCTTAAGATAGTGAAATGGTGGAGACGGCGGGAATCGAACCCGCGTCCGCAAGCCCTCTGCCATTGGCTCTACATGCTTATTCCGACCTTAATTTAACTGTCAGCTACCCGCCGGACGGGGAAAACAGACAGCGATTTCGGTACTTGTTTAGTGCTTCAACCCCGAACGAGTATCCATCACGATTCTATGAGAGCGATGCCTGATTGTTCAATGAAGAACCTGGACGCATAGACACGGCTCCAGTCAGACAGCAATCTACCGGTTATTAAGCGGCGAGTGCGTAGTTGTCGTTGTTTGCAACTATAGTGTGCAGAAGATTTAACGAGATATTCTACATTCTCGACATGCACCTCAGGTTTCGCGACCCACGTCGAAGCCAGGTCGTCCCCAGGAAGGTCTATTATAACCAATTGTTTTGTTTTACAGCAAATCTGGTTTGATCGAGTCCGGTATTATTCCAGGTTCTGGCCCAGACTTGATCAGAGGTTCCCTAGTTGATGTACTTATCCAGTTCTAACCAGAAGATGGTAAACACCATCAGGAAGAACACAAATTCAACAAGCGTAATCATAATTAGAATAAAGGTAATGCGACGGGCCATAGGTTTCATCGGCTGCCAGATTTTACGCATATAAAGTTTCCAGCCGGGTAACCAGGACCAGCGTTTCCATTGATGCAGGTAGCGGTACAGACTGTTACCCCAGTACACCAGGCTTTTATCAACCTCGTCAATTCTCGATTCGCGTTCGGTAAATGAACAGCCAGAATAGTCGTCGGTGACAACCAGTTTTGCACAGCCACCAACTTCGTCGTCGACGCGGAAACTGGTAGATGTGCGAAGGCCTTCGTTGTAACGCACCGTGATGCCATCGGCAGTTAATTCAACGTCAAGATCGGTTTCCAGTTGCTTGCCATTGCTTAAATTTTTTGCTTTAAGCCGATATTGCCGATCGCCAGTTTGCTGCCATTCTTCAAATTCCAGCATAGAATTAATTCGGTACAGCCGTTCTACGTCGTCCAGAAAAGCACGTAATTCTGCGCTGCCAAATGGTGTCTCGATGGTTACCCACGCAGCGTCTTCGTTATTTTCGGTACTTTCATCGGTCATCGTTGTGGATGTGGAACAGTTAACAGTGGTATTGTCAGCGAGCGGGCGAGTAGTTCCAGGCCCATGCGCGATCGGTAGCCTGGAGTCCCCCTGGGTCGAGGAGAGCCAATGACCACGATGTCGAAGTTCTCCTGTTCAGCAGCGCTAATCAGGCAGACGGCGGGTTTGCCGAGGCGAACTGTACTCGAACAGGAAATACCTGCCGGTTTGCATATTTCCGCCATACGTTCCGTTTCAATAGCCGCATCTCGAGCTAACTGGTTTTCGACATAGTCACCAAAGCGAATCCGGGTTATGGCATTGTTTAACCAGTCATCCCCCATCATGCCTTTCCAGAAATCTGGCACCACAAGTAAATGGTGAAGTGTTGCACCATTTTCCTGGCACAGATCGATCGCCGCCTGTTCTGCCATAAGGGCACCAGGAGTGCCGTGGCTGGCAACAAGAACATTTGTTACATTCATAGGGTGTAAATAGAAGTGCGCCTTTCCGTTTGATAGGCTATCAGAGGTTTTGAAAAAACAAACCTGGCGACCGGGGGGAGGGGTCGCCAGGTTTGAGTGTGTGGTCTGCGAATATTAATTAGACCAGTATGTATACGCCAAGGGCTACCAGCAACGCAAAAAATAGTGCCAGGAAGTCTTCAGCTCGGTCACTTTGGAAAATTGACAGTGCCGAGCCACGATCGAAACCGGCACCAGAATCTTTCTGCGGGTCAGTGTCCTTGGAGTCATGTTGTTGTTCATTCATTTTAATTTTCTCCTGCTAAATAGTTTCTCGTACGAACAATAGTATGACAATCAGCGATAGCACCGCTTTCACGGTACCTACTATGCCACCGATTACAAGAGGTTGTCCACCCGCCTGTTTCATTGCCCCGAAGGTGATCTGCATACCGAGTCCGGTCAAACCGAAGGCAAACAGTAGTGTGATCCACTGGCGGAACTTGTCGATCATCGGGGCGGTATGTCGAACAGCCCTGGTAGCAGTCTTTATCACCTTATTGGCGCTCTTGGAGAGTATATTGGCATTAAAGATACCACGAAGAATGGTTTCGTCGTCGATACTCATTATCTTTCTGTTCTCGAGCGTGCGTGCCAGAGCCTCTTTGCGATCTTCCCGTTGCAGTTTGCCGGTTTCAGCGCTAATCGTTGCCACCTGCTCGTCATTGAGCAACTTTGATTGCGCGATATCATTGTCAAAATATTTGCCCTTATAGTGCTGGGCTGGAGCGAAAACACCAGTTGATGACAAAGCAAACATCAAGATAAAGCCTAATACGAATATCGGAAATTTCTCAATTATCACGGTGACGACATTAACTTTTTCTACGTTTTCTTCTCCCTCCACCCTGATATACCAGATAGCCAGCCAGAGCACGATGATTGGCAGGAACAGCACGCGGGTAATATTAAATATCTCGGCAACTTTCAATGTCTCGATGCCGTCTGGCTGATAAGCCAGTGCCGCTCCGGCGACCTGTGCTGAATTCAGAATCCCGGTTCCTGCCCAGGCACCGAATTGAATGTGACCCAGATCCAGCAAATGCCCGACAATCGGGAACAGGAACATACAGCCGACACCCCAGATGAGGATGGTACCAATGGTGTAGGCAATCTCAACAGCCTTGGCCTGCACTACCGGCGCCGTAGCCACCGCGGCGGACACACCGCAGACACCCATGCCGGCTGAAAGTACGCCAGCCATCGAGTTTGGAATATTGCGCATCCGTCCCAGTATCAATACCAGACCAACGGAACCGAGCACGAAGATACCGACCATTATCGCTGATAGCTTTCCAAGTGATTGGAGCTCAGCCAGGCTGTACAGAGTGCCGAGCAGAATAACACCGGTTTTCAGGCCGAGGCGAGACAGACGAATTCCGTTTTCAGCCCATGCGGGAATCCTGAACACGTTAACGATAATGATACCGGCGAGAATACCCAGTACAATGTAGTTGAGCCCCAGCACCTGATGCAGGTACTTCGCACCCATGACGGGTCCAATACCCTTGCTGATTACCGCGACTAGTGGCGCCAGATACCAACGTATCAACATCGCGACCAGCAGGATGAAAAATCCACCGGCGATCGCCGACAAAAAGTAGTCAAGATTACCTTCTTTATGACTGCCTGCCAGATGCCAGAGACCCACGAGGGCTCCTACTGCACCGAAGGCATAGCCCATGGCAACCATTTCACCGACATATTTTTTAGCACTGAGATAATCGATTAAGCCAGCCATAGCCCCGGAATCGGCCATGTAGGCAATTGCTACGAAAAGAATGCCCATGATTAGCAAGGCGGGATGTTTTTTTGTATAGACCATTCTGACCCCCACAATTATTATTTAGCCCATCAAATTTACGCCTGGAGGCTATTTATCTAGAGATTCTCTACCCACAGGCACCCGTACCCGGCTTTTACCCTCTTTAGCAGGTACATTAATAGAACGATGGAGCAGGTGGTTTTATTCCCTTTGTCGGTTGGAATTTAAGAGATATTAGTTTTTAGAGGGGGCTTGAGGTGCCAGCAGCATCAGGCAAGGCAGGGTTTACTCCCGGATCGAGCCTCATTGAGAGCGATGATTGAATCGGGATCGAGAGGCAATCTCTCCCGGGTCAGCTTGTTGACTACTCGTGCCACTTCAGAGAGCCTCGCCGGATCCATTTTGTAGGCCAGTAAGTAAAACCCCGTTCGTTTTACCTGCCAGCCATATAGCAAATGCCCCCGCCTCTCGAAATATGTCAACTCGTAAGATAATCCGACCGTGTTATTTAAAACTACCAGACTGACCATACATCCACTCGGGCCCCGGTAGCCAATATGCATGCCCCTTGATTTTCCAGAGGAAATTTTACGTACGCCGCTAAACGTCAGATTGACCTCAGACAAGTCCGGCACATAGGCGTCAATTTGAAGACGATCGAGATCCAGGGCCGAAGCCTGATGTAGACCTGGTTCCATAGGTGCCAATTCTTCCTCCAGCCAACTCCTGTGCGCCTGCTCTGCCAGTTCCAACCCCTGGTTGGGTAGCAATGAGGCGTTATTCAGAAACAATACTGCTAATACGGCACCCGTTATGATAAGGCCGGCAAAAGCGGCTACCCAGCGGAGTCGTGACTTTTGCTTGAGCGTAAAATCCATATCGAGTGGTTCCAGCCTGTCACAACTGGTGGAAGCCAGGGTCGCCTTGAGAGAGCTCAGGGTTGCCGCCTGTCGGGCTAATTCGGGATTCGTCGCAATAGCATTGGCAACTTCCGCAACCTCTCGCGCGGAAAGTTCACCGTCTACGTAGGCGTTCAGCGTTTCCAGCTTATAACGAGCATTCATTTACTCTTTCCCGTGGCGGCTACAGCAACCGGCCCTGTATTTAATCCATCCATTTCCCGTAATAGCGCATTCCGGGATCGACTAAGCCTGCTCATAATCGTACCTATTGGCAACTGCAGGATATCAGCAGCTTCACTATAGCTGAAACCGGCCATATCGACCAATACCAGAATTTCCCGCTGACTAACATTCAACTTCTCCAAACCTTCATGAACCGCCAAGATATTGATTTTTCTTTGCTCAAGGGTATAAACGCACGATTCTTGCTGGTTATTCCCATCGAATTCAGATCTTTCCATCAAATCGTGTAGGATATTGTCATCGGTTGCCTTTTTGCGCAGATTGTCGAGGAAAATATTCCTGAGGATTTTGTGCAACCAGGATCTATAAGCACCCTGATCAGACGGAACTCTTTTAGCTGCCAGTGCTTTTACTACGCAACTTTGGACCAGGTCGCGAGCATTTTCACGGTCGCGGCTCAGGCACTGCGCATAGTTGGCTAAACTATTTAATTGGGCTTCCAGTCGATGGTGCACTATAAGTAATGCCAGCTGTTGAATAAACGTACTGAGGACAAGGGGGACCGGTTGACTTGATATCAAAATATTACCAATCAAATGGAAATCCACCCCGACTCGACGAACCAGCATAATCTTTTTGAGATCTCAGGTCGAGTATCAGTCACACGAGCAATTGGCGATAGTGTTGGAGCGCCCCAGCTTTTCCGTTATTATTTGCGCTCTTTTATCCGCCCCTGTTTGCGAAACAAATCAATATGCTATGTCTTCCCGGTAGTCCGGCGTTATCCGATTTCAGGCTCCAGAAATTAAGACAACAGTTCAGCAAACAGGGCTTCGAAATTCGAGGACTCAGTAGCCGCTTTATCCACCTGGTTGATACCTCGTCAGCATTGAGTGAAGCAGAAAATAGTATTCTCGATAATCTTTTGACCTATGGCCCGGCCACCAGTCAAAGTGATACTGCTGGTGCTGATTATTACGTCTTTCCACGCCCTGGCACTATTTCACCCTGGGCGAGCAAGGCTACCGATATTGCCCATCAATGCGGATTAACTCAAATCCATCGCATGGAGAGGGGCATCCAGTATACGGTGGATTGTCTTTCGAGTAGTTCCCGGGAATCCGTTGCAGCGCTATTGCACGACCGCATGATCGAGGCGGTTTTCATGGATCTCGAGGATTGTGCAATGTTATTTCAGAATCACGATCCCCGCCCCCTGGCGATGATCGATGTGATAAATCAGGGGCACGGCGCGTTGACCCAGGCTAACCTGGAACTTGGGCTTGCTTTGTCTGAAGATGAAATTGAATATCTGGCCGATGCCTACACGGGTTTGCGGCGCAACCCGACCGATGTCGAATTGATGATGTTCGCGCAGGCGAATTCCGAGCATTGCCGCCACAAGATATTTAACGCCAGCTGGACTATCGACGGTGAGGATCAGGATGTCTCTCTGTTCCAGATGATCAAGAACACCTATGCGATGCGTAGCGCGGGTATCCTGTCCGCATACCATGACAATTCAGCGGTGATCGAGGGGTTTGCCGGCCGCAAACTGGCGCCATCGAGCGAACAGGGCGATTACCGTTACGAAGATGCACAACTCGACATCTTGATGAAAGTCGAAACCCACAATCATCCAACCGCGATATCGCCGTTTCCCGGCGCTGCGACCGGTTCGGGGGGTGAAATACGCGACGAAGGTGCGACGGGAATCGGATCTAAACCCAAAGCAGGGCTGTGCGGGTTTCTGGTTTCTAATTTGAAAATTCCAGGATTTGAACAACCCTGGGAGCAGGATAGAGGTAAACCCGGACGAATCGTGTCGGCTCTCGATATCATGATCGAGGGGCCGATTGGCGCCGCGTCGTTTAACAATGAATTTGGCCGCCCGAATACCTGCGGCATTTTCCGTACCTACGAGCAGGTGGTAAAAACCGCAAACGGGACAGAAATTCGCGGCTACCACAAGCCGATCATGGTCGCCGGTGGCGTCGGTTCGATTCGACGCGAACACATAGACAAGAAAGATATTCCTCCCGGCGCAAATATCCTGGTGCTCGGTGGCCCCGCTATGTTGATTGGACTCGGTGGTGGGGCAGCCTCGTCTATGGCCAGTGGCAGCAGTAGTGAGAATCTTGATTTCGCCTCGGTACAACGCGGAAATCCAGAAATGGAGCGACGCGTGCAGGAAGTGATCGACCGTTGTTTTGCGCAGGGTGCAAACAATCCGATCCTGTCGATTCATGATGTCGGCGCAGGCGGACTGTCGAACGCCTTGCCGGAACTGGTGAACGATGCCGGGCGCGGAGCCGAGCTGGATTTGCGTGCGGTGCCTAACGATGAAGCGGGCATGTCGCCGATGGAAATCTGGTGCAACGAAAGCCAGGAACGCTATGTACTGGCGATTGCAGATGAGCGTCTGGATGACTTTCTCCGCCTGTGTCAGCGCGAACGGTGCATCTATGCAGTACTCGGCAAGGCAACCGAGGAAAAAGTTTTGCGCCTAAGAGACCCTCATTTCGATAATTTACCGGTCGATCTGCCGCTGGAAATCCTGCTCGGCAAAGCACCGAAGATGCATCGAGATGCGAAACGTGTAGCGGTTTCACAGAAACCCTTCGATACCAGTGGCATCGAAATCAGGGAAGCGCTCTACCGCGTATTGAAATTGCCTGCGGTAGCCGACAAGACTTTCCTCATCAGTATTGGGGATCGCTCGGTCGGTGGTCTGATTGCGCGCGATCAAATGGTCGGCCCCTGGCAGGTACCGGTAGCCGATGCTTCGGTTACGCTCACCGATTACCAGGGATATAGCGGTGAGGTTATGAGCATGGGCGAAAGGACGCCGCTCGCGATTCTCGATGCACCAGCCTCTGGCCGCATGGCGCTAGGCGAAGCCCTGACTAATATGGCTTCGGCCTGGGTCGGCGACCTGTCACGCACGGTTTTGTCGGCCAACTGGATGGCCGCGGCAGGCCACGATGGCGAAGACGCGCGCCTGTTCGATACGGTTCACACGCTGGGTATGGAGGTCTGCCCACAGCTGGGTATCACCATTCCAGTGGGTAAGGATTCCTTGTCGATGAAGACGACCTGGCAGGATGGAAAAAAAACCAAGACGGTGACCGCGCCGCTGTCGGTGATTATATCGGCCTTCGCGCCGGTGCCCGATGTGCGCAAAGTGATTACGCCCGACATCAAACCCTGCGATGAGGGTTCGACGCTCATATTGATCGATCTGGGTTACGGTCAAAATCGCCTCGGTGCGTCGGCCCTGGCGCAGGTATACCGGCAAACCGGCGATATCGGCCCCGATATGGACGACATCGCCTTATTCAAGTCATTCTTTGGCGCGATACAGAAATTGATCGAGCAGGATGCGATTCTGGCTTACCACGACCGTTCCGACGGTGGCCTGGTAACGACACTTTGCGAGATGGCTTTCGCAGGACGCAGCGGCCTCGATTGCGATATATCGGGTCTCGGCGAAATACCGATGTCGATACTGTTCGCCGAAGAGCTCGGCGCCGTGATCCAGGTGTCGCAATCTCAGCTCGGGCGTGTGTACGAAGTGCTGGGTCGTTTTGGCCTCGCCGATATCAGTCATTCGATTGGTCAGCCTGCCGGGTCCGAGGCCCTGGTGATCAGGCATCGCGATAATACGGTTTTGAGCGAGTCCATTATTTCTCTCAGGCGCGCCTGGTCAGAAACCTCGTATCAGATGCAGATGCTGCGCGACAACCCCGACTGTGTGCAGCAGGAGTACGATTTGCTCCTGAACAATCAAAAACCAACGCTGTTTTCGAATTTAAGCTTCGACCCGCGCGACGATGTTGCTGCCCCATTTATTGGTGATAACAGGCCGCGCATCGCTATTTTGCGCGAACAGGGCGTTAACGGTCAGGTAGAAATGGCGGCTGCTTTCGAGCGGGCCGGGTTCATTCCCTTCGATGTGCACATGAGCGATATCCTGGAAGGACGCACCAGCCTGGCCGAGTTTCAGGGCATAGCAGCTTGCGGCGGATTTTCCTACGGCGATGTGCTCGGCGCCGGGGAAGGCTGGGCCAAATCGATATTGTACAACCCACGCACCTATGATGAATTTGCCGCATTTTTCGATCGAGATAACAGTTTTGGTCTCGGTATATGCAATGGTTGCCAAATGATGTCGAATCTTCATCAGTTGATACCGGGCGCGTCGAACTGGCCACGATTTGTACGAAACAAGTCTGAACAGTTTGAAGCCAGGGTGGTCATGGCCGAAGTACTCGAATCGCCATCGCTATTCCTCAATGAAATGCACGGCTCGAGGATGCCGGTGGTCGTCGCTCACGGCGAGGGCCGGGTGGAGGAGCGGCAGTGCAGTAACCAGACGTTACTGGATCATCACCATGCCTGTCTTCGTTATGTCGACGCGGACGGCGAGGCGAGCGAAATCTACCCGATTAATCCCAATGGATCGGCACTTGGATTAAACGGGTTCACCAATGAAGACGGTCGATTTACGATTCTGATGCCGCACCCGGAGCGCATCTTTCGTAGCGTACAGAATTCCTGGCAGTCACCCGATTGGGGAGAGTATGGACCCTGGATGCGCATGTTCAGGAACGCAAGGAAATGGCTACAGTAATTCTAATGCCGCTAAGGCATTGATTTTGTGAGACAAATGAAAATCACATTTTTCGTTTGTCGTCCTCTGAGAATTCATGGATGAATTATTCAGAGGTTCCCTAGATTGGAGCTGGAAATTTCGCTTAAAGGCTGCGGGCATCCAATAGCGTAACCTTGCGCATAATCAACGCCAATTTCCTCGATGACTTGCCGAATTGGGTCACTTTCGACATACTCGGCAACGGTTTTTTTACCCATTACGTGACCTATTTCATTGATTGACTTTACCACCGCCTTTTTAATCGGATTCTCACAGATATCCCGTATAAATATTCCATCAATCTTGACGTAGTCAAATTCGAGCTCGATCAAATAGGCAAACGAACAGACACCACTACCGAAATCGTCAATGGCAAACTGGCAACCCAGTTTTCTTAACCTGGCAATAAAATCATTCGCCTGAAAATAATTTTCTACGGCTAACGTTTCTGTTATCTCAAAACAAATTTGTCGAGGATCGATACGGTGAGAAAATTGATCGAGCAAATACGATAATAATTCGTTATTACCGAGTGAATTTCCGGATAAATTAATTGAAAATATCGGTTTCCGTCCAGGCTGCTCTGAATCGTGCGCTAACCAGCTAAACAGCGTTTCAATGACCCAGCGGTCTATTTTCTGCATCAAATTATACTTTTCGGCTGCGGGTAAAAAATGTCCGGGTAGCACCAGTTCACCTTCCTGGTCGATCATGCGAATCAATATTTCGTATCGTTTGTCCTCCCTCTCGGACTCTATGACGGGGACGATAGTTTGCGCATAAAGTATAAATCGATCGTTGTTCAGCGCGTGGTTTATTCTATTAGTCCATTTCATGTCACCATGGCGGCGTTCGATATCTGCATCGTCGTGCTGATAAATGTAAACACTATCACCACCGCGTTCCTTGGCTGCATAACAGGCGGCATCGGCGGCACTGAGCACATCGGAATAGTTGCTGCCTAATTGAGATATATCAACTACACCTATGCTCACGGTTATGTCAAATTTTCTTTTATCGAATTGGAAAAGATAATTTCTAATGGCGTCACGTGCTTTTTCAGCTACCCGAGTTGCCTGTTCTAGCGTGCAATGCTCCATTAAAATTGCAAACTCGTCTCCCCCGAGTCGCGCCAGGGTATCCCTTTCGCGAACGCATTTTGCTAGCACGTTTGCCAGTTGTTTGAGAACCCCGTCTCCAACGATATGGCCACTAATATCATTGACAATCTTGAATTGATCGACATCGAGATAGCAAAGCACATGCTCGGAGTTAGAATCTAATCCAGTGAGTAATCTATGCAATCGACGATCAAATTCCCAACGGTTTACCAATCCCGTGAGTGCATCGTGGGCAGCCTGGTGAGATATTTTTTTAGATAATAAATAAGAGGCGGTAATGTCCCGAGCGACAAATCGGTAGCCAATTAAGCGATCCTCGCCGTCAAAGAAAGGTTTGCCACGATATCTCAATATCAATTCCTTACCATTTTTTGTTTTTTGTGCACATTCGAACTCGTCTGTCGGCAAATTTTGCTCGAGTTGACTAATGACTGGTTGCGGTAGAGAACTTGCACTACTCGCACTGAGGTATTCAATGAGTGGTTTGCCGACTATATCCTTGTCGGTAAAACCGGTAACGGTCTCATATCTTTGCGACACAGTGCGTATTTTTAAATCGCTACTGGTTTCGAAAAACCAGTCGGCTGCTATCTCGGCAAAATCACGAAACCGGCGTTTGTTTTCCTCGAGAATAAGTCCGCTAGATTCCAGCTCCCCAATCTTGTTTTCGAGTTGGCTACGGGTCTTCTTTAGTTGCAGCATTTTGTCTTCGAGCTTGCGCACCAGGGCCGCGTTATACTCCTTCAATAAGACGCGTTTCTGAGTGGTCGTCGTTGAACCGCTGCTTAACTCCCCACGCTCTTGCTGTTCCAGCACTTCAACAATAAGAGCTATGAGTTCTTCGGGATCCTTGGGTTTGACAATAAATCGGTTAGCGCCCAGGTTTAGGGCAAATTTTTCGTCTTTTGGATCAGTATAGGTAGCTGTATAGAAAATAAATGGTTGCTTTTTTAGATCAGGATCTGCACGCCATTCCTGGCATAGTTTAAACCCGTCCATCACTGGCATGAGGATATCGCTGATGACTAAATCCGGCACCCTGGCGCGGGCCAGCTTCAAGGCTTCGCTGCCATCGCGCGCGACCTCTACCGCGTAACTACGGTTCTTTAACAACAACTGTAGCAGATATCGATTTTGCTCGTCATCGTCCACTACGAGTACACGAATCTTTCTTCGGCTATTCATGGTCTGTCCGTGTGGGCAAATACTTTTCGATTTGCGCAACAAAGATTTCCGGGTCGATGGGTTTTTCGATGTAGTCGACACATCCGGCTGCAAGGATTCGTTCCCTGTCGCCAGTCATCGCGTGGGAGGTAACAGCAATTACAGGTACATCGGCAATGCGAGGTATTTTTTTTATCGCTTTTAATACTGCGAATCCATCCATCCCGGGTAACTGAATGTCCAGCAAAATAATATCCGCATTAACCCTCTCAGCCAGCTGTATCGCTTCCGGCCCGTCTCTCGCCGCTATCACCTGGTAACCACTATTTTCGAGTAAATAAGTCTCCAGGTAGAGGTTTTGTTCGTTATCCTCAATAATCAGAATTTTATTGCTTACCACCGATTTCATCCTGATAATATAGCTGGCAGGCTCAATGTAAACACACTTCCTTTACCCCAGTCACTTTTAACCTCTAAATCGCCACCCAGAATACGCGCCAGTTTTCGACTGAGCGCCAGCCCAAGTCCGGTTCCCTGGTATTGTCTCGCGGCAATTCTTTGATCCAGTTGGCTAAATGGTTTAAACAGGTGCTGTAGATCAGCTTCCTTTATTCCTATCCCCTGGTCCGAGACTTCGATCAGTATATTCCCATCACCCTTGCGGCACTCGACTATTACTTCACCCTGCTCG
The DNA here is from genome assembly GCA_022563685.1 of Pseudomonadota bacterium. Lineage (GTDB taxonomy): Bacteria > Pseudomonadota > Gammaproteobacteria. The sequence goes on along the minus strand of JADFMY010000003.1, from coordinate 59,002 downwards.
GAAAATTTTATCGCATTACTCAAAAGGTTGAGTATTATTTGTTCAACCCGGCGACGGTCACTGTAAATAACGCCAATCTCGCCAGTCATTCTCGAAACCACAGCTAAAGATTTACTTTCGGCGGCCGGTGTAACCACTGCTATAGAGTTGTCCACCGCAGCCTGTAGATCAAATGGCAATGACTCAGCCTCCAGCGATCCAGCCTCGATTTTAGACAGGTCCAGTATATCGTTGATCAGTGCCAGTAAATGCCTTGCACTCATCTTTACCATACCCAACTGCTTCAATTGTTCGTCATTTAATTCCCCGGTCAAACCTTGCAAAAGGACGCCGGTAAAGCCGATGATAGAATTTAACGGGGTTCGCAATTCGTGTGACATGGTTGCGAGAAAAGTCGATTTTAGTCGATCTGCCACCTCCGCTTTCTCCTTGGCGATTCTTAATTCTTCTTCATGTTGTTTACGCTCGGTGATGTCGTGATTAATCGTACCCAGGCCAAGTACTTCGCCTGTGGTCGAGAGCACTGGAAAACGGGTGCTGATTACGCTACGGGTGTTCCCGTCCGGGTAACTGAGATCTACTTCACGGCTAAGAATCTTTCCACTGCGTATCACTTTACGATCGAGTATTTGAAATTCGGTGGCCTGCTCCTCGGGATAAATATCGTGAACTAATTTTCCCACCGTGTCTTCACGCTTCATATTTGTCCACTCTTCGAATCGCTTATTAACAAACAGGAATACGCCGCTCTTATCTTTCAGGGTAATGAACTCGGGCAGGTTATCGGCGAGCGCCATGAACCGGTTGTGGCTTTCCTCCAGTTCGATTTCAGCCTGTTTTCTTTGCGTTATGTCAACATCGATACCGCCAGTCCCCAGCAGTTCTCCATCGTCGCCCAAGATGGGAAACCTGATCGTATACTCCGATTTTAAGGTATCGCCCGGGAAATCAATTTCAGATTCGTGCTCAATTACCGTCCTGGTTTCACGACATTCTTCGTCCTTTTCAGAAAACAGCCTCGCTTTCTCTGGTGAAAAGAGATCGTGGGCGGTTTTGCCAAGTAGCTGTTCCAACTGAATTTTGTGCCATTCGCAAAACGTACGATTGCACAGAAGGTAGCGCCCCTCCAAATCTTTAATATAAATTCCCGCCGGTGCATGATCGAGTGCAGCGCGAAGGATAGTCTCTGATTTGAGCTTCTCCTGCTTGACTTGCTTTAACTGTATCGAGGTGCGTTGACGTAACCACCAGATCAATGTGATGAACAACATCAATACCACCAGTAACACGGACGTTAATAACGCCACATCGCTCATTTGAGAGATTTTGTTGGTTAGTTGCGCCAAACGAGTCCGAACGCCCTCGTTTTTTTCAAAATAGCTTTGAGTGTATGGCGCCATCGCCTCGTTATACCTTGCAATCAGCAACGATAACTCATGCGCATCTAAACCCTCTTCGGAAATCAGCTGAGCAGACAACTTATCGATAATTTGCCGCAGTTCCTCGCGCGCGGCATATAAGTCCGTATCGAATCCTGGTCCCGACACAAGATCGTGTTCGGTCATCGTCGAAAATGCGACGTCGAGTGCTATTTGCAGCGCCTGATTGTTAGAATCGCTCGCATCGATATAGACCTGGTCCAGCGCACGATTCAGTTGGTTTAAGCTGAATATAACATCGGACAATGCCATACTTTGCTCTAACTCGGCTAGCGGTATCGAAGCCTCCAGTCGCTTCAACGACGACCATTTGTAAATTTCCTGTCCTAGCTGCACGCTGAGCACGACCATTATGATAATCATAATGGTGAGAAACGACTGGATGAATGCTTTTCTCACGGCTAATCAGCCTGGCAGGGCGGAGGCCCCTCAGGGTCTGGAAGCCAGCAGGAAATATTATTTTTCCGAAGTAATCGATTGATTTTTCCCGCCTGCTCTTCCAGCACTGTGGCTATGTCTCGCCCTCGTAATACGATTCCGGAAAATGCACCCATATAGGCCAGATTGAAAGCGCGGGCATCATTTTTCAAGCCGACCGGAAATAATGTCATGACCGAATTTTGCGCGCCACTTTGCATTGCGACCGCTTCTTGTAATGAGGTAATACCTGGGGTTGTCTTGGTTTCGGCGGGAATAGTTACAGTGGGGAAAAAGCCGACATTCTCTAATGTTTTAATCTGGGTGTCTGTCCGGGTTAAATACTCGATTAATGACTCCGCGGTTTCGGGAGACGCCGTATCACGCGGTATGGCGAGCCCCGCCAAAACGAGCATGAAACCCCGGCCACGCGGTCCAACCGGTGACGGAAAAGCAATAAAATCCTCGGGGCGCTCCTGAAGAGCACGGGAAAGCCGTGCTGTATGATCCCAGGCGACCCAAACCTCTTCCGCCAATAGCGCTTTGTCCATGCGTGCATAGGTGAGCGAGCGTTTATTGACCTGAAGCCACAATTCGCGAAATTCGCGCCACATCAGGCGGGCTTCAGCACTTTTAAATCCGGTTACCGTACTCGCCGTATACGACGGATACAGATAGCCCTGGAAAAATCGATGCATTAAACCACCAGAACCGGCAGGAAAACCGAGCTTAGGCCTGCCTGCTTCCCGCCTCATGTTTTCCGCCCATTCGCGCAATTGCGCGTAGCTCAAATGATTGAGATCGACATTATCCGGTAGATGCTTCAGTGCCCGACGATTAGCTACCATCAGGTAAGTCGCCTGCATCCATGGAATAAATTTCTGCTGTGGTGATTTCATCCGCCCCAGCGCAAGGTGGCTTCCAACAAAGCGCTGAGGGCCAAGCGATTCCAGCAAATGGCCCACAGGACTGAAAATATCGAACTGAGAGAGCGATGCAAAATCACCATGCAGCGCACCTACTACATCGGTTCGAGCTCCCTGACTTTCCCTGGCGAGAACCAGCAACTGGAAAATTTTTTCCATGGAATAGGCCTGAAACACAACCTGCTGGGAAAAATCCGATAGAATTTCATCGCGCATGGCGCGAGCCTCGTGCGGAGGACTTAACTGAGTAGAGAGCAGGCGTAAATCGGCGTCTGGACCGGCGATAGCCTGCGTATTAAATATCGATGCAATAGTTATCGAAAACCAGCATAGAAATCCGGGTACATGAGCAGTCAGACTCGCTGGCGATCCTGCGACGGATTCGGCGGGGTAATCTTGATGGTACATTTGCCAGCCCTCCTGATGTTTTCTGCCATGAATTGTACTTTTCGAGAGCCGCCAGGCGAAATTATGCCGATAAGCGATGAATCCGTTGAATTGGAGAGACCTGCTATCGGCACCGCAATTTCATCCCTGGTCGGTCATACTCCAGCGGTGGTCGGCACATAGCCGGCAACCCACGGTTCAATGATTGAAAAAAAGGGGTATATCGGTCACAAGTGATTATCAAATTCTAAGGTGTTAAAGTCTCCTAAATAAGTGTAACTTATTGATTATTAAAGGTTAAATCACTGTAAATAGGGTTTAATGGTACACCAGGAAGCGGCTCATTACCATAAAAAACCTGTGTCTAGGTTGCGCTATCCCACCGACCTCAGTCTAACCAACGAGGCGCGAGCATTCTGTGAACAGTTTGCCGAACCGAACGATCGAAATTGATCATTTTAGGGATCACTTCAACAGTTGGTACGATTATAGATAGTTGTTTGAGACCAACAAGTTATGGTCAAACCGGTGCAGGAGAATAGCAATGATGTTCTTTTAGGGATCTCGTTTGTTAGAACCCGATTTCTATAGAGAGAACTAATTGCCCCGATAACGGTCTAGTAAGCCACTCAATAGGGTAGGTATTGTGATTAAAATAAGAAAAGCGTCGGATATTCCAGCATCGGATATTACGCCTGAGTCGATTTATCATAAGCGCCGTGAATTCATGAAGGCGTCAAGTATGATCGGTACCACTTTGCTGCTCAATCCGTGGTTGACGGCTGGCGCTTCACTGCGTATCGGCGACTATCGGAAAAACGTGATAACCCTCGATGAAGAGATGACGCCGGAAGACGATGTCACCCGTTACAATAATTTTTACGAGTTTGGTACCGGCAAAACCGATCCAGCCAGATACGCAAAGGATTTTAACACCGACGACTGGAAGATTACCGTGGGTGGTGAATGCGAAAAACCGGGTGAATATTCGCTGGAAGACCTGGTCAGGCCCTTTGAGATCGAAGAAAGAGTTTACCGTCTGCGCTGTGTCGAGGCCTGGTCGATGGTTATTCCCTGGCTGGGTGTGCCGCTGGAGTCTATTATCAAATCGTTGCAACCGACATCGAAGGCAAAATATGTGGCCTTCAAAACCCTGCACGATCCACTGCGCATGCCTGGGCAAAATCGCAGTGTGTTACGCTGGCCATACCGGGAAGGGCTGCGCCTAGACGAAGCCACGAATCCACTCACCCTGCTCGCAGTTGGTATGTATGGCAAAACCATGCCAAATCAGAACGGTGCGCCTGTTCGGCTCGTGATACCCTGGAAATATGGATTCAAGAGTATCAAGTCGATTGTCAGCATCGACTTTGTCGAGCAACAACCGGAAACGACCTGGAATATATCGAATCCGCGCGAGTATGGGTTTTACTCCAATGTTAACCCGGCCGTCGATCACCCGCGCTGGTCGCAAAAAAAGGAACGCCGCATAGGTGATATATTCAAGCGTAAAACCCTGATGTTCAATGGCTATGGAGAGGAAGTGGCGCACCTGTACAATGACATGGATTTGAGAGCGAATTATTAAGGGCACCTAAATATGGAATCGTCACAAGTGCTTAGGTCGAGATTTGCCAGGCCAGTACTGTTTATTCTGTGTCTGGTTCCGATTTCGAGCCTGGTATGGCGAATTTTCTATGGAGATCTGGGCGCCAATCCGATTGAAACGATTACCCGAGATATCGGCGACTGGACCCTGCGTTTATTGTTAATCACGCTTGCCATTTCGCCCTTGAGACAGTGGTTTGGATGGACCCTATTGCTGCGTTTCAGGCGCATGTTGGGGCTCTATGTATTCTTTTATGCTTTTTGTCACTTCCTGATATGGTTCGTCGCCGATCACTCGTTCGATTTTTCCGAGATGCTGGAAGACATTATCAAACGCCCTTATATCACCCTGGGGTTTAGTGCTTTCGTGCTGCTAATCCCGTTAGCAGCTACTTCCAATCAGGCGATGGTCAGACGGCTGGGCAAGGGCTGGAAGAAATTGCATCGACTGACTTACCTGATTGTCCTGCTCGGTGTGTTGCATTTTCTGTGGCTAGTCAAGGCTGATTACCTTGAGCCCGGAATCTATGCGGTGATAGCCGGAATCTTATTACTCCAGCGGGTCAATATTAATAAATGGTTCGAATCCAGATCCTCTGAGCGATCGAGCAAACCCGCCTGATAGTATAGGGATAACTGTTTTATTGAATCTCTGCAGATGGCGCGCAAGCAGGATTCGAGGTCGGTTCGAAACCCCGGTAAATTCAAGCCTGAGGTGGAAAAAATCGAGGACACCCCTCCGATCTAGCTATAGAATAAGGGGCGTAGAAACTTGCAATGATCAAATACTACAAAGACAGTAGACGGGAAGACCCCCATGAAGCACTACCAGATGTATATCGACGGCGAATGGCGATTCTGCTTGTGATGCGTTTTTTTCTAGAGTTCTAATCTTATGTCAGCAGCAACCGAACTACCTTATTCTTTTTGCAAACGATTCGGAGTCGTCGCCTGGACGGCTTCATCGGATGGGAAGCTCAGTTTGATTACGCGTAAGGAGACACCGGTCCATGCGATTGCCGAGGCTCAACGTCTATTAGGGCTGGTTGACAGTATCTCGGTGGAGAACGATCAGGAATTCAATCGATTATTGAGCCATCATTTTGAAAAGAATCGCGAAACTTCGTTTAACGAAGCGCAGAAAATTGGTGGTGAACTCAATCTCGACGAGGTTGCACGAGAGCTGGCCGAACCGGAGGATTTACTCGAAAGCGACGACGATGCGCCGATTATTCGCCTGATCAACGCCTTGATTACCGAAGCAATCAAGGAAAATGCCTCCGATATTCACATCGAGCCGTTTGAAACCCGGTTGTCGATTCGCTTCAGGGTAGACGGCGAATTGCGCGAGGTACTCGAACCCCCGCGCCAGATTGCCAGCCTGCTGTGTTCTCGAATCAAGGTTATGGCTCAACTCGATATTGCCGAAAAACGCTTGCCGCAGGATGGACGAATTGCGCTCAAGGTGGCCAATCGGCCGGTCGATATTCGAGTTTCGACCCTGCCTTCGGGTCACGGGGAACGCGTTGTGATGAGGATTCTCGACAAGCAGGCGGGACGACTGGATTTATTGCAGCTCGGGATGTCCGACACGGATCGACATCGGGTTGATCAGATGATCCAGAAACCGCACGGTATTATCCTGGTTACCGGGCCGACCGGTTCGGGAAAGACGACTACGCTTTACGCGATGCTCACGGCTTTGAACGACACCAAACGTAATATCCTCACGGTCGAAGATCCGATTGAATACGACCTCGATGGTATCGGCCAGACGCCCGTCAACGCCAAAGTGGATATGACTTTCGCGAAGGGACTGCGCGCGATACTGCGACAGGACCCTGACGTGGTGATGGTGGGTGAAATACGCGATAGCGAAACGGCGCAGATCGCCGTACAGGCGAGTCTTACCGGCCACTTGGTATTATCGACCCTGCATACCAATTCGGCGGTGGGTGCGATCACGCGCCTCCAGGATATGGGGGTCGAACCGTTTCTTCTGTCGTCGACCTTGGTGGGTGTGATTTCGCAGCGCCTGGTACGCCGTGTTTGTGTGCACTGTAAAACCGAAATCAGATTAAACAGGGAAGAACTGGCCAATTATGGTATCGGGGAACAGGATACGATATACCAGGCGATGGGGTGTTCACGCTGTTTGCAGTCCGGGTACAAAGGCCGGTCTGGAATCTATGAAATGATCGAGATCGATGAAGCGCTTGCGGCGATGATCCACGATACTAAAAGCCAGTTGAAAATAGAGCGCTATTGTCGCACCCGGAGTCCTGGATTGAGAGAAGACGGCATTCGCAAGATCATACAGGGCGAGACAACACTGAACGAAGTGCTCCGGGTGACGCGGGATAATCCCGCGTCAGAGTAGCGCTATGGGTGCATTCGAATACCAGGCCATCGACGCCGACGGCAACAATAAGAAAGGTTTAATCGAGGCTGATACCGCGAAACAGGCCAGGCAGCAATTACGCGGAATGAGCCTGATGCCATTGCAGATCGATGAAGTGTCGACCGGTGTTCTCAACGGCCAGATAAAGTCCCGGCGAGACAGAATCAATGTTGCCACGGTAGCCTTGATTACCCGTCAAATTGCCACCCTGATCGGTGCCGGGCAGCCGGTGGAATCGGCCTATCACGCGGTGTCGCGCCAGACTCAGAAAAACCAGGCGAAAAAAATATTGCTCGCGGTAAGAGCCAAAGTCCTGGAAGGCTATCCCTTATCCGAAGCCTTAAAAGAATACCCGCGCATCTTCGATAAAATGTATTGCGCGTCGGTACATGCAGGTGAGCAATCGGGATTGCTCGATCTGGTGATGGAAAGACTGGCCGACTACCTGGAAGCGCGCCAGGACTTACAGCGGAAAACCAGTCTTGCACTGATTTACCCGATTCTTCTCAGTGTTGTCGCACTCTTCCTGGTCGCAGGGTTGCTCACCTTCGTAGTCCCTCAAATAGTCCAGGTGTTTGAAGGTTTTGACCAGGAATTACCCGTGCTGACCCAGTGGATGATCGCCTTATCGGATTTTATCAAGGCATACGGCTTGCATATGCTGGCTGGAATCATTGCGCTGATTGTGCTCTACCAGCGGCTATTGAAGCTTGGCTGGTTCAGTCTTTTACGCGACCGGGTACTATTGAGGCTTCCGTTGGTCAGGTATCTGGTGCGATTAACCAATACCGCACGTTTTACACGGACCATGAGTATTCTGGTATCCAGCGGCGTCACGGCGGTAGACTCGATGCGTATATCGACCGAAGTGATACTGAGCCAGCCGATAAAAAACGCGGTGGTTAAGGCCACCGACCGGGTCAGGGAAGGGGAACATATTTCAGCTGCACTCGATCAATCGGGCTATTTCAGTCCGTTGGTGCTGCAATTGATCGAAAATGGCGAATCGAGTGGAAAGCTGGGTGATATGCTGGAACGCTCTGCCAAAGCCGAGGAAAGCGAAATTGCCGGCGTCACAGCGCTATTTGTAGGCCTGTTTGAACCCGCTATGATACTGGTCATGGGTGGAGTCGTCATGCTCATTGTACTCGCCATTCTTTTGCCTATTTTTGACATGAATGATTTGCTCCAGTAATAAGACAGGCCCGGGGTGGATATTTATCGCGGTCGTGCTGATGGTAATGGGATTGCTGCAACTGGCTGATTTTCAGACCCTGCGCTATCAGCAAGACTGGGTATCGCAGGGTGAGTACTGGCGGATCTTCTCGGCGCACTGGGTTCACGTCAACACGCCACACCTGCTGCTCAATGCTTTAGGTCTGTTACTGTGCATGGGGATTACTTCACCGGGCTGGTCGATCAGGCGCTGGATTATTTATCATTTTCTACTGGTATTGGGTATTTCCATTTTATTTACCCTGCTCAGTCCCGAACTACAGTGGTATGCTGGCTATTCAGGTGTTTTGTATGGAATATTTATGCTCGCCGCGATCGACCTGTATCAACGAGACAAATTGATTGCAGTGTTACTTGGAATAGCTATAAGCACTAAAATTGTATTGGAGCAGGTCGGCGGTTTTAATGTGACTAGTAGCAAATTTATCGGCACATTGGTGGTGATCGATGCCCATCTTTACGGTGCGTTGCTGGCATTATCGATTGCACTCGGTGAGCGAGTTTATACAATACTCTATAAAGACAAGATATAAATTCAACATCAACGGCGTTGGAGTTGTTCCCGCATAGGGACGCTTAGAAATTTATGAAACTACACATACCACAAAAAGGATTTACCCTAATTGAAATCATTGTCGTCCTGACCATTATCGCGATCCTGGCAGCCTATATCGCACCCAAGGTAACCGGTCGGGTTGACGATGCACGCATCAGCAAGGCCAAAAGCGATATTCGCGTACTCGAATCTTCGCTTGAGCTTTACAAGCTCGATAACTTCGTTTACCCGAGCACCGAACAGGGCCTGGATTCTCTGGTTAATAAGCCCTCTGGTGATTTAAAGCACTGGCGCAAGGGTGGTTATATCAGGAAGCTGAACAAGGACCCCTGGGGCAATGAGTATCTATACCAGTACCCCGGAGTGAACGGTGAGTATGACGTGTATTCGCTGGGTTCTGACGCGACGGTAGGTGGTTCCGACAAAGCTGCCGATATCGGTAACTGGAATCTTGATTCGTAGACCCAGTAAGAGCTCTGGCGCACGCGGATTTACGCTATTTGAAATACTCGTCGTCGTCATCATTGTAAGCATAACCGTCAGCGCTGTTCTGCTTTCGACCAACCTGGGCAGCGACTCAAATAACCTCAAGGTACTCGGAAAAGACCTCAGTAAATTAATTCGCCTGCTTTACCAGGAAGCCATATTTGAAAACCGGAATTACGCGATTTCCCTGCATCACCAGGGTTTTAAGGTGCTCGAATACGATGGCGAAGACTGGGTGATAGCGGACCAGTCGTTTTTTCGAAAAGTAAAACTGAGTGAATCCCAGAATTCAAATCTAATAGTCGAAAATTATGTCGTCAAGGCGGTTGATCAGGCCGACTTGACTCCGCATATATTAATCCTCTCGAGCGGTGAAATGTCAGCATTCGAATGGCGTATCGACGATAGTGATGCCAGGGCGAGCATCACTATCCAGGGTGATTTACTCGGTAATATATTAATGACTGGGCCCGTACCCCAATCCTGATGATGGACCGAAATCTTCCTAAGGGGTTTACCCTGTTAGAAGTGATGTTCGCACTAATATTCATCGCGATCACCATGGGCGCCGTTATTGAAAGCGGTGCAAACTCAGCCCTGCGCTCCAGCCATTTAAAAGAAAAGACGATCGCAAGCTGGGTGGCGCAAAATCGGCTGGCGCTTTATCGCGCGAAAAAAACCTGGTCGAACGTGTCGAATAAAAGTGGCGTGGTCGATATGGCGGGCGTGCAGTGGCGATGGAAAATGAAAATCAGTAAAACTGATGAACCTCTAATGCGCCGCATCGATGTAGACGTATACCTCGGGGATAGTGATGAAATATCGGCAAGCGAGACGGGGTTTATCGCAAAGTTATGATGCGTCACTATCGTAATCAGGGTTTCACGCTGCTTGAAATGCTCGTAGCGGTTGCAATTTTCGCGGTGATGGCCGGTATCGCCTATAGCAGTCTGAACCAGACGGTAAAAATTGGCAACCAGGTGAGCGAAGCCGGTCGTCGCCTGTCAGAACTGCAATTTGCGCTGACCTATTTTAACCGGGACTGGATGCAGGTGTCGCCGCGCAAAATCCGTAACCAGTATGGCGATACTGAAAACCAGGTTGTGCTGGCCGACAATAGCATCAGTTTCACCCGCAGTGGATGGGGTAACTTACTACAACATAAACGCAGTGAGTTACAACGCGTCCAGTATCAACTGGTCGGTAAGAAACTGCTCAGGCGGCATTGGCGCTCGCTGGATCAGGGTATAGGCGAAGAACCTTTGAGCACGGTGATATTATCCGCTGTCGAGTCGTTCGAAATTCAGTTTATCGATGCAGAGGAACGGCCAATTAGCACTTGGCCGGATGAAGTAACACGGGGTCTGGGCGAACCCATTGCGCTGATAATGATACTCAATCTGGATGATTTCGGTGAAATCAGGCGCATTCTGGAGTTTCCCGATGGCGTGCTATAAATCGACAGGACAGTCGGGTATAGCCTTGCTATCGGCAATACTGGTGGTATTAGTTGCCAGTGCGATCATCGTTTCGATCACTCACCAGGAAGCTTTTTCGATCCGGAAAACATCACGAATTCAGCTCATGGATAAAGCGCGGCTCTACGCGCTGGGCCTCGAAGACTGGGCGCGATTATTCCTGGCGAAAGATCGTAAGGAGTCCAGTATCGATCATCTGGGTGAAGACTGGGCGACAGGAATACCCGGGCTACCGATCGAGGGTGGGTTTTTATCCGGCTATCTGGAAGATGAACAGGGTAAATTTAATCTCAATAATTTACTGGGTTCGGAAGAATCTTTAAACAGATTCAATCGTTTATGCAATAATCTTAATGTCGATACTACCTTTGTGCCGGCTCTGTTAGACTGGCTGGATGAAGATTTTGAAGTGCGGTATCCCGATGGTGCGGAGGAAAATTACCAAACCTATCGGGTGGCAAATCGAGAAATGGTCGATATTAGTGAGCTATTGCTGGTGAAAAATGTGACGCCGGAAATCTATCAACTGCTGAAACCCCATATTACAGTCCTGCCCGGCGCGACCAGTATGAATGTGAATACGATGTCCGAAACCATATTTCTATCACTGGGTGATAATCTCGATGCCGATGCTTTTATCGAGGCAAGGGAAGAAGAAGAATTTTCCGACCTGCAACAAATGACCGAGCGGCTGCAGATACCGCTGGAAGAGGCAGGGTTGTCGGTCAGTACCGATTATTTTTCAGCCCATGGTCAGGTAACCTTGGGGGATCAGTCGCTTCTTTTCAATACCTTGATACACCGTGATTCCGCAGGCAAAACGGTGATTCTCAGTCGAACGCTGGGGCAAAGCTGATGCCGACCCTACTGGTTCGCTTTCACGACGCCTCGCTAGATCACTTTAGCTGGATTATCGAGGGTGCTCAGGCTAGCGATAAAACAGCCAGCTGGCGTGTTGGTTCTGCACAGGAGTTGGGCGCCCTGAGCCAGAATCAGGGTTCGGTGGTATTTATTATTCCCCAGCAATGCGTGTATTTAACTCAGTTCGAGATTCCAGCCAAGGCTTCACGCCAGGTGCTCTCGTCTATCGAGTATCAAATTGAAGATCAGTTAGCCCAGGATGTTGAGCGACAGCACGTCGCGCTTGGCGATCAGTCCAGCAATCCGGTCGCTGTTGCAGTGGTCGAAGCAACCATTATGGAACGCGCTCTGGAATTACAGAAAACCCACGGCTTAAGCCTTTCCAGAATCGTACCGGAGCTGTTTCTATGCCCCTGGTCGGGTCAGGCGGGTGAAGTGAGCGTGATCGAGAGCCACGATGGTCTCATCATTCGATATGGCGATTATAAGGGACTCAAATGCCGTGTGGAGATGCTCGAATCAATGTTGAACCAGATTACACAAGAGCAGGAAATCAGGCGTATTGTTTATTACCTGCGAAACAGGGATCGGTACGAAAATGTACAGGTTACCAGGTATCCGTCGGAACACAGGGTGCTGGATTTAAATCAGTTGAAGATCGATAGAGCGGTATCGATCGATTTACAACAACGCCGGTTTCAGGTTTCATCGGTCTGGCTCGGGCTCTTCAAAATCTGGCGCTGGATCATCGCACTGCTGGCTCTTATGCTCGTGGTGGCAGGCTACAATAAGGCTCTGGCGCTGCATGAAATGGAAACCGAGCTGGCGCGCATCAAGGCGACTCAGTACGAGTTGATCAAGCGCTATCTGCCTTCCAATGTAAACGCGTCAGCGAACCTGAAAAAGGTGCTGATTACGGTATTAAGGCAAAATCAATCGAGCCGGCAGGATATCGATTTTCTAGGGCTACTGAGTGCATTCACCCAGGCAAAGGTCGAATACCCCACTATTGCAGTCAATAAAATCGGCTATCAAAAAGATCGTTTGAGTATCGATGTCAAGACTGGCCGGTTGAGTGAAATAGAAGCGTTATATCAGGCTATAGAAACTGCGGGGCAGGCAGTGGAGCTGGAAAATCTGGATATCAAACCGGAGGCTACCTCAGGCCGGTTTGTACTAACGGGGAAATCAGTATGATGGAGCGACTTTCCAGTTACAGTGCGCGAGAGAAAATGGTATTCGGGTTTGCGCTGATTGCCTTGCTCGGCGTAGCCGTGCATGCATTATTGGTGGAGCCTTACACGCAACGGTTGTCAACTTTGCAGAATGATCTGGAACAGGGTAGAGCCGACCTCAGCTGGATGGAAAGCGTCGTTAGTCAATTACCTGCCAAGAGACTATCGGCGGCAAAACCTGTTTTTAGTGGTTCGCTGGCTAATTTGATAGATAGTGAAGTACGGGAACTGGAGTTAAAACCCTATCTGGCGCAAATAACCCCTATCAGCAACGATGAAATACGGATTCGCTATTCGGCGATTAGTTTTAACCGCTTAATCGAATTCATCGCCAGGGTGAACGACAAAGGACTCACGGTTAAGGATCTCAGGATCAGCGTCGCCACTAATCCGGCTGAAGTCGATTGCAGCCTGGTACTTGTCACAGGAACCTAAGCGCATGAGAAAGCTATGGAAACCGGCGCTATTTTTCGTGCTCGTCCTGTTGGCGGCGCTATTGATCAATATGCCCCTGGCCCATTTGCTCGGCGTCGTCAGAATGCCTGACAATATCAGAATATTCCAGCCACAGGGTAGCCTGATATCCGGGCGTATTGGCGGCATCGAAATAAATCAGTTTTTGTTACGAGACCTGGAATACGAAGCCGATCTTTCCTGTTTACTTACCCTGGGGGTGTGTTACCAGGTTTTGAATCCTTATGGTTCGCTACAGGTCAGGCACGAACCACTTGCCGGCAGCACAGAGCTGACTCAAGTCAAGATTGAATACCCTCTACAGGACCTGACCAGGATGCCGGGGGTATTAATGCAACCGGCCGGCAGGCTGCAGCTTAACCTCGACAGCGTATTGATAGTTCAGGATAAACTGGCCGATCTGAACGGAACCCTGGTGTGGAAAGATGCGGGGCTGGCGGGTGAAGATATCAATCTGGGCGATTACGAGGTATCGGTTGGCAAAGCCGGGGGAAGGTATGAATTTGTCATCGACGATAAGGACGCCGTATTGGATATGGCAGGAAAAGCTTCTTTGCAAGCCGATGGAAAATATACACTCGATATTACCATCCGTACCAAATCTGGACTCGAACCCAGAATCAGGAATGCGCTGGAACTCGTGGCGCGAAAACAGGGTGCCAATCAGTATGTGGTTCGTCGGGCTGGAAGCCTGGATCCGGCGCTATTGGCCAATTTGATGTTTACCTACCAGTAATAGTCCAGTTCTCCCTGTCGGCGATATCAGGTTGGTTCATCCGGGTCTCCGCCCAGTGCCGCACTAATTTCTGCTTCACGACTTTTTTCGTGTTCAATGGCCTCTATCTCGCGGCGCATTTTCAGTATTTCCTTGCGCTCTTCGGCGCGTTTTTGCCAGGCGCCTTCGACTTCTGGAATTTCGATTTCACCGTATAGAACCTGACGCATTAATTTAAAGCCAAACTGCATCAATGCGACATCGTCGGTTTCGACAGTTTCATAAAATTCATCGCTCAATTCGTAGGTTTTCCTGAAACTGTCACTGGTGACAAAACGGCGGAAGCGGTCCATATCGTAGCTCGCCATAAAAAATAACTGCAATGACAAATTTGAGGGTTTGCCGATGGCCGGACCCGAGGAGCGTTTTTTCAGGAGAATCACATACCATTCGCGATTATAGTCGTCGTATTCAACGACTCCCTGATCCTCTCGAAACGCCTGTACTGTTTGCACTTGATCTTCGAGATGCCCTTTACAATGGTCTTCCCTGATTAACAGAAAATGGCGTTCATCGGTGTTTTTTCCAATGGTACGCATTGATAGCAGGCCGGAAGGGTAATAACGGCAGGCAGTCGGGCGGTTTTCGTAAACCGAACAGCCATCATCGGTCATGAACAGGCAGGCGCCCGAATTTTCGGTACGTAGTTTAATGCCTGGCATACCCGAAGCGTCGAGTTCGAACGGTACCGTGTGTTTTTTCAGGAAATCACGGGTGGATAATCCGATGGCTTGTTTGAGGCGGATGATATCGTAGGGAGCGAGTGTTACATCCGCGTGCGAGCAGCATTCGTTCCAGCAGGAAACCCCACGATGGCAGCGAAATTGTAGTTTGTCCCCGGCCTCCAGCCGTAGCGGTGAGACCGGGCTATTAAAAGGTAACTCGAATTTCTCGTCACTCATTGATATCTAATGCTTTTTCAACAAAAGGCCGGGCAAACGAGTCGCCCGGACCCTTCTATCAATATTGCGCCCGGGTCTTATTTGAACAATACAGACTTGTCGACCAGGTCTTTGTGTGCACGCTTGAAACAGGTCCACTCACCGGTTTCCTTGTCGTAAATCGAATTGACAAAACAATGCCAGTTCTCTTCATCGATGAAATTCTTGTCTGAGCGATAATAAAAACCAGGGTAACGTGACTCTTGACGAAACTCGATATGTTTGATATGTGCTTCGGCGGTCAGTATGCGATGGTGGTTTTCCCAGGCGCGAAGCAACTCGTGCAAATCCTTTGCGCGCATCTTTAGCGCGTCTTCTTTGAGCATGTTCATTTTTTCACCAGCTATCCTGAGCATTTCTGCGTTGGTCGTGTAGTAAGTAGAGATTCCCGCGACATATTCATCCATGAGTTTTTGCAGTCTGAACTGCAGCATCTTAGGTGTAATATAGTTTGGATTAACATCGATTGCGGTAGAGTAATCCTTAAACTCGAGGTAGGTTTTTACCGGCTGATAAATCGAGGCTACAATGTCGTCCACCGGAGTGTCCAGTTCAGGCGTATAGTCGTGATCCAGGCAGTATTTAACCATTGACTTGGCGGCGATACGACCCTCCGCATGCGAGCCCGACGAAAACTTGTGTCCGGACGCGCCAACGCCGTCTCCTGCGGTAAACAGTCCGTTTATGGTTGTCATCCCCCGGTAGCCCCAGTTCCAGCCCGACGGTAGATGATCGGGTACGCCTTCCATGGTTTCTTCGGTTGGCGCACCGAGGTCGGTTGGTCCTGAAGTCCAGATACCACAACAACCCGAATGCGAACCGAGCAGATAGGGTTCGGTCGGCATTAGTTCAGACATTTGTTTTTCGGGTTCGATATTTTCACCGACCCAGATTCCACATTGCCCGATGCACATATCGAGAAAATCTTCCCAGGCTTCGGCCTCGAGGTGCTTGACTTCACGCGGGCTTAGCTTTTCACGCAAATTTGCCAGCGCGGTTACGGTATCCATATAGATAGGACCGCGGCCTTCGCGCATTTCCTTCAGCATCAGATGGTTGCGAAGGCAGGCCGGGGGGACAATAGCCTGGCCGTAAGGCGGGTAGTCGTTCAGCATCTCTGCATTACGCACCATGTAATCTTCGCCGAGTGAATTGATGGCTTTTGCCTTGAATAACAGGAACCAGGCGCCTACCGGGCCGTAGCCGTCTTTAAAGCGGGTAGGGACGAAGCGATTTTCCATCAGGGTGAGTTCGGCGCCAGCCTCGGCAGCCATCGCGTAGGTCGAACCGGCATTCCATACCGGGTACCAGGCACGACCCATGCCCTCACCGATAGAGCGGGGACGGAAAATATTCACGCAGCCACCGGCCGCCAGCAATATAACCTTGGCAGTGATCACTACGATCTTGTTTTCGCGTACAGAAAATCCAGCGGCACCGGCAATACGGCCAGGATCGTTTTTGTCATTGATCAGTTTGACGATGAAAATTCGTTCTTCGATATTTTCGCTGCCGAGTGATTTCTTGGCCGCCTCGGCGACAATCCATTTGTAGGATTCGCCGTTAATCATAATCTGCCACTTGCCCGAACGTACGGGCTTGCCACCATCTTTAAGCGGTGTCAAACCCTTCGATCCATCGAAGCGTTCACCGTTTTCGTCGGTCTTCCAGATCGGCAAACCCCATTCCTCGAACAGATGTACCGACTCATCGACATGCCGACCGAGGTCGTAAGCGAGGTCATCGCGCGTTATGCCCATCAAATCATTGGATACCATGCGAGTATAGTCCGCTGGATCCTGGTCCGGGCCTATGTAAGTATTAATCGCCGATAAACCCTGTGCTACGGCACCAGATCGGTCCATCGCCGCCTTATCAACCAGCTTAATTTTAAGATCGGTATCTTTAGCCCATTGCATGATTTCAAACGCAGCACCGCAACAGGCCATGCCGCCGCCAATCATCAAAATATCAACCGATTCTTCTACAATTTCCGGATTACCAAATTCGCCTGCCATAATTATTCTCCAGTTGCCGGGGTTATAGACAAATCAGTTCGCTGGGATCACCCGCGCGAAAACCCTTGTCCTGGCAAAAGAAACCAGGCTCTTCGATTTTGGACATGTCCGCATCTGGTTTGCCTGCATAAGGGTCGATCGAACCTTCCGGGGTGGTTCTGATCGGGAATTTAAAGCGTTTCATGTTGCCATTGCGAAATTTGATGGTCCACATGATCGAGTCGCTGCCACGTAGCGGTTGTACCGAGCCGCCCAAGGGTACGATATCCGCATAATGTCGGCATTCGATCGCATTTTGCGGGCATATTTTGACGCAGGAGTAACATTCCCAGCATTGCTCGGGCTCCTGGTTATACGCCTTCATGACGTGGCCGGTCGCCGACCCATCCTTATCGAGTTTCATCAGGTCATGGGGGCAAATATACTCGCAGGCGGTTTTATCCTGACCCTTGCAACCGTCACACTTTTCTGTACGTACGAATGTGGGCATGATTTTTCCTCAGGTTTTGTCGTGTTATTAATGTTTTGACTGATTTATCCGATTACCTGGCGAGCGAAGTGCCGATAATGTGGGCGTGACGGTAAGCAGATATCGCCGATTGAGCCAGAATAGATTAATCTGGGGGGAATTCAATTTGATTTCACTTGTGCGGGTATAAGCCAGGCTTATCATAAAGGTGGGATCGACCAGTTTTAACTGCCCTGGTGGGTGTGCTGGCGTATTTTCCTTAGCATTTCACTCAGTATTTTGGGGTTGCCTGCAATAACCTGTCCGAGTTCAAGGTAATGCTCATCGCCATTGTAATCGGTGACGATGCCACCGGCTTCGCGGATGATCAGGGCGCCGGCCGCGATGTCCCAGGCTTTCAGGCCATCTTCCCAAAAACCATCGAGCCTGCCTGCGGCAACATAAGCAAGGTCTAGTGCGGCCGAACCGGCGCGGCGTATATCGGTTGCTGTGGTAAAAAATTCGCTGAATAGTTTTAGAAATGCATTCAATTGCTCATGGTGTCTAAACGGAAAGCCGGTTCCCAGTAAAGCGCCGGTGGTGGATTTTATACTACTGACACGAATGCGCCGGTTATTTAATGTGGCGCCATCGCCACGGCTGGCGGTAAATAATTCCTGTTTAAACGGATCGTAGATAACCGCGTGTTCCAACCGACTCTCGTGCTGACAGGCGATCGATACCGCAAAGTGAGGGAAGCCATGTATGAAATTGGTGGTGCCATCGAGCGGGTCGATAATCCAACGATAGGCCTCGCTACCCAGGGTCTCGCCAGTCTCTTCTGCCAGTATGCCGTGGTTTGGGTAAGCCTTGAGTAGCGTGTCGATAATACGCTCTTCTGCCTGGCGGTCGACCTCGGTGACGTAATCATTTCGCGCCTTGGTCTCAACCTTTAAATCCGGTAAGCGATTTAATTTTCGGATGATATAATCACCTGCGATTCGGGCCGCTCGAACTGCAATATTCAACATGGGTTGCATGGTGCCAGGTCTCGCCAGGGGTGTATTATAGTGGCGCGCAGTCTAGCAGAGCCCCTATCACTAAACCATACTGGCATACAAAGTTCGAAGCCTCGGTTCGGTCAGGATCGGGAAAACAGAAAAAACCAACGAAGACATGAAAATAGATAATATAAGTATCGTAATGGCAGGAACCACTCACCCCGGTAATATCGGAGCCGCTGCGAGAGCGATGCACAACATGTGTGTTCCCAACCTGGTAATGGTAAACCCTCAGTGTCCGGTAGGTGAAATAGCTTACGCCAGGGCCTCGGGCGCTCATGCGATCCTGGATCAGAGAAAAACTACGGATAGCCTGCAACAGGCAATCAAAGACTGCGCACTGGTGATTGCGACCAGCGCGCGTAGTCGTTCAATGCCCTGGCCCGAATTGAGTCCAGAACAAATGGCGCAGAAAATATGGCGTTTAAGTGACCAGTCGAAGGTAGCCCTGGTATTTGGACCCGAACACTCCGGCCTGAGCAACGAGGAGCTACAACTCTGTCACTTTAGCGTGAGTATCCCGACCAACCCGGAATTCAACTCGCTCAATGTCGCGTCTGCGATCCAGGTGCTTTGTTACGAAATCTTTCGGATGGTTGATAATGGATCAGAAGCACGGACGCTGGAATCGAGTGAACCCATCGCTACGAGCGGTGATCTGCAAGGTTACTTCGCGCATCTTGAACAGGTGCTGGTAACGACCCGGTTTCTCGATCCGGACAACCCCGGGCTGTTGATGCAACGCTTGAGACGCCTGTATCAAAGAATCGACCTGAGCCTAACTGAAGTCAACATTCTCAGGGGAATCCTCAGTTCGGTCGAAAAATATAAATCCTGAACAATGACTGCTATCTGTACAGGCAAAAGGCAAGCAGCTTTTAATCTTAATAGTTGACCAATTTAGTCAGGATTGTATACTTGTACTAATTATCACCAGGCAGTAATTCTTATGCGCTTATCCACCAAGAGTCGTTATGCAGTGACTTCGCTGCTGGACATGGTTATGCACTCCGACCAGGGGCCAGTTTCACTGGCTGATATTTCGGTACGTCAGGGCATCTCTTTGTCATATCTGGAACAATTGTTTGCCAAAATGCGGCGTAATAACCTCGTGGTGAGTACCAGGGGGCCCGGTGGTGGTTATAGTCTCGGTAATTCGCCGCAGGATGTCTGTATAGCGGATGTAATCAATGCGGTAGACGATAAAATGAAGGTGACCAACAAGGATGCCGGGCAGAATTCAGCTTATTATGAACCCTGCCTGACCGAACAGCTCTGGGAGGAATTGAGCGATCAGATCCAGGAATATCTGACCACCATTTCGCTTGCGGATATGATAGAAAGCGAGGAGGTCAAAGCATTGTCACGCAACCATGACTTGCGGCAAAACTCGCATAACCAGCTGTAGAATCTATGCAAACCTATTTTGATCATAATGCAAGCTCGCCGATGCATCCCGAAGTGCTTGAGACGATCTCATCCTGCCTGCGTCAACCGATTGGCAATGCATCGAGTTTGCACAGCACAGGCCGTATGGCACGATCGGCGATAGAAACGGCGAGAGGGCAGTTAGCCGAACTGGTTAACGGCTCGGTCGAATCGGTTATTTTTACTTCCGGCGGTTCTGAAGCCAACAATTTAATGCTTAAGGGTTTTGCCGACCCTGATGACTCGCGTCCGGTAGTAAGCACTGAGATCGAGCATCCCAGTATATTACAGCCCTTAGTACAGCTCGAAAAATCAGGAATCCGAGTCACCCACCTCAAAGTTAATACGGAGGGACAGGTCGATCTGGACCTGGCGCAGTCGGTATTGAAGGAAAATAATCCTCAAATGCTGTCGGTCATACTCGCGAATAACGAAACCGGCGTCATTCAACCAGTGAAAGAACTTGGAGAGCTGGTCGATCCGAAGACTTGCCTGGTGCATACCGATGCCACGCAGGCGGTGGGCAAGATACCAGTCGATATGGTGCAATTGGGGGTTGGAGCCCTGACTCTGTCGGGGCATAAAATGCAGGGTCCGCAGGGTATAGGTGCACTGATCGTAAATAAAAACCCCGGAAACATTCTGATTAGTGGAGGCGAGCAGGAAAAAAATCGTCGTGCCGGCACCGAAAATGTAGCGATGATTGCTGGCCTGGGTAAGGCGGCACAACTTGCGGCGCTTGAAATGCAACAAAAACGTCATCATCTAACACAATTGAGAGAAGTACTTGAAACCAGGTTGGCAGCAATTCCTGGCGTGGTGATTTTTGGGCGTGAGCTAGAGCGCCTGCCCAATACTACTTACTTTTCATTGCCATACTATCACGGAGAGACATTGTTAATGGAACTGGACAGAGCAGGGTTTGCATTGTCCAGTGGCTCGGCCTGTCATAGCGAAGTCACCAGTCCGAGTCACGTATTGAAAGCGATGGGTATAGACGATAACCTGGCATTGAATGCTGTACGTGTGAGTTTTGGATCGAATAACACTTTGCAGGAAGTTGAAGCACTGGTGAGTAAGTTGAAGGAATTGATTAACAGGCTGCCAGCCGTTATCCGCCAGGTGGCGGTTTGATAGAGGTTAGAAAATGGCGATTGAGTTGACAGATGTTGCCGCGACAAGGGTTCAGCAATTTCTTGCTAATCGAGGCAAGGGCATTGGCTTGCGTCTCGGGGTCAAGACCACGGGCTGCTCGGGCCTGGCCTATGTGATCGAGTTCGTCGACGAACTACAAAGCGACGACGAAGTATTCGAATCCAGGGGCGTCAAGATCGTGGTAGATCGAAAGAGCCTGGTGTTCCTGGATGGTACCGAAGTCGATTATGCCCGCGTGGGATTGAACGAGGGTTTTCAATTTAAAAATCCTAATGCCAAAGACGAGTGTGGTTGTGGCGAAAGTTTTACTATTTAAGGTAATTCAGTATAGATGTTCAAAATGCCGACACTGGACCTGAAACAGGACTATTTCGCGCTTTTTGGTCTGAATTTAGGCTTCGATATCGACACCCGGAAATTACACTCAGAACAGCAACGCTTACAGTCCATATTTCACCCTGACCGATTCGTTAATGCCAACGAGCGGGAAAGGCGACTTTCGGTGCAGCAGGCTGCCTGGATCAACCAGGCTTATGAAACTCTGTTGAATCCAGTCAAAAGGGCGCGTTATATGCTCCAGATCAACGGTGAAGACATGTCCGATGAATCGCAAACTACCTCGGATACCGAATTCCTGATGGAACAAATCAGCATAAGGGAAGAAATGGATGAGTGCCGTACTGACCCAAGTCCGCTTGATTGCTGCGAGCGAATTGCTGCAAAACTGCGTTTAAAAAATCAGGAGTACAGTAATGAGTTTGAATCCTGCTTCGGCCAGGGAAAGTTAAATGCAGCTAGACAGAGCTGCCGTAAAATGCAGTTTATCCAACGAGTGCTGGATCAACTGATGGAATTCCAATTCGAACTCGAAGAAGAGTTGGGTTAGCAACATATCTTAACATGGCGCTTTTACAGATCACTGAACCTGGGCATTCTACAGCCCCTCTCCAACACCGCTACTCGGCCGGGATCGATCTGGGTACAACCAACTCACTGGTAGCCATGGTACGAAACGGCGAGACAAAGACCTTGCCTGACGGTACCGGTCAGCATTTACTCCCGTCGATTGTTCACCTGGGCGAAGATAAAATTTTAGTGGGTCAGGCGGCGCAACAAATGCAAACAGGCGATCCGCTCAATACGATTTCCTCGATAAAAAGACTGATGGGCAGGGGTATCGAAGATATCAGGCAGTTGGGCGATAGTATGCTCTATCGGTTTGAAACCGATACCAATTCGAATGTACCCAGAATTCAAACTTCCAGAGGGCTGGTCAGTGCGGTAGAAGTTTCTGCAGAAATTTTAAAGGCCCTGGCAACGCGTGCGCAACAATCGCTGGACGACGAACTGTATGGCGTCGTAATTACCGTACCCGCCTATTTCGACGATGCCCAACGCCAGGCAACCCGGGATGCCGCCAGGCTTGCTCAATTGAATGTGTTCCGCTTGCTCAATGAGCCTACCGCGGCGGCGGTAGCCTACGGTCTGGACCAGAAAAATGATGGAATCATCGCGGTGTACGACCTGGGAGGCGGCACATTCGATATTTCTATATTGCGCTTGAACAAGGGTGTGTTTGAAGTGTTAGCCACGGGTGGCGATAGCGCTCTGGGCGGTGACGATATGGATCATGCGCTAGGCGAATGGATTATATCGCGTGCCGGTTTTAAAGATATTGGCGCGATACTGGCAAGAAAAATACTGATAGCCGCCAGGAATGCCAAGGAGTATTTAACTTATCATGATATTGCTGAAATCGATGTTGGGCACGATGGCTGCCAATGGCAGGGTGAAATTAGCCGCGAACAAATGACTGAATTGATCCGGCCGTTGATCGATAAAACCCTGAAGTCATGCCGGCGCGTATTGCGTGACGCCGATCTCAGCAAACAACAAATCGACGATGTTCTGATGGTTGGTGGCTCGACGCGGATTCCAAAGGTATATCAAATGGTTGGCGAGTTTTTCGAACGCAAGCCCATGGCTGACCTGGACCCGGACCGGGTGGTAGCCATAGGTGCTGCGATTCAGGCTAATGTGCTGGCGGGTAATCGGCCCGATGAAGAGATGCTGCTACTCGATGTGCTGCCGCTTTCGCTTTGCATTGAAACGATGGGCGGATTGAGTGAAAAAATAATAAACCGTAACACGCCTATTCCCGTATCGAGAGCCCAGGAGTTTACGACCTTCAAGGACGGCCAGACTTCGATGTCAATTCATGTTCTACAGGGAGAAAGAGAGCTGGTTTCCGATTGTCGGTCATTAGCCAGATTCGAGCTACGCGGGTTTCCGCCCATGGTTGCCGGTGCTGCACGCATCAGGGTCAGTTACCAGGTAGACGCCGATGGGCTCATGTCGGTCGCGGCCGAGGAAACAAGCAGTGGTATCACTGCAGATATCGTCGTTAAGCCCTCTTACGGCTTAACCGACAGTGAGATCGAGTCCATGTTAAGAGATTCGATGGATCATGCCCATGAAGATATCTCCGCAAGATTGCTCAAGGAGCAGCAGGTGGCGGCCAGGCGAGTCATACAGGCTATCGACGCCGCTTTAGCCATCGATGGCGCATTGTTACTCAGTGATTCAGAGATGAGCAATATCGTTCAGACACGGGATCAACTGGAAGTCCTGATCGATACAGCCTGCGCGAAGAGACTGAAAAAATCAATTAAGGCGTTGGAAAATGAGAGCGAAACCTACGTGGCTAAACGCATGAATGCCAGTGTTCAGCAGATGCTCGCGGGCAAGCAGGTAGACGAGGTGGATCTGTAATTATGACATGGATAGAGAACTAATATGCCCGAAATAATCATTCTGCCACACGAGGAAATCTGTCCCGAGGGCGCTGTCGTCAAAGTAGAACCCGGTATTAGCCTGTGTGATGCCCTGCTCAGTAACGGTATCGAAATTGAACATGCCTGTGAAAAATCATGCGCCTGCACGACCTGTCATGTTTATGTTCGTGAAGGTATCGATTCTCTGGAAGAATCGAGTGAAGATGAGGACGATTACCTTGACAAGGCCTGGGGGCTCGATATGGATTCGAGACTGAGTTGTCAGGCGATTGTGGGTGACGAGCCACTAGTCATTGAGATACCTAAATACACGATTAACATGGTGTCGGAAATTCATTGATCGTGAATTGAAATAGAGGTTTTTGGTATGAGTTTAAAATGGACAGATACGCTGGAATTAGCCATCGAATTATCGGAAATTCATGACGATGTCGACCCACAATATATCCGATTTACCGATTTGCACGCGTGGGTGTGTGCACTGGATGACTTCGACGATGAACCAGAAAGGTCGAGTGAAAAAATACTGGAAGCGATTCAAATGGCATGGATTGAAGAGCAGGATTAAACCTCTTTTTGGCCCCTCACTGTAGTAAAAATAACCGTCAATTACCTTAGCCCATCAGTGGCGGATAAAAACGAAAAAATGCCTGATATCTAAAAATTATTGCCATCAAATCAATGACTTCAGGCATCTTATTAAGGCAATTTAGCCGCTTTTAGGGCATTTTTAGTACTTTTTTTGAATTTTTTTTTAAATTTTTATTTATAAATTAATCAAGTAATTTCAATAATATACTCGATTAACTTCGAGTGACTTCTCATACTAAAAATGTGACCCTGTTCACAGTTCGCTTGCATTCAAAATTCTATCCGTTAAATTAGATCCCTACAAAGGACCCGGAGGCAATTTCGGGAAGGTGCCAAAAACGGCAGTTCACGACTCCTACTCAGGCGCCACATAATCGAATGATTTCAAAGAAAATCTCGATGCAAAATTTGAGATCAAAATAAAGAAGATAACCGGAGAGAAAGATGAGCAACGTAGCACTATTAAATCAATCAACTCATTTCCTACCTAGCGAAGCACCGGAAAAGCACCTAAGGATCCATTACGATAGCAAATACAAAATTTCCTGGTGTTTGATGAAAAGCGAACCAAGACCTTGTTTTACTCCCAGGCTGCTATCTGAGTTTCACAATTATATTCGCACTATCAAGGAAGAAATGCACGAGAGTAAGGGTGAAAAATATGATTACGTTATTATTGGCTCAGATGTCGATGGTGTATTTAATCTGGGTGGAGATCTGAACCTGTTCAAACGCTGTATCGATCAAAATGATCGGGAGGGTTTGTTCAATTATGCAATCAAGTGCATCGATATATTGCATGAAAATATGAACCACCTGGATTGTGAGCTGACTACCATCGCTCTGGTTCAGGGTGATGCACTTGGTGGAGGATTTGAAGCAGCCTTGGCCAGTAATGTGGTGATTGCAGAAAAAGGCGTAAAAATGGGATTGCCCGAAGTTTTGTTTAATCTGTTCCCAGGTATGGGGGCCTATTCATTGCTATCTAGAAAGGTGGGCACTTCCCTGGCTGAAAAAATTATTCTCAGCGGTAAGCTGTACACTGCAGAAGAATTATTTGAAATGGGCATAGTCGATATCCTCGCTGAAAAAGGTAAAGGAGAAATGGAAGTCTATAAATACATCAAGGCCGCGAATCGTTATTCAAATTCCTATAGTGCGATTAGAAAGGTGCGCGATATTTGTAACAAGATTAGTTATGACGAATTAATTGAAGTTGCGAAAATCTGGGTCGATGCTGCATTTCAATTGACCAGTAAAGATTTGCGGATGATGCAACGGTTAGTACGCAGACAAAACGTAAGAATTGACGCTTGATGCGCTTATTAATGACCGGCGGATTTACCAGATAAAACCCCTCGGCGAACCGTAACCGCATTTTTTAATGCGGTTATAGTATCGTTGAAAATTTCTTCTAACCGTTTACAGGTATAGGATATTTTATCGCTACCCATTTCGTAGGGTTTAATAGATTCTCCCGCCACGCATATTTCAACTAACTTATTTGCGCCAATTTCAGTGGCCGATCCTTTCAATGCATGCAGGCTTTCACGAAATTCCAGGTAATCCTCCTGCATTGAATTTTTAATGTTCGACACATGTTGTTTCCCGTCCTTAGTAAAGTTTGCTACCAGGGATTCAACAAATTCCGGTTCTATACCGAGGATATCCAGCTCGTGTAATACCGTATAGTCGTACCATTCCGAATCAGGGAAATCACTTTTAATCCTGGGTTTTTTCCCTTCACTGGTTTTCTTTTCACTTTTATTGGTCCGAATTTTTCTGGATAGGGATGCTATGCATTCGAGCAGGATGCGAGAATCGATTGGTTTTGTTAAAAATCGATTGGCGCCGGCACTTAACGATGTTTCCCTGGCCTCCGGTGTTGCGTCCGCGGTGAGCATAATAACTGGAAGTTTCGCGCTTGTATCCATAAAGCGAAGCGATTTTACTACCTCAATTCCTGATATTTCCGGCATGTTCATGTCGAGTATCAGCATATCGATACTGTCGAGTTCGTCGCTCAGGATATCCAGTGTTTTATGGCCTGCATTAGTGATTCGAACATTGTGGCCTGCATTTCGAAGAATACCTTCAATGACTTGCTGATTGACTGTATTATCCTCTGCTACCAGAATATTTAACGATTTTGCACCTGCCTGCTTGGCGTAGTGCTCGGCCATCGTGACGATATTACTATCAGTGATATTGACACTTTGTGCCGCATGTAAAGCGTTAAATAGAAATCGTTTCTCTTCTGGTGCTTCCAGGGTCGAGATGTAATAGTGATTAGCACGATTCGCATCGATCATGGTATCTGATGAATTGATTAATACCAGCGAAGTATCTTCAAGCAGGCCTTCCGACTTGACCAATTGAGCAAATTGGACAGCATTGATATCGATCAGGCTAGCCTGATCGACAATGACTGTTTCATAAGGTGTGTCATCATCTTTGGCCTTGACAAGTTGGGAGAGAGCTCGTGTAGAAGATCTAACCCAATCGAAGTTAACTTCCCAGCTTTTAAGGGATGGCCTGATGATCGAAGCTGTATCTTCACTCGCCAACAGTAAAATATTGTTCTCCGATATACTGTTTGGAGGATTTTTAGTAGCGCTAAAAGTTATTTCAAACCAAAACGTTGAGCCCTGGTTTATCTGGCTTTTAACACCTATCTGTCCACCCATAAGTTCGACGAGTTCCTTGGATATCGTCGTACCGAGGCCGGTGCCGCCAAAGGAACGGCTAGTACCCACGTCAGCCTGGGTGAAATTATCAAAAATTTTGTCAATGTCGCTCTCTTTAATGCCAATTCCAGTATCGATAATTTCGAATCGGATTCTTGGCTCTGTTTCTGTACCACCCACCATTCTAACCTGCAAGATAACCGATCCCTTCTCGGTAAATTTTATTGCATTGTTAACCAGATTGATCAGTACCTGACGCAGGTGTTGTTGATCGCCCTTGAGTGAAAAAGGAGTCTCCGGCTCAAAGGTGCAGGAAACTGTTAATTCTTTTTTCTCACCCATAGGGGCTAACATATAAATCACGCTATTAACTACCGCATGCAAATCTAAGTCCTTTGACTCGATCAGTACTTTTCCAGATTCGATTTTTGCGATATCGAGCACATTTTCTATCAGCTCCAAAAGTGCATTTGCGGAACTGTGCATGGTGTCTAAAAGTTCATGCTGCTCATAACTTAAATTTGTTTCTCTTAACAAGTCACCCATGCCGATCACGCCGTTGAGTGGTGTTCGTAGTTCATGCGACATGTTGGCGAGAAATTGACTCTTGGCCTGATTGGCCTGTTTTGCCGAGGCGATGGCTGCGTGTAATTTTTTTAACAGTATGCCCGCATAAATCGGAAGTATCATTAGTATGATCAAAAGACTAATCGCAATCGACTGGTTTTGTTGCCAGTAAGAACTCCAGAGTAATACTGAAGAAAATCCGATCAGGCTAACACCAAAAGATATATAGAGATAAAGTGTACCGTATCTAAAACCATTTCCCAGGGTGACCCATAGATAGAATACGAATAATGGTACGTGATCGCCGCCGGTCCAGTACAGGATGATAGACAAAGAAACCATATCCAGCACGATGCCTGCGATTCGTCTCGTCGGCGAGGGTTGGGGATTTCTTACAATGGCAGCAAATAGTAATAATGCAAAGCTGGTTGCGGTAATTATTATTATATTTGGCACCGAGTTAAATATTTCGGCAAATTGGTCGTCGCTAGACCAGGGAACGACGAAATAGAGCACCAGACTGAAGGCAATTGCCAGCCGCAGCAATGCCTGCTCGGGTTCGGAATCACCAGTTCTTTTTAACCGATGTTTTAATTGAGTAAACCAGTTTGCTTTCTGTTCTACCGATTCCATTGCATTAAGTCAGCGACTACTATTGCGAATCGCTGAAGCTGGCTTGAATACTGTGGATATTGTCGATGCGTTCGAAAAAGGCTTCTACGCATAGTGGGTCAAACTGGGTACCAGAGTGCTTTTCCAGATAGTCCTGCGAATCTTTGACGGACCAGGCCTTTTTATAGGGGCGTGGTGAAACCAGTGCGTCATAGACATCGGCTACGGCGACGATGCGAGCGACTAGCGGAATGTCCTTGCCCGCGAGCCCGCTAGGATACCCTGTACCGTCGAATCTTTCATGATGGTTGAGCGCAATCACCGATCCGGTTTGAATATACCGAGACTGGCTATTGGACAGGATGGCGTGACCGATGGTCGTATGGGTTTGCATGGCCAACCATTCCTCCTGGTTAAACTTTCCCGGCTTTAGTAAAACCCTGTCCTCAATGCCTATCTTACCGAGGTCGTGCATCGGTGCGGCGTATTCGATTTCTTCGCATTCACTTTCGCTCAGTCCAAGCGCTTCAGCAATTTCCCTGGAATATTTGGCCATCCTCACCACGTGGTAACCGGTTTCCTCATCGCGATATTCGCCAGCCTTTGCGAGCCTTAACAGGGTTTCTCTTTCGCGTGAGGCTATTTGCTGTGTTGCCACTTCGACCTGGCGCGCGAGCCAGTCGGCTCGATCCTGTATGATCGTTTGTTGTTCGTGCAGTTTTAACAGGTTGCGGCAACTGGTTCGGCACTCTATTTGATCGATAGGGCGGATTAGAAAAGCAGTCGCACCCGCTTCAAGCGCATCATATCGAACCGACTTTTCGCTGACTACGGTAATCATCATAATCGGTATATCCTGGCAGGCCGGCCTTTCGCGGATCTTGCGAATTAAATCGACACCGTTGATATCAGGCATGCGGTAGTCAGTGATAATCAGGTCTGGATGATTACTGTCGAGCCAGTTTAACGCCTCCAGTGGATTGTCGAAGGCATCTACGCTAATATCGTCTTCGACTTGCTGGATGATTTTGGCCAGGATGGTACGACCGGTAGATTCGTCATCGACGATCAGGACTTTGCGCTGACGACGCAAAACACTCAGGCGGCGAGCATTTTCGTAAGGCTCTACGTTGGATCTATTTTTTATGGTGCTCGTTTTTTCTGTATTTGAAATCAATTTTTTGTTACCTCGGAATTGATTCTAATAGC
The DNA here is from genome assembly GCA_022563685.1 of Pseudomonadota bacterium. Taxonomy (GTDB): domain Bacteria; phylum Pseudomonadota; class Gammaproteobacteria. The sequence goes on along the minus strand of JADFMY010000003.1, from coordinate 29,211 downwards.
AGGACAGTGAAGTCTAGCCCGTATTTGCTATTAATCTAGTAAAATTCGACTGAATTTCAGACTTCGTCACGAAATTGTGACGTATTTGGCATAAAAAATTCAATAGAATCAGCTTATTGCAGATAATAAGTCAGAATTAACATTAAAAACAAGCCCTAAGTTGCAGTTAAAATGGAGTAAAAATTTGATTTTATGACTATTTTCGACTCTATTCGTGCTGGTAAACATTCGTGCTGGTAAACAAACTATAAGAATGCACATCCGAAATATCGGGTTCCTGTGCCTGCCATTTCTTGCCGGCTTACCAGTATCGGCAATTTCGGATCTGGAATCATTCGACAAGGTCAATATTGTAATCAACGGCGCAGAATACAATCTGGAGATCGCTAAAACTCAAGCGCAGCGAAGTCAGGGTTTAATGTATCGACGGAATGTGGCTGGGAAAGAAGGAATGCTTTTCATTTATCCCGGACCGGGCGACCACCGCATATGGATGAGAAATACACTTATACCCCTGACGGTTATATGGCTGGATGAAAACGAATCGGTGATCGCAGTTAAACAACTACAACCCTGTGACGCTAATTTCTGCCCAGGCTATGGCGTCTCCCGGTTTTCAAAATATATCATCGAATTGAAGGCTGGGTCACATGGAATTAAACCCGGGGACAGAATCACCGGCCTCAAATTACTCGAGTAAATGCTGCATTTTTATCTAATGATAGCTCGTACCGGTTCATTGCAGTACAAACCAGAGAATGAGTGGAATCGTGATCAAACTGCCCAGGTTGCCGATTAGTACGATCGAAGCAACCAGGCGTGGTTGCTGGTCATAGTGTTCTGCGACCATATAGTTTAATACTGCAGGCGGTAGCACGCTAAACAGCATCAGAATAGGAATCTGTTCCTTAGCCAGGGCCAGGAAAGGGAGAATCAACAAGGCGATTACGAGGCCGCTGAGTGGGCAAATCAGCGCGCCGGCGAGTCCAATTTTCCAGTCCCTGAAATCGATGCCGGTCAGCCGTACACCCAGTGAAAATAACATCAACGGGATGGCTACCTGGCCCATCATGTGAATTGGCACTCTGATCATTTCGGGCAGGTTAAGGCCCAGAATACTGAGAGCGATACCCGCCAGGGTAGCGATCACCATTGGGTTCTTGCCAATCGTCAGTAGGGACGAACGAGGATTAACCATGCGTTGGCCAAGCGTAAAATGGAGAAAATTTTCCAGCGCAAATAATACGACTGCTGCCGGTAGAGCCTGTTCGCCAAACGCCAACAGAATGACCGGTACCCCCATATTTCCCGAGTTGGTAAACATCATCGGAGGAACGAAGGTTTTCCACTGATAGCCAAGTCCACGGCCTATAGGCCAGGCCAGTAGACCAGAGCCCAATATCACCAGGCATCCCGCACCCGCCAGGCTAGCGTAGCTCAATAATGAAAAATCGCTCCCCGACATGATGTCAAATATCAGCGCGGGAACGAAGACATCCATATTGATGCGGTTACCCGCCGACATGTCGGGTCTACGGTTTCGGCTATATAAATAGCCTACGGCAACAATACTGAAAACCGGAAAAATGATGGTGATAATACGATAGAGTAAATCGATCTGTTGCATACAGGCTCAGGTGTTGTTATGGCTGGAATATGACACGCACCCCGTGTGCCGGTGCTGTCCCCGGGACAGTCAAAAATTATGCTTGCCGGAAATCATACCTCTCTCTGTGGCAAGAGCAATTCATCGCTGCCTTAAAAATATAGTGAAATATCTTTATGCACTGCCAGACAGGAAGAAATGCTTTCCGCCTGATCATCGGTGAGCCTTTCCTGCAGGCGCATGCCAATGGTATGACTGATCGATTGCTCGTAGGCCTGGAGTTCCGGCATCAGGTCTCTGGCTGCGCGGCCACGCCAGGATATTTCCAGTTCAAGCCTTTCTATCGCTATCATCAATTCGCCGATGGCCTTTTCCGGGTCGGGTTTGTTACCGCGTAATGCCCGTCTTGCCCTGGAAAGCTTAGAGGTGACCGGCCGGGCATTGGTGATCGCATTGAATTCTTTTCCCAGAGCTTTAAGCGATGCCATCGCCTGATCCGCCGGTTGGTTCAGAATAATTTCCTGCATGGGGGGTAATTTATCCTGTAGTGAAAGGAGTGCTTCGTGTTCGGCCAGCATTTTCAGCATGGTGACGATTATTTCATAACTTTCATCGGCATTACGGCGATACTTTAGCCTTGCCTTTTTCTCGGTCGATGCCAGATTTTCAAATCGACTACGGGATTCCTTCCAGCTTGGTGGAATTTGACTCTCGATATTCAGACGTTTAGATCCCAGTGACTGAATCTCCCGAGCGATATGCCTGATTCGAGATTCGGGAGGGCTAGCTTCCAAACCTAATCGCAGGCGTTCCTCGTCAAATAATTCGATTTCTTTGTTGATGCGTTTTATTTCTCGTTGCTTAATTCGTACATCGACATGAATTGGCCGGTAGTCTGGAATAAAATCGTTTAACCGGTCTGAAGCTTCACGCACCTGTTCGATCAACATGAAAGATTTCCCAGCATTGCGATAACTTTCAGCCAGCGATGTCTGATAGTCGTCGGGCAGGTAAGAAATATTGACCGATTTAATCTGGTCGATACTGGCGAGAATAATCTCCTGACTGGAATCGTAGTCTGCAAAAATTGAAGTTTCCAGGCATTCCTGCAGTTTCGGATTGCTTGGTGGTGGTGCGGTATCGGAAGTCAGATGCATTTTGTTAGGCAGATAGTTGACCAGGCTGGGGTATAGGCCAGCAATGGTAAGCCCCACTAACTGGAGTGCGATAAACGCGACTGCGCCCTTGTATATTTGTATTGTCTTGACTTCGGGCGGCGCGACACCTCGCAGATAAAACAGGGCGAAGCCAAAAGGCGGGGTTAAAAAGGATGTTTGTATGTTCAATCCGATCATTACGCCGAGCCAGACTGCAGTTATGTTCGCGCCTGGGTCGGCGAGTAAAATCGGCGCTACGATTGGAACCACAACGACCGCTATTTCGATGAAATCAAGGAAAAAGCCGAGAAAGAATATAACCGCCATGACCACGATAAACTGGGTCCAAAACCCGCCAGGCAAACTGGTCAGGTAACTCTTGACCAGCTCTTCACCGCCAAAACCGCGAAATGCAGAGGTCAACATGGCTGCACCGATGAGGATAATAAAAACCATCGATGTCGTCTTGGCCGTTTCCATCATCACGCCTTGCAGCGTGTTATCAATTTTAAAGGCTCGATAGATACTCCATCCGATCGCAAACACCAGCGCGCTCACAGCGATAAGGGCCAGCGCGATTCCAAAAGCATCGTATCCGGACTGGATGTTCTTGATATTAAGACTGAACAGGTTGAGAAGTATTATGATGGATACGATTGATATAATCGCAATAAAAGCTGGATAATAAGCTCGCGGTTTGCCCTCCATGAGCCGATAACTGCCCATAACCATCGCCCCGATCGCTCCGATAGAACCCGCCTGATTCACCGTCGCGACGCCCATAATAATCGAGCCCAGTACCATAAAAATCAGGGCCAGAGGCGGTATCAAAGCGAGCAGGACACCTACGATGAACTTCCGATCGTAGCTTCCTGCAAAGGGAACCGGCGGTGCATTTTCAGGTTTTATTATAGCCGATACCAGGATATAGGCCATATACAGGCCGACTAAAATCATCCCGGGTATAAAGGCCCCCATAAACATGTCGCCAGCGCTCGCAGACACCACATCGAATTCTCCAGGCATGGAGAAACTGCCAGTCGCCTCCTTGAATTCGGCTTTACGTACGGTGGCGGCCTGATCGGAGGCGTTGGATAGCTGGTCGGCGAGAATTATCAATACGATCGATGGCGGGATGATCTGCCCGAGAGTGCCCGAGGCGCAAATCGTACCGCAGGCAAGAGAGTTGGAATATTTATTGCGCAGCATCGCCGGTAGTGAAATCAGGCCCATCGCGATTACGGTAGCGCCCACGATGCCGGTAGTCGCTGCGAGCAGGGCGCCGACAAAAACTCCCGAAATTCCAAGTCCACCGGGTACCGGCCCGAATAACTGCGCCATCGCGACGAGCAAATCTTCCGCTATTTTCGAACGCTGGAGCATGATCCCCATAAATACGAATAGCGGGATCGCGATCAGGGTGTCGCGTTCGACATTCCAGTATAAACTTCGAAAATTAGTGACCCCCGCGCTTAGCCACTGGTTCGGCCCGCCGAGCACGAAATAAGCATCGGTGTTGCCTTCGAACAGGTATCCAGCCAGGGCGGCCAGCGCTACGGTAAGAATTGCCGAGCCGGGCAGGGAAAAAGCCACCGGAAAACCCGAGGTCAGTGAGATGACCATGATTAGCACCAGCAGGGCGAGGAAATATAACTCCATTGGCTAGTTCACGGTTCCTGAATCGATTAATTGTCGATAGCCTGGTCTTTCTAGATCGTCCGGCCGGTTATTCAGCACATCTATATTGAATAGCAGGTAACTAACGAATTGAATCAGCATGGAAACTGCGAATACCACCAGGAACCCGGCCAGGAGGTAATTCACATACATGCCATAGCCGCTTTGCGATACCTCAAAACTGAGTAATGGAGCGTTAATGCTATTACCTTTGCCGCCCATGCCGTGCATCAGTATTACCCAACAGATCGGCATTCCAAGTAATACAGTTCCGATCGAATCCACCCAGGCTTTCGTGCGGCGGGTAAATCCTGCATAAAGCACGTCCACCCGAACGTGGCCTTCTGCTACCAGGGTATAGGCGCTGGCGAACAGGAATAAAGCTGCATACCAGAAACGTACCACGTCCCCCATATACACCTGTTCGTAAGAAAATACGAAACGAGTAATGACGATTAAAAACTCTGAGAGAACCACCATCAATGCCAGCCAGGAAAAACTGATGTGGCGAATACGCGCAGCGATCACCGCAGAAATGATGATTAATGGGTAATGAATATAGGTGCCGCGAAAAATAGGACGCCCCAATTGTTGCTTAAGCCATTCACCTACCCAGAACTCGAGCATATCTTCGACGCGCAATAAAGATATCAACATATCGATGGCACCGATCAGAACCACCGACCAAAAAGAGAGTCGGATGACATATGCCGATAGCCGTGCATAACGTTGTGAATCCTGTAGTAGTGTTCTCGTACCTGTTTTGAATGCATAACCTGCACTCATGATTAAGATGCCGAGATAAACGAACAACTGTATCCAGCCCTGGGTCAACTGCCCATCGTTGAGGACGGGGTTTAGAGATTCAAGGCCCAGAAACTCGTAATGAGACAACAGATTATAAGGACCGGGTAAATCCTGCCAGTAGACCAGATAATTGTTGAACAGGTATAAAAATACCCCGCAGATCATCATATTAGCCAGAGCGCGACTGATTAAAGCAATATGATGAGGTGCCAGCATAATGATTAATTTATATGAGGGCGAAATAAAACGGAGCCCGAGGGCTCCGTTTTAATGGCACTATCGATGGTTGGACTACAGACCGAGAACGCGGTTACGTTGCTGCAGGTATGCCTGATCTGAAATTTTTGCCCAGGCGCCCACTTCGTCACGCGATTTCTCAAAACTCGCATGAATTTTCTTGGCCAACGGGCTGTGTAGCTGGACTTCTGCAAACACTTCTTGCGCTGCTTCGCCAAAGCTGTCGTAAATATCATCGTTAAATCTGCGTAGCTTGACGCCCTGCTCGGATATCAGGCTCGCCAGTGCGGCGCCGTTCTTGGCGTTGTATTCCGACATCATCACCGAGTTTTCAACTTCGGCCGCTGCGGTGATAATCGCCTGGTCCATCTTGCTCAGGCCATCCCAGAATTTCTTGTTTATGCCGAGCGACAACATCGATCCGGGTTCATGCATGCCCGGGTAATAATAGTACTTGGCAGCCTCGTAAAATTTCATGAAACTGTCGTTCCAGGGACCTACCCATTCGGTAGCGTCGATCGCGCCGGATACCAGATTTTCATAAATTTGGCCGCCGGGTATAGATACCGGTGAGGCGCCCATTTTGGCGAGCACATCCCCTCCGAGGCCCGGAATACGCATCTTGAGACCTTTGAAGTCATCCGCGGAATTCATTTCCTTGCGGAACCAACCGCCCATTTGCACACCCGTGTTTCCACAGGGCAAACACTTCAGGCCATAGTCTGCTGCAAGTTCATCCCATAATTCCTGACCACCGCCAAATTGAATCCAGGCGTTAATTTCAGTGTAAGTCATGCCAAAAGGGACTGAGGTAAAATATGCCCATCCAGGATGCTTGCCTTTCCAGTAGTAGTCCGCAGCGTGGTACATCTGTGCGTTGCCAGAAGCGACTTCATCGAATGAGTCGAAAGCTTTAACCCTTTCGCCGGCAGCAAAGTAGTTAACCTTGATGCGGCCATCGGTCATGGCAGTGAGACGCTCGGCAAAGCGCTGTGCACCTGTTCCGAGACCTGGAAAGTCTCTTGGCCAGGTGGCAACCATGGTAATTTCGACTTTGCTTTTAGCGATGGCAGGTGCGGAAACTACAGTAGCACCGGTAGCGAGGGCAGCAGCTACGCCACCTTTAAGTAAATCACGACGTTTCATTATTATATATCTCCTCGGTTATAATATTGCTTAGTTATTGTACGGTAGAGATTAAATCGGTGTGTGAGGTTATGGAATATCTCAACCGCTTTATTGATCAGCAGCCGCATTTTGTGCTTTCTAAAGGGACATTTCAAGTCTTAGCAGTACCTGAGCCTATATTTCGATTCGTAGGGAGGGAGATTTCGCTAGTATTGATAGTAATCAAAATATGGGCCGAATGAATTCGGACCTACAGGCATAATCTACCCACTCGATTTGGGGAAGAGCCTAATTTATTACGACTCATTAAAGTCGTTTTGGAAGATCGACCAAAACGTCCCAGGTCTTTAGTACTGTGTCGTCGGGCTCCGGGCAATTAACACCAAAAAAATTCTCGGGAATATTGGCAGGATACAATACCTGCTCAGGATGCCCTTTGGGGAACCGGGCCCTGTGGTCAAAAAACAGGAATCCTCGAATGGGTACATCGGGTGCCTGAATACGGATCGCGTTAACCTGATGCTCCAGATCGAATAGTGGATTTTCGAATTTAAAGCTTTTTGGGCCAACTAACTGAGTCCACTCGGGGATATTGTCGGCACAGTAAATATTACCGGAAAAAGGTTTAAGAGAGACCAACAGGATTGAATCGTGAAGCATAACCAGGCGATCGATGTTAAAGCTACCACCTAATCCATCGGGGCATCTCAGATTAGATCTTTGATCGATACCTATCCGGTTCAGGCAGCGGCGAGTACTCCGCTCCTGCCAGTGTTGTCGAAGTTTATGCCGGTTGATAAGCACAACGATAACGATTGCCACTATGATTATGACGATTGGCAAAAGGGCATTATTCAGCCAGTCCTGATAGGTGAAGTTGTCGAGTTTCATGGGAGCGCATAATATCGAATTGAGTCGAGAATTCTAGGATTGTTTAGCATTGTGCCGGTGCCCGAAAAACATATACTGATTGCAGCGGAAAAAGACCAGACTTAGTACCTAAATAATTATGACTATACCCGTAACCCATCCTACATTAATGGTCAAACAGCTGTTTGATCGCGAGAGTTGTACCTATAGTTATCTACTGGTCGACTCCAAAACCCGGGAAGGCGCACTGATTGACCCGGTACGTGAGCAATTCGATCGCGATATGCAGATCATCAATGAGTTGGGTATCGAATTACTCTATACGATCGAAACTCACCCTCATGCGGACCACGTCACGTCTTCCGGGAAAATTCGGCAAATGACCGGTGCCAGGATTGTTTTTGGTGAGAACTCGGGCCTTCAGGCAATTGATATTTTAATCGGGGACCAACAGGAGTTAACGCTAGGCAATTACCAGATACGGGCGATAGCCACGCCAGGGCATACTTCTGCCTGCACCTGTTATTACGTCGATGGTATGGTTTTTAGCGGTGATACGTTGTTGATCAGAGGCTGTGGCCGGACTGATTTTCAGGACGGAGATCCAGGCAGGCTATACGATAGTATCACGCAAAAACTGTTTACCCTGGGTGATGAAACCCTCGTCTATCCAGCGCACGACTACAATGGCAAAACCTGGTCGACCATTGGCGAGGAAAAGAAATGGAACCCCAGGCTCGGTAATAACCGGGAAAAGCAGTCGTTTGTCGATCTGATGAATAACCTGAACCTTGACCTGCCCAAGAAAATAAATGAGGCCGTGCCAGCCAATACCAGTATCGGAGTCAACTTCGACCCGCGCCGCTACCTGTTGCACGATTTCACCATGGACGACTTGCACAAAGTCTGGCGCTCCTTACCCGAGAATAAGCTGATCATGGATAATCGCACTGTCGAGGAATTTTCCAGGGGCCACGTACCGGGTAGCCGCAATATACCGATCGGTACCGAAAATGAGCATGTCGATGAGTTAAAGGAGTTCGAACAGGTATATGTCTACTGCCGGTCGGGTCGACGCGCTCAAACTGCTTTCACCAACCTGGGTCTGCAGGGACTGGATCATATAATCTGCATCAGCCACAGTGGTATGCCCAACTGGATCGATGCCGGATATCCAGTCGAAAGCGAATAAAGTAGAATCCAGCAAACCAACCTGCCGGCTAATATTAAGGAACCACCTCTATTTGATGATAAAAGATCGGGCTATCATCTTTCTCGCTGTTGGCCAAACCCTGGTCTGGGCCGGACTCTTTTACCTGTTTCCGGCCCTTCTGCTTCGATGGGAACAATCGCTCGGCTGGTCTAAAGCGGATCTTACCGCCGCGATAACACTCGCTATTTTTGTCTCTGCTTTCGTAGCGCCGCTTGCCGGACGTTTGATCGATACCGGTAAAGGGGCGTTGATGATGGCTGGCAGTACTTTGCTAGGCGGGTTTTGTCTGATCGCACTTTCGTTCGTGACCGAGTTGCGGGAGTTCTATCTGGTCTGGGGTTTGATCGGGGTGATGATGGCAGGTTGCCTGTACGTACCCTGCTTTGCACTGATTACCCATGCCAGAGGAGTGAACGCCAAACAAGCAATCATTCTGGTTACGTTGGTTGCAGGATTTGCCAGTACGATCAGTTTTCCCGGTGCACATGCGCTTTCCGAAGCTTTCGGCTGGAATGTGGCGGTTCAGGTTTTTGCTACTATATTGATTTTTATCGCGACACCATTGATGTGGCTGGGCGCGCGGACAGTGGAGCGATCTGGAATAGCAGCGGAGTTACAACAAACAGAGGAGGTAGTTCACCGCCACGCTTATCTTAAGCGGCCCACGTTCTGGTTTTTGGCCCTGGGCTTTGCATTTTTAGCCCTGGTACAGGGTGTTACGATACATCATCTACTGCCGATTCTTAACGATCGTGGCATTCATGCAGACGCAGCAATTATCGCGGCATCGTTCATCGGTCCGATGCAGGTGGCAGGCAGGCTGGCAATGATGGCAGCAGAGCGCTACATCACTATCCACGAAATTACCACCAGTTGTTTTATCGTGGTAGGGATAGCGATCCTGCTACTATTCGGCACAGCTTCTACACCAACGCTTTTGGTCGGGTTTGTCATCCTGTTTGGGGCGGGTCATGGCATAATCAGCATTGTGCGACCGGTGATTGCCAGAAATATCCTGGGAGGAAACAATTTCGGTGCAAAATTCGGCGCGTTGGCGCTGTGCTACCTGGTCGGTTCCGCATCGGCCCCGTTTGTCGGATCGCTTATCTGGGGAGTCGGCGGCTATGACCTGGTGTTGCCTGTGCTTGTCGTCCTGGCTTTTGTAGGGTTGGTCTTATATCTGGTTGCCCACCGACTATCTCGGCTGGCTGAAACTTAAGGAAGGTCTGAATTATTCAGAGGTTCCTTAATATACATTGCTCTAGTTCATCGTTACTCGATCCATATACTGCTGGAAGGTTTGACACATCGAGTCTTGCTTAACCTTAGGATTAAAAAGTTTTGCAAAGGAACATTAAAAACCCGCGGCCATGCCGTCTTTTCTTGGGTCCGAGCCTCCGTGCAATACACCATTTTCCCAGTCGATATAGATCGCCTGGCCACCGCCGAGCGGAGAATCCGCAACAGCGACCTGATGGCCAAGACCGGAAAGAGTATTTCGTGTCTCAGCGGAAATAGCCGCCTCGACAGATAATTCGCCGTCGTAGAGAAGGAAACGAGCCGCGTCTAGTGATTGCTGGATATCCATGCCATAGTCAATCCAGTTGGAGAGCACGTAGGTTTGGCCCATCGCCTGGTACTGTCCGGCCATGACTCCAAAGCAGAGAACCGGTTTCTCACCCTGGTAAACCATCGCAGGAATGATGGTGTGCATCGGGCGTTTTCTAGGTTCCAGTTGGTTAAAATGCCCCGGCTCCAGGGTGAATCCACTACCCCGGTTTTGCAGGTTGATTCCGGTCGAACCGGCTACCAACCCGCTGCCCCATGAATAAAATACGCTGTTAATCAGTGAACAGGCATTTCGACTCTTATCGACTACGCTCAGATAGACGGTGTTTTTGTGATTCGGTAATATTGACGAAACTGGTTGCGCCAGCACCTGATCCATTTTGATGCGCGCAAATTGCGTTTTTGCAAATTCAGTAGAGAGTAGCTCATCTACCGGCAGCTGATTAAATTCGGGATCAGAAATAAAACGATCGCGCTCGGCCATCGCCAGGGAAAAGGCCTGGCTTAAAAGGTGAATATGGCCGGCACTGAGATGCTCGAATTGCGATACCTCGGTCTGTGCCAGTATATTTAAAGCCATCAAAGTGGTGATTCCCTGGCTGTTAGGCGGAATTTCGCAAACCCGGTATCCACGATAATCCGAGCTGATCGGGTCTACCCATTCCGACTGGTGGCTGGCTAAATCATCGAGACTGAGTAATCCGTTGTGTGAATCGCTAAAACGGATAATTTCCTCGGCGATCGCACCTTGATAAAAAGCATCACGTCCCTGATCGGCAATCAGTCGCAGGCTTTTGGCGAGGTCTGGCTGGCGGTGAATCATTCCGGCTTGCGGTGCTTTCCCGTCGATCAGGTAGGCTGCTGCTGCTTCAGGCGTTTGTGATAAAAGTGTTTCGCAAGACTTCCAGTTATGCGCAATGATCGGGCTGACAGCATAACCCTGTTCAGCATAGTGAATGGCGGGCTGCAGGAGATCCTTAAACGACAGACTACCCAGCCTGTTATGGGCACAATGCCAGGCATCGACGGCACCTGGTACGGTAACCGCGAGTATACCCTGTTCAGGCATAGTCTCATGTCCTCGCGACTGCATCGCCTCGATTGTTGCAGCTGCAGCCGACCGCCCACTGCCGTTGAGCGCATGCAGTTTGCCACTGGACGCTTCGTGGTAAAGAATAAAGCAGTCACCACCGATGCCCGTCGAGTAGCTTTCGACTACGGCAAGTGTTGCACTTGCAGCGATTGCAGCATCGAGCGCGTTGCCGCCATCGCGCAAGATTTGTAAAGCTGCCTGGGTAGCCATGGGCTGGCTGGTCGCCGCCATGGCATCGGTTGACATCACCACCGAGCGTCCCGGAAATTGGTGGTTCCTCATGGTTAAACCTCTGGCCGATAAATGTTGGTTAAGGTGCCGATGCCTTCGATTTCAACGTCAACTACTGTATTTGGTTTCATGGTCTTAACACCCAGAGACGTACCGCAAGCAATGACATCGCCAGGATGAAGGGTCATGTCGCCCGAAATCAGGCTGACCAAATCCAGCGGAGAAAATATCATGTCAGCCACGGGATAGTTTTGCCGCTCTTCACCGTTAACGAGGGTTCTGACCCTGAGTGAGTCCGGGCTATCGAGATCGGCGATACAAGGGCCTATGATGCCAAAGCTATCGAAACTCTTTGAACGGGTCCACTGAGGAAATGCATCATATTTAAATAGCAGGTGAATAGCTGTTACATCGTTGATGCAGGTATAACCAAAAATATAACCAGCGATATTTTCCCGACTGACAGCTTTGCAGGTTTTGCCGATTACTACGCCTAACTCACCTTCGTATATGAGACGACCCTCATAACCGTTCGGATGTACGATCTCGGCGCCAGGTCCAGAAACACAACTCTCTGGTTTGATGAAGTAAAACGGGAATTCTGGCAGTTCAAGATTTTGAGCTTCCGCCAGCTGATGAAAATTGTTCCACATGGCAACTATCTTAGTGGGTTGGCAGGGTGCGAGTAGCTGCACCTCTTTTACCATGAGTTTTTCTCCAGTGCCCCTCGGATTTTGGTACATATCGCCTTCATGGCAAAGTATTGTATCGTTTTCGAGTATACCGAATCCCTGTTGCCTGGCGTGTTCATAGCGTACCCACTTTTTCGACATGGTTATTCCTGCTCAAGTTGTCATCTAGATTAAGGTAGAAATTATAGGCTTGTGCTCACCTGGTAAGTACTACTCGTAAGACAGTATTGTATATAAACTGCGCTATTTGTTGTCGATGTTTTTGGAAAACTGAAGCACCTGGCACGGGAGGATTATGAGCAATTCAGAATCGCGGCGTATTCAGGCGGTGTCCACCTGGCTGTATGAGGAATACAGGCTCTTCTATCGGGAATTTTTAATGATTCTTAATCTGGCAAAATTAGCTTTCGAGAAACGCGACTTCGCGAGCTCGGTGCGTGTCAGCGCACGCAGGTTGTCACTCTATAGCGCCAGCATTATTGATGTCAGCGAACGCTTAAAACAGGCCTATCCAGAGATACATATCGATATCGACCAGTGGGAGGAAGTCGAATTACATTACCGGCAATTAATTAAAGGCGAATATGCTGAAGACATCGGGCGGGCCTATTTACATTCACTGCGGCGTAAAATCTATCAGGGTGAATGGCGTACAGCTGATTACTCTTTTTTTAAATTGATTTCTGCGTCGGATGAATTTTTGTCGAAGCTGATTGTTTGTTTCGAGGTAGACGGGCATTTATCGGAAGAAACAGTTTTAGAAATATTGAAGATCCCTGACTTCACTCCGAGTTTCGCAAATATTCAGGATGATGCGCATAGAATTGCACAACGTGTTGCCGAGAATATTGCAAGGACCTCACGTCGGGCAAATCGATTGATTCGGGTAGAAATAATTAACGCCGGTTTTTATCGAAATCGAGGTGCCTATCTAGTAGGACGACTGATTTTTGATAACGACAGTTTCGCACCACTGATCATCGCATTACTCAATGACAAATCGGGGATTTTTGTTGACGCAGTGTTAACCAGTGAGACCTATGCACACAACATATTTAGCTCGACGCTGGCGAATTTTCATGTGACTACTACTTACTATCACGAAGTAAGTGCGTTATTGAAAAGCATTATGCCGAGGCGTCCCTTAGGACTGCACTACACCACGATAGGTTATAACCATCTTGGAAAGGTCGCCGTAATGAGCGAACTCGAGTCAGAATTGCTTGACTCCGATGGAGGCCTGGAAACTGCCGTCGGTTCAAAAGGCACTGTTGCCATGGGATTTTCGTCGAAAAACTCTGCCTATAATCTGAAAGTTATTCGTGACAAACCAACGGAAAAATATAAGTGGGGTGAGTATAAAGGTCTAGAGTCGGTAATCCGCAAATATACCCGTATCCATGAAATTAACCGTACAGGAAGTATGTTGGATAGCATCATTTACTACAAGGTACGCCTTGATCGAAGGTGGTTCTCTTCGAAATTGCTTGAGGACTTGCTCTCACACGCCTCTGAGACAGTATCTTTACACGGCGATGATGTTATTTTTAAATATCTGATTGTCCAGATTAAAATAACTCCACTGCCGGTTTACCTTGAAAATGCGAGTGAAAAACAGGCTGAAACGGCGATGACTAATCTTGGTTATTGCATTAAAAACAACGCGTCTGCAAATATTTTCAACAAGGATCTCGATGCCAGAAATTACGGCATCGGATCTTTCTCCAAGGTCTATCTGTTTGACTACGATGCACTTGAAGATTTAACCGAGGTAAAAATTCGCACCAACCTTGATCGCGTGGAGGGTGAGGAAGATATTCCAGATTGGTATTTTGAAGAGGGAGTCATATTCCTGCCCGAAGAACTTGTCTCCGGGTTGTGCATCCCCCAACGAAAACTTCGTGATCTCTTTGCCAGGCGCCACGCAAATTTACTCAGTACCCAATACTGGACTGAGATACAAAATGAACTCCTGAATGGAACGGTACCAGGCATTAGTGTTTACCCGGATGATGAGAGAATTCGGGACTGATGGCAGGCATCTTTAATGGCTGGAAAAATGCTTTACATTTGGTGTATGGCAGGTAGAATCCAGATTTGGCATACTGTATACCAGATTTTATTTCGGTATTAGACAAACGCTTATAACGATTAGAAATTAGACGGTTGCCAAAATTTTACGGGTTATTTGGCTGGGTTTTGAGGGAAGTCACGAGCCTCGCCCATTCAGAAAGTACAAGAGACTATCCAGTTAAGAATAATGACCTGAAGTATATGGATAGTGGTATACCGTTTGTCTCAATCCAGAGAGTGGTATTAGGGAACCTCTGAATAATTCATCCATGAATTCTCAGAGGACGACAAACGAAACATGTGATTTTCATTTGTCTCACAAAATCAATGCCTTAGCGGCATCGATTTTGGCAGCACATGACCCACAAGGATACCCAAAGCACTCGCGAAGCTCGCGGGGCAGGCCCTGTGGGAAATGCAGGTTTTGCATCGTTACATGGGCAAGGGTTGTTCCTACAACCCAATTGCATTTCCACCATCCATGGCGGTCATGTGACTTATTAGAGCACCAACAGTAGGCGCTTTTAGGCGATGCAGGAGCAATTGCCGATCGTTACAGGGATGTAACTTAATAGAGCAATGCAGGAGCAATTGCCGATCGTTACAGGGATGTAACTTAATAGAGCACCAACAGTAGGCGCTTTTAGGCGATGCAGGAGCAATTGCCGAGGAGCAAAAACTTGCCCATGTACTGTGGAAGGCCTGAATAAATCAGACCTTACCTTAGGGTACAAAGGCACCTCGTAGGGGGGAGCTGACGAAGTAATGTTTCCGGCAATTGGTTGGAGGCATTTTTTTTAGGTCGAAGCTGACCTGTCACAATTGGAGGATACGTATAATGTTTAAACCACAATGCACGTTCAAAAAATTGATTTGTGTTATCGGCGCAAGCGCGATCCTGGCAGGTCTGCCAGCTATCGGGCAAGCCTGGGAACCTATAAAACCGGTTGAATTTGTTGTTATGGCTGGTAAAGGCGGCGGTGCAGATAAGGCCGTTAGATTGATGCAAAATATTATTGCATCAGAAAATATGGCACCGGTTCCATTCACGCCGATCAATAAGCCTGGTGGAACTGGCGCCGAAGCCCTGATTCACCTGAAAGGTAAAACAGGCGATAACCATACCATCATGTTTACTCTGAACAGCTTTTACACAACACCATTGCGTCAACCAGCGCTAGGTATAGATATCGCTACCTTTACACCAATTGCTCGTATGGCCGAAGACACCTTCCTGCTGTGGGTGCATACCGACCGTAAGGACATCAACAATGTGGCTGACTTTGTCAAGGCGGCTAAAGCCAAAGGTAGCAATTGGATCATGGCTGGTACCGGTAAGAACTCGGAAGATAACCTGTTAACCGATTTTCTTAACACTGCCTACGGGCTGGAGATGAAATACGTACCTTACAAGGGTGGCGGCAAGGTTGCTAAAGAGCTCGCGGGTAAGAATGCTGATTCAACAGTCAATAACCCCTCGGAACAGTTGGGATTCTATGAAGCGGGTATAACCAAAGCCCTGGCAGCCTTTACTCCCGAACGTTTACCACTCTTCCCCAATGCACCCACTTTTAAAGAATTGGGTAAGGACTTCGTATACTTCATGCAGCGCACTGTCGTAGGTGCTCCTGGAATGAGCAAAGAAGCGCAGGCTTATTACACTGATCTCTTTACGCGCGTATTCAATTCTGCCAAGTGGCAGGAATATCGCACCAAAAAGAGCTTGCAGGGAGATCTGTTAACTGGCAATGCCTTGATGAGTTACTGGAAAATTGAGCGCGATATACACGAGGTAATGCTCAGGGACATGGGCGCCATTAAGTAAAACTATTTCATAAATATTAATACATCAGTGTAGATGGAGGGCTCTCAATCATGACGGTTCGGACTGCTGAATTGTTGATGGCCGTAATGATGGGGACCTTCTCCATCTACCTTATGTATAAAAGTACTGAACTGCCGATCGGCTGGATAGACGGTGAAGGTCCGGGCGGTGGCGCATGGCCGTTCTGGTTGGCAAGCATCATGTTGATTTCCTGCCTGGGAATCCTGTTTAACTGGTTTCGAAAACACGGCCCGATCGCTAGCTCTGAAAAGCTTTACATCGAGCCCCATGTGCTGGTCGATGTGGGCGCTGTCGCAATCTCATTGATCGTAACGGTTGGTTTATTTTCGTTTATCGGAATCTATGGCGCACTGCCTTTATTCCTGCTTTTTTACCTTCGATTCATGGGTAAACACTCCTGGAAGCTTACCACCACCCTGGCAATTTCAATACCGATGTTTATATTTTATTTTTTCGAAGTAACACTGAAAATTATTCTTCCGAAAGGGATTACAGAACCCCTGTTTATACCGCTCTACAAGATATTTTTTTAGACGTTTAAATACCTCTCGGTACTGAAAAAGAGACAGGAATATGCTTGAAACTCTAGGACTCCTCGCTAGCGGGTTCACGGTCGTATTTGAACCGCAGAATTTGCTGTTAATCATCGCAGGTTGCGCGTTAGGCCTGTTTATAGGCGCAATGCCCGGTTTGGGCTCGGTCAACGGCGTGGCTATTCTTTTGCCGCTGACATTTTTGGTTCCACCAACCGGGGCCATCATATTTCTTTGTGCTATCTATTACGGCGCTATGTATGGCGGCGCTATCTCTTCGATAATGCTTGGGATACCCGGGGCATCGACTGCAGTTGCTACGACCTTTGATGGCCGGCCTTTGGCCAAGCAAGGTCAGGCCGATAAAGCCCTGACGGCCGCCGCAATGGCTTCGTTTGTCGGCGGCTCCATTTCTGTTGTGCTGTTTACTTTTTTCGCGCCACCACTTGCGCATGTCGCTCTGGTGTTTGGTGCGCCCGAGGAATTCGCGTTGATGATGCTGGCTTTTGCTACTTTCGTCGGGCTGGGTAGCGATGATATTTTTAAGACTCTTTTCTCAATTTCTATCGGGCTGGTATTGAGTGCAGTCGGCTTCGATATTATCTCCGGTGAACCTCGCCTGGTTCTATGGGACATCACAGGTTTTTTACACGGAGTAAACTTTTTAGTATTAGCGATTGGAATTTATGGCATCGGTGAAATGCTCTGGACAGTTGAGGAACACACTCTCGGTGGCGGGAAAAGTATGCTGTCTGAGGCCACTGTCACGGTAAAACGAACCATGAGCAATTTGCGGGAACTGATGACGAAATGGAAATCAATGCTAATGGGGTCATTTCTGGGCTATTTTGTCGGCATACTGCCGGCGGCTGGCGCTACTCCTGCCTCATTAATGGCCTATGGCATGGCCAAGCAAATGTCGAAAGAGCCGGAAAAATTTGGCAAGGGTGCGTTAGACGGTGTGTGCGCGCCAGAGGCGGCTAATAATGCGGCAAGTACTGGCTCGATGCTGCCAATGTTGACCCTGGGTATTCCGGGTTCCCCGACCACAGCGATATTGCTCGGTGGAATGGTAATTTGGGGATTGGAACCGGGCCCGATGTTGTTTGTAGATCACAGCGATTTTGTGTGGGGTTTAATCGCTTCCCTGTATGCGGCTAATCTGTTTGCGGTGATGATTAATGTGGCCTTTATTCCTGTATTTATAAAAATACTCAAGACCCCGTTTACGATTTTGGCGCCAATCATTTTCATCTTATGCCTGATCGGTGGATATGCTCCAACCCAGAATTTGCATGATGTCCGGCTGATGGTTGTTTTTGGTATTGTCGGGTACCTGATGCGGAAACTGGATTACCCCCTGGCGCCTGCTGTACTGGCGATCGTGCTGGGACCGCTGGCTGAGCCGGCTATGCGGCAATCATTGCTAATCAGTGATGGGTCATTCGCGATTTTCTTTACCCGTACCTACGCGGGACCGATCATGATTACCGCTCTGATTTTTTTATTCTTACCATTATTTAAGCTGGGTTATGACAAGCTTCGTAAGCAACAGGCCTAGTGACCATTGTGGGCGTTGGGCAATTGGGTCGCGGCTCTTAAATGAATTTATCGGAGACTCAAGGTGAAGAACCTGAATATTGTTCCACTGGAACCTGCCAAAGTACTCAAAACACGGGTCTACGAGGCGCTGAAGGAGATCATTGGTCAAATGGATATTTACTCGGGTCAGGAACTACCTCGTCTGGATGAAAGGGCTCTGGGCGAGCACCTCGGCGTAAGCAGAACCCCGGTTCGTGAAGCGATATCGAGACTTGAGCAGGAAGGTCTGGTGCGGAACATCGCTCGCAGAGGTGCTTTCGTGGTACGAAAAACGAAGGATGAAATACTCGATATGATCGATGTCTGGGCAGCACTTGAGAGTATGGCTGCGAGGCTGGCAACGAGTCGAGCCAGCGATGCTGAGATCGCAGGCCTACGCCGGGATTTTACGACTTTTGACGATAGCGAAGAAGCAAGAGCGCACATCGATGAATACTCCGAGACTAATGTCAGGTTTCATCAGACGATTATTAAACTGGGGGCATCAACCTTGATAACCCAGATGTCCGATCAATTGTTTTTTCATATGCGTGCGATTCGCGCAAGCACGATAAAGGAACGAGATCGGATCTCTCGTTCCGTTATCGACCATATTCGAATTATCGAGGCGATCGAGAAAAGGGATTCATCGCACGCCGAGCAGTTGGTCAGAGATCATGCGCTCGAATTGGCCAAACATGTCGATAAATATGTCGATTATTTAGATTGATGTCGGCAATAAAAGTTTGCTAAACCAGGCCTACGGCAGTCAGCCACCGTAGAACGATTAATGATGATTATCCAGGCTGAGAAATTTTTGAGGTGAAAGATGACAACAAGTGCAGACATAAAATCGGTATCGGATACCGCAAGTGACACCTTAAAACAAAAAAATAAGGATGGTTCGGTCATCTCTGGTGGCCATCTTGTGGCTAAGGCGCTTAAGACAGAAGGTGTAGATACAATATTTACCTTGTGCGGTGGCCACATAATCGACATCTACGATGGTTGTCTTGACGAAGGCATTCGCATAGTCGATGTGCGCCACGAACAGACCGCTGCCCACGCGGCTGATGGCTACTCGCGCCAAACAGGAAAACTGGGTTGTGTCGTCACCACAGCTGGCCCGGGCTGTACCAATGCGGTGACCGGCATAGCGACCGCATTTCGATCTGAAAGCCCAATACTGCACATCGGCGGGCAAAGTTCTCTGGCCCAGCATAAGATGGGTTCATTGCAGGATCTTCCGCATGTAGACATGATGAAACCAATTACCAAGTTTGCCTCGGGTGTATTTTCTACCGAACGTATTGCCGATATGGTGTCGATGGCTGCGCGTGAGTGTTTCAATGGCGCCTATGGCCCTTCGTACCTCGAAATTCCACGGGATATTCTGGATCGCGAAATTCCAATTGAAACCGCAGTTATTCCCGAGCCGGGTTCATACCGGGCATCGGTGAAATCCATCGGTGATCCGGCGGACATAGAAAAACTGGCCGATATATTGGTAAAAGCTAAACGACCAGCGGTACTGTTGGGTCAGCAGGTATGGATTTCGCGGGGTCATGAAGCGGCCATCAGCTTTATTCGGGCGCTCGATATTCCAGCTTATATGAATGGAGCGAGCAGAGGTATGTTGCCGCAGAGCGATCCGCACCACTTTGATCGTACTCGCAGCGATGCTTTCAAAAATGCCGATGTAATTTTGATCGTTGGAACGCCTTTCGACTTCAGGATGGGATATGGCAAGCGAATTTCCGAAGACGCCACCCTGGTGCAAATCGATCAAAGTTATACGACGGTCGGCAAGAACCGTAGTATCAGTCTTGGTCTGGTCGGCGATCCCGGTGCAATTTTAGCCGCGGTCGAGCAGGCGGCATCGGGTCGTACTGATCAGGGCGCGCGGCAGGAGCGTAAAAAATGGATGGCTGAACTAGGTGATATTGAAGCAACGAAGCTTGAAAAATTGATGCCGATGTTTACCAGCGATCAAAATCCTATCCACCCTTACCGGCTGGCCTGGGAGATAAATGAATTCCTGGGTGAAGACACCATTTATATCGGCGATGGTGGCGACATAGTGACGATTTCGGCGCAGGCGGTTCGTCCGCGTAATCCAGGTCAGTGGATGGACCCGGGCGCACTCGGTTCGCTTGGAGTAGGAACCGGTTTTTCGATGGCTGCGAAACTCGCACACCCGAACAAGGAGGTCATCTGTCTCTATGGCGATGGGGCATTTGGAATGACCTCGTTCGATATGGAAACCGCACAGCGCTTTGGCGCACCTTATCTTGCGGTCGTTGGCAATAACTCGTCAATGAATCAAATTCGCTATGGTCAGCTTGCCAAGTATGGTCAGGAGCGCGGCAATGTCGGTAACAAGCTCGGCGACGTGCCTTTCTCCAAATTCGCCGAAATGATCGGCGGTTATGGCGAAGAGGTCCATGAAGCCAGGGAGATACAGCCAGCGTTGCAACGAGCCCGTGAAGCCATTGCAAAAACCGGCAAATGCGCCGTCGTAAATGTCTGGGTAGATCCGAACGAATACGCGCCAGGAACCAAGGCGCAGACGATGTATAAGTAGCTTATTTTATTGGTGAGAAATGGTCCAGGAGCAGGCACAACTGGCGATCTTTTCACCCAGGCATAGTCAATTTTACAGAGGTAAACAATGTCAAAAGCACTCGATGGCATCAGAATACTGGACTTCACACACGTCCAGTCTGGGCCTACCTGCACGCAATTATTAGCCTGGTTGGGCGCAGATGTTATCAAGGTAGAACGCCCGGGGGTGGGTGATGCTACGAGAAAGCAATTAGTCGATGTGGAAGGCGCCGATAGCCTCTACTTCACCATGCTCAACCACAACAAACGCTCGTTGACACTCAATTCCAAAAGCGAAACCGGTAAGCGAGTGCTGGAACGCCTGGTGAAAAAGTGTGATGTGCTGGTAGAAAATTTTGCGCCTGGAGCGCTCGATCGAATGGGTTTTGGCTGGGAACGTATACAGGAGTTGAACCCTCGAATGATCATGGCTTCAATCAAAGGATTTGGGCCCGGACCCTATGAAAACTGTAAGGTGTATGAAAACGTCGCACAGTGCGTTGGTGGGGCAGCATCGACGACTGGCTTTCGCGATGATGTCCCGATAGTAACTGGAGCCCAGATTGGTGATTCCGGAACTGGTTTGAATCTGGCATTGGGTATCACGGCCGCCTTGCTGCAACGCGAAAAAACAGGGCGTGGACAACGCGTACTCGCGGCAATGCAGGACGGGGTGCTCAACTTGTGTCGGGTTAAACTACGTGATCAGCAACGACTTCAACACGGCCCACTCAAGGAATATTCGCAATTCGGTGAAGGCATCGAGTTTGGCGATGCAACGCCACGTGCCGCGAATGACTCTGGTGGCGGGCAACCCGGTCGAATTCTCAAGTGCAAGGGTTGGGAGAGCGATCCCAATGCTTATACCTATTTTATTACCCAGGTTGCGGTCTGGCAGAAAATCTGTGGCGTTATTGGAAAACCGGAATGGAAGGAGCATCCGGATTATGCAACACCTCCTGCACGGTTGACTCGGCTAAACGAGATATTTGGCGCAATCGAAGCCTGGACCATGACTAAAACCAAATTCGAAGTAATGGATATATGTAACCCGCTTGATATTCCGGTTGGCCCGATTCTTTCAATGAAAGAGATTGCCGAGGAACCCTCATTGCGTGAAACTGGCACTATCGTCGAAGTTGAGCATCCGCAACGCGGAAGTTATTTGACCGTTGGGTGCCCGATCAAGCTTTCAGACACCGAGGTCGAAGTCACTCGTTCACCGTTGCTTGGCGAACACACTGAAGAAATCCTGGCTGAAGTGCTGGAGTATAGTGTGGACGAAATTGCCGAGATAAAGGAATCGGGCGCGGTATAGCTAACAAATATAATGAGGTGTGGATATGCGTATAGTAGTTCATGGGCAACAAACATTTGGGAAAGCGGTTCTCGAACGTCTGCTCGAACGTGGTGAAAATATTGTTGCAATTTGCACGGCACCCGATAAAGAGGGTAAACCACTAGATCCATTGAAACAACTGGCTCTGGAAAAAGGCTTGCCGGTTCACCAACCCGCATCATGGAAAACGCCTGAATCACTTGAGTTGATGCAATCCTTTGAAGCAGATATCTGCATCATGGCTTACGTTTTGTTATTGGTACCCGAGTCAGTACTGGATGCCCCCAGGCTTGGCTCCTTTCAATATCACCCTTCGTTATTACCAATGCACCGCGGACCCTCATCGATAAACTGGCCGATTGCGATGGGCGCCACACGCACCGGGTTAACGATATTCTGGCCTAATGCAGGGCTGGACGAAGGCCCAATTTTAATGCAGAAAGAGTGTGATATAGGGCCAGACGATACTCTGGGGGATGTCTACTTCAATAAATTATTCCCTATGGGTGTAGATGCGATGATTGAATCACTCGATCTGGTTAAAGCGGGCACTGCCCCCAAACAAGCGCAAAACCTCGACGAGGGCAGCTATGAATCCTGGTTTGGTAAAGCACAGGTAGAGATTGACTGGAGTAAATCCGCCCAGGATATTTACAACACAATTCGAGCAGCAAATCCTCAGCCAGGAGCCTGGAGCACTGTCGATGGTGTAAGCGTGCAAATATACGATGCTCGAAAAACTGAATCGGTTAACGGAGAAGCCGGTACCGTAGCTGAAGTAAGCGATGCGGGAATTCTTGTATCTGCGGGTGATGATGGTGGTATATTAATTTCGCGGGTACGCCCGGCCGGGGAAGGCAAGATTAGTGCCGCAGAATACGCGGCATCGAATGGACTTGAAACCGGGGTGAAGTTAGGGACCTAGGAGAGCCTGGCCGGGAGGGTTGTTTCCTCAGTTTTCGGGATTATTTAGCGGGGCGAATTCTCTTCCCCTAATCAATCGAATTATTATTAATTATACCGGCCCTAATGCCGGTAATATTTGAACTTTTTATCATGAAAGTATGTGTTGTTGGTGCTGGTGCAATTGGTGGCTACATGGGGGTTCGAATCGCCGAACAAGGACACGAAGTGTCATTGATAGCTCGTGGCCCACACCTCGCTGCGATAAAGGAGAACGGCTTAAGCTTACGCCAAAACAGTGAAGAAAGCTGTGTTCGCAATGTGTTTGCGACTAACGACATGACCGAGTGTGGGCTCCAGGATGTAATATTGCTAGCCCTGAAAGCTCACCAGATTGCACCTGTTATCGATGATTTAAAAACCCTGTTTGGTCCGGACACGGTAATGGTAGCCTTGCAGAACGGTATTCCATGGTGGTATTTTCAGGGAAATGGTGGCGAGTATGAAAATCGTATTGTGGAAACCGTCGATCCTGGCGGTGTGCTCGCAAACGGTATCGACCCAAAGCGAATTATTGGCTGTGTCGCCTATCCGGCGGCGATGATTTCACAACCGGGAGTGATTGAGCACGTCGAGGGTGATCGCTTCCCCGTTGGCGAACTTGATGGTAGTGAGTCAGATCGCCTCAAAATGGTGTCCGAGCTATTCACGGAAGCCGGTTTCAAATCTCGCGTGCTAACCGACATCCGCTCTGAAATTTGGCTGAAACTCTGGGGTAATCTTAGCTTTAATCCAATTAGTGCTTTGAGTCATTCTACCCTGGTTGATATTTGCCAGTATCCGCTGACTCGTGATCTCGTAACGACTATGATGAGCGAAGCGCAACAGATCGCCGAACGCCTGGGTGCCTCTTTTCGGGTGACAATTGCAAGGCGTATTGAAGGTGCTGAGGTTGTCGGCAGGCATAAGACTTCGATGTTGCAGGATGTCGAAGCGGGTAAGCCGCTTGAAATCGATGGGATGCTCGGTGTCGTCATCGAACTGGGCGAAATGACCGGGGTTGAAACACCAACGTTAAAGGCGTTGTATGCCTGTGCAAGCCTGCTGAATAGAAAAATTCAGCAAGAGTCTGTTTATATTAAAGAACGCTCTATCTAAGCTGGAATGACTACCACGCAACAAGTGGAAATGGATGAGGGCCCCTGGAATCCAGGCATACAGTCTATATTGCCACCAAAGTATTTGCCCCTCTCAACTCTTTTTCGCCCGGAAAATATGTTTTCCAGTATTGAAACCGTTGCTGAATTAAGTGATTTCACCGGACTTCCCATTCAGCAGCTTGTTTTCTTTCGTCCCGAAAGACTGGTTGTTCACGAGCTACTCATCCGTGTCTCTGCCGATATATTTATCTCCGATGGATCAAAGTATGAAGACCTGGGGGTAAATTTCCGAAAGGTAGTCGCCACTATTTTGTCTGACTATATCGAACAGGCGCTGGATGAGATTATAATGCGTTTCTACCAGCTAAAGAAGCAAATAGAATCCCTGGTTGAGCAGGAACTGGACGACAATTTATTTGACAAAGCCACTAGAACTGAACAGGGGCAAAGCGGATTCAGTCTTACCAAATTTTTTAAACTGGGTGGCAGGAAGACAAACACCGAGCCGATTGAATCAGTTGAGATGCGCGATCAGCGCATTCTTTCAGACTGGAGAATAAAAGCTGAAGCCGATGGCGATCGGCAGTCGGAGGTGCTGTACCAGTCTCTGGTGAAGGTCTCCAAAGCAATAATCGTCAAGCACGGCCGCCTAGTAGGTGACAGGTCGTTATTAAAATCCCTGGTAACCGGGTTTGCCTGCAACGAGTATGGCAGTGAATTAATCGGCGAGCTTATTGCGCCCTACATCACTGAGGCGGCTGCCCGGGAGGGTTATAGTTTACTACCACCTCAAACAGAACCGATCGTAATAAACATTAAAGGCGCATCAGCATCGGGTAAAAGCACGATGCGCCCAAGGCAGCAAAAGCAGACTGAAAAATTGGGTCTCAATTGGCAGGAGTTTGCGTTGATCAGCCCTGACATCTGGCGTAAATACCTGCTCGATTACGATTCCCTGGGGCCTGCCTATAAATATGCCGGAACGCTTGCTGGCGATGAGATTCCGATCATCGATCAAAAGCTCGATCGTTATATCAGCGCAAAGGCAGAACAGGATGGCATATCGCACTTATTAATTGATCGATTTCGATTCGACAGTTTTGCACCCGGACGCGATACCGAAAAAGGTAGCAATTTACTGACACGCTTTGGACATATAATATATCTGACCTTTATGGTAACCCCGCCTGAGGCTACCGTGGAACGTGCCTGGAAACGCGGACTGCAGGTTGGGCGCTTCAAAGCGGTCGACGACTTGCTGGATCACAACATTGAAGCCTTTAAAGGTATGCCGGTTCTGTTTTTCACCTGGGTACTACGCAAAGACAAGAAAGTCTTCTACGAATTTCTTGATAACAGTGTAGCGAATGGACAGAAACCGCGAACCATTGCTTTTGGTTTAAACGGTGAAATGTATATTCTCGATTTTAAATGTATGCTCGATATCGTACGTTACACCAGGATAAATATTAATGCCCACAGCCCAGCGGAGGTTTACTCGAAAGAGTGTGATTTGAATGTCAAATCAAATTCGGAATTCCTAATTCAATGTGCCCAAAAAATTACTAAAATAAATTTTGTCGATCGGGAATCTGAGCAGGTATACGCCTGCATGGAAGCTGGCAGAATGTGTTGGTTAGATCCTGAGCTGATGTATCGAATCCTTAAGGATAAAAACGCCAATGCAGGTTTCGAAGCCATAGCTCCAGGTCTTTTAGCGGACATTCAGCAGGTCTCACACGAGCCCGCAAGAGCTATTTCGTCGGAGGCGCGTCGTCATATTATGGGAGCTTTGAGCAAAAAAGGCTGAAAAGCCCTCTTACAAATGTGCCTTTACAGGAGAATATAGCTGATGATTATTTCCTTTGATACTCTGAGTCCGGCGAAGGTCTATTTTACCATGATTCAAACCCTGATGCCGCGACCCGTAGCCTGGGTGCTGTCGAAAAATCCAAATGCAAGTTACAACCTGGCCCCCTTTTCTTATTTCAATGCAATATGCAGTGATCCGCCATTGATCATGTTGTCAATTGGAGTAAAGCCAGATGGTGGACCTAAAGATTCAAGGCTAAATATCGAGGAGAATAAAGATTTCGTTGTGCACATTGCGCATCGGGAAATGGCGCCAATTGTTACACAAACCTCCGCGACACTTCCCCGCGAAGTGTCTGAACTCGAGCTAGCTGGACTACAAACCTGCGAATTCCCTGGTAGTCGCCTACCACGAATTGCCGATTGCCGTATCGCATACGCCTGCACCCTGCACGAATTGCGCGAGATAGGTAAAGCGCCCCAGGCATTGATAATCGCAGAAGTAAAGCAGGTGTATATCGATGATGCAGTTATCGAGCACGATGCGCAAGGTCGAGTTCTGGTGATGGCAGAAAAAGTAGATCCGATAGGGAGATTGGGAGGAAACGAATATACGACATTTGGTGAGATATTAAAAATTCCAAGACCGAAATGAAAACCAATAATATTGAAAATAGAGGTTTAGCAAAGAAAAACCCCTGCGAAATAAATTCGAAGAGGAAGAGGAGAGGCACGACTATTAATTAAACAGCATCCACATCCATGCCAGCTGAATATCGGATCAGTGCACCATTATCACAGGTATATCTGCGTGTTCCAGAAGATGGCCTGTCACTCCGCCCATAATTACAGTGCGAATTTTCGCTCGACTGTAGCCCCCGACGATTAATCGATCACAGTTGAGCTCTCGTGTTTTAGCAAGCAATGCCTCGCCAGGTGACTGTCGTTTGGTGTCGAACAGAACCGTTTCGGCGGTTGTTACCCCGTGACACCGCAGGTAAACGCAAACATCGTCTGAATTAATCGGCTGTTTCATGCGTTTTTCGGAACATATAACGTAGACTTTTTCGGCTTTTTGTAGATTATTCATCACCGCAGAGATGGCTTGAGCCGCTTCTTTACTGCAATTCCAGCCGATAGCGAGGCGTTTGCCCTTTTCGACCAAAATTTTTCCACGTGGCACCATCAATACCGGCCGCCCGGTTTCACGTAACGCTGCTTCAAAAGAGCTGGGTGGTGGCGATATGCGAAATGGTTGCGGTACGATGATCAGGTCGGCGATACGGCCATGCTTGCCAATCAGCTCGTCTCGTAAACCATCACGGATGAGGAAGTCGGCCGAAGGTTTTTCTAACTCTGTCCCCCGCGGCGATACGCTCATGCTGTGCTTCTCGCATAGCGCCAGGAATCGCTGTTTTAGCTCTTCTCCCTGTTGTGCAGCAGATTCGGTGGCTGCTTCGGTGATGGTTCGGCGCATGCTGGCCGATAATCCAAGCGTGGCAAAAGGGATCATGCGTTCAGGGTGGTTTCGTACGTAGAGTAAATCGAGATGGGAATCATTGCGAATTGCCATGCTAATGGATGTTTCCATTAAGGAATCCGCTATTTTGCTCTCACGGATAGGTAACAAGATTGTTTTAATTGTCATTGAATAGACCCATCAAGGTAACGTGTATAAATCGAGTTCGACCCAGGGCATAACCCAAGTATCTGGTATACTGTATGCCAAACAGGGTTTTACAATATTTGATAGCAGGAAGCAAGCCATTGTGCGGTATCCCCAAAGGGCTGTGCCAGACTATTGCAAGTTCTCATCGAATATATTATTTAAGGAACCTCTGAATAATTCATCCGTGAATTCTCAGAGGACGAAAAACGAAAAGTGTCATTTTCGTTTTTCTCTCAAAATCAATGCTTTAACAGCACTGATTTTGGCAGCACATCCGTGTACTGCTGGAAGGTCTGAATAAATCAGACCTTCCTTAAATCGAAAAATTTTCGTGTTGAATCATGCAGAAATGACAGGGCAAGCTTCGCCATGTTCTCAGAACCAGCACCTTCGCCAAGATTTTCACGCACTAAGCACAGGTTCTGGATCATCGTGTTGCGGTAGTCATCGTCTTCCAGTAGCCTGAAAATTTCAGCGCTAATATTGGTGACGGAGGCGTGTTCCTGCAAAAACTCACGCACGATTGACTGGTTGGCGACAATATTCGCGAGGCCTACGTATGGAATCGTAATCAGGCGACTCATGATCTGGTAAGACAGCCAGGACATTTTATAAATAATACACAGGGGTACTCCGAGCAGAGCTATTTCGAGCGTGACCGTTCCAGAACAGGAAACAATCGCATCGCAACAGGGGATCAGGTTGTAGATATCGTCCCTGGTCAAGACGATATCGGCCGATGATTGTTCGCACTGCCGCTGGATAGCGTCATAGTCGAGCGAATTCGCCACCGGCATGACAAAGCGGAGAGTTGAATCTCGCGCCAGCATCGACGCTGCGATTTCGAGCATGAGTGGAAGTAGGCGCTCTATTTCACTGTTACGACTACCTGGGAACAAGCCGATGACAGGCTGATTTCCATCCAGGCCTAATTGCCGGCGCTTCTGATCACGGGGTATAGTGCGGATAACCTTATCGACCAGAGGGTGCCCAACGAAGGTCACCGGAATATTGGCTTTCTGGTAATAGGATTCTTCAAATTTAAGGATCACCGCCATGTGATCGATTAAGCGCCCAATCTTATGGATGCGCTTCGGGCGCCAGGCCCAGACCTGTGGGCTAATATAAAACAGGACTTTGATACCCAGTGACTTCGCATGCCGTGCCATTTTCAGATTGAATTCGGGGTAATCAACCAGAATCAGTAAATCCGGCTTCGTTTGTTCCATTGCCTGTTTAACGATCGACATTGCGCGTTTGATATCACCCCAGTGTTTCAATACTTCTATAATGCCCATCACGGCGATAATCGAGGAGTCGAAGAAAACATCGACGCCGGCCTTTTTCATTTCCTCGCTACCCATACCACTGAAATAGACATCGGGGCGTAGTTGCTGGATCTGGGCAACAA
>JADFMY010000126.1 GCA_022563685.1 Pseudomonadota bacterium | reverse complement strand
TTACCCGGATCCACCTCGATCACCTGATTATACCTTGCCAGTGCTGTTTTATCGTCACCTCGCTGATAGGCCGCGTAAGCTTCGCGTAACCATCGATCTTTATCACTGATCGTGCTGCGGGTACTAATCTGTAATTGCTGTTTTGGCGCTTCATCGAGTTCACTGGCAGAGGTATCGGTATTGACCTCTTTAACCGGCTCGATGTTGGCCACCACTGGTTGCGAGACCAGTATACTGCTGTCGATAATTTCGCCTTCGGGCGATTGCGCTGCGGTGGGCTCGGACTGAGGATCGGGCTCGGGCCTGGGCTCGGGAATTCGTACAATTTCGACTTCTTCGGGCACAGCGATTTCAGTATTGCCTGTTATCTCCGCATTTTCGACCAATTGCAGCGTTAGTGTATCTACTACGGGCTGAGTTGCTTCAGCGAGCAGGTTAGTCGATGGCCCCTGGTCAGACGCAATTTTGATCACCCCGGGCATAGGGTCACGTTTTAACGGTCGCAGACTAGTATCGATATCGAAAGATTTCTGCTGCAACTCAAACATGCCCAGAATGCCAATAACCAGCAATATACTAAATGCTACAGCGCTGTAAATCCTGTAGTTATACATGCGGCGTGCAGAAAATTTACTGACAAAAACTTTCTTCGCATGTTCAGGGGTCATGACTAAACCGGTATCTGACTTCATGCCTGCGAATAGTCCGGTTGCATCGTCGTTTGCAACCTTGGCCAGGGTACGGTCATAATTATCCGGTGCGAATGTACGCGTAGACGTTTGATCCTGAAGCCCTGGCCCCCGCGTGCTAGTCAACCCATCGAGATTGACACCCGTCGTTGCGGTGTCACCTGGCGTGAGAGTAACCGTGCGATCCTGATCGGGAACTTCAGCAAGATTCAGCCGATTCGTGGTAGCCTGGCTGTCCACGAGTATTTGTACCCTGGTATCCGCTGCTAACGAACCGGTTTTAGGCCCCTCATACGATAAGCTCGTCGTACTCTCTTCATCATTCAGATGGAGCGAAAGGTCTTTGTCAGGCGTTTCTTTTTCGGCTTCGGCGGGCGAATAATTTCCGTCGCCCATGAAACTCGTCATATCGTCATCGGTGAGCACCATGGTTTGATCTTCGTCAAAAATATTCTGTATGGTCTCTTCACCCAGGTCCGTGACGTTTTCGCTATCGATGCTGATGGAATCATCGTGAGCCTGCTCGATGACAGCCGATTCGACTTCCGCCGGATCACGTGATAACTGCGTGTCTACGGCCCGGTCGGCTAGAGTTTCGTCCTGCACCGGAGTTTCGGCCGACGCTGCCCCATCAGGACTCAGCTGCCCTTCTTTTTCAGCCTTTTGTTCGGCCGCTTTTTTTAGTGCATCTAACAGTAAACTCATGAACGATCTCTATTGTTCTTAATCTGAGAATATCGGTGGATTCAGGTAACGTTTAAAGTCCCGCAAACTGGTGTCCAGGCTTGCATTGTTGATAATGCGCGGCCTGAGAAAAATGACCAGCTCGGTTTTAGACAGTAAGCGGGATTTAGTTCCAAACAACAGGCCTACTCCCGGTATATCGTGCAAGCCTGGAAACCCTTCACTGGTCTTATTGGCAGAATCCTGCATCAGCCCACCGATCACCGCGGTCTGGCCATCGGCGACCCGCAGCACCGACTCCATTTCGCGCACCTGGATCTCCGGGACAAGATTGGTAACGCCCGCCTTCGCCAACTCCGGATTCGGATCATTGACAAACCGGAGAATTCTGGAAATTGTCGGCCGTATATTGAGGATCACTTCGCCATCGCTGCTAATGAACGGGGTGACACTCATCACAAAACCTACCGGAACCGTGTTGATGGTCGTGGTAAATGTTGTTTGGGCTATACTATCTGTAGTTGTCGTTTCAGCTGCAATACTAAAGTAAACGCGGTTATCGACTACTTTCAATATCGAGGTCTGATTGTTCAAAGCCATAATTTTAGGGCTCGACATCACCGACACGTCGCCAAACGAGGCAAGCGCCTTGATCGCAGCCGTGATGCTTCTACTGGCATTAGTATCTGTATAGGTTGCAGACAGGAAGGGCGTGGTTCCCAGGGTTCCACCGAGCAGGCTTTGCTGCAAGCTCCAGCCATCTCCTGTCGCTATACGCGACCAGTCTACTCCTGCCTGATAATCATCGTTCAGGGTAACCTCGACAACCGTCGCTTCTATCAATACCTGTCTTCGTACGCTAGTGAGCACCTGATCGACAAAGCGCTGTATATCGTCGTGTGCCGCCGAAGTGGTGCGCACCGAAATAATGCCTGCTTCACGGTTGGAAATCACCGTCCCCGCCTGTCCATCGACAGCAGCGAGAAGCGCGAGGTTATCTTCGAGCGTCTTCCAGAAATCGTTTACCGCCACGTTGACTACGGACGTCGACGAATTGCTACCGCCTCCGCCTCCGCCGGCAGTTCCAGTCGATGCAATTTCTGTGGCCACCTCAACAGACGAATTGGTATTTCTGGACATATTCAAATAGTCAATTTTATAGATGCGTATGAATGGCCGGTCCTGCTCCACAACCAGGTTCGGGCCGTCGAGATAGTAGCGCAAGGATACCTGGCGAGAAATCCTCTTCAAAATTTGCGGCAATGTTTGATCAATCGCGTTGATGCTGACCCTGCCGTCGATAGATGGATCGATATCCAGGTTCAGGCGCGCGTCTCTTGCCAACGCGAAAAGCAATTCGTTTGCTGGCAAATTCGCCGCAACAACGGTAAAT
The DNA here is from genome assembly GCA_022563685.1 of Pseudomonadota bacterium. Classification (GTDB taxonomy): domain Bacteria; phylum Pseudomonadota; class Gammaproteobacteria. Next base: position 4,144 of record JADFMY010000126.1, on the reverse strand, counting down.
GTTTGCAACTTTTCTGCGGGTTCCGGCACCGCAATAATCGGCACCTGCTCGACAACTGGCGGTATATCGATGGTTGCCAGTTCCACCTCAGGCGCAGGTTCGTTTACATGGCCCGATATTGCCATTCTGTCGTTCTTGGTCCATAAGCCCTGACAGGCCGACAGGCCGATTATTGCGATTAAGGTTACAAATTTATTCATTAGTTTGTTTCCAGGTTAAAGCAATGCTTTTTGCATTCGGTAGACAGAGTGCAGGTAAGGTGAATTTACCTGCACCGATTCGGGCAGGCGTTTCAATTCGCGCCTCCCCTGTGACACCGAATCGAATTCGTTATAAAACACCCGATAGATACGTTGGGTGTTAAAACTTCCTTCGTATAAATAAGTTTTATCCAGGTCCAGCGGCCAGTCGTTTCGCAGGAAGTAAGCCAGTTCTTTTGCCGCCGACTTGCTTCTCACTAATACCTGTATCGATATCTTGTCCCCGTCAGCTTTGATCAGCCATTCCCGGCTACTCTGCAACTTGGCATCGAGCCACTGCCTGTAATCATAATTCGAATTAACTTTAGTGTGGGTCGTAACGACTTCCTGTCCGTTTTCGACACTTTCTATTTCTGGCTCTTGCTGTTTTACCGCCACTTCTTCCTTTTCAATAACATCGCTGGTTGTATTTGTAACCACCTCTTGCTCAACCGCTACATCTGCTACTGCCACACTCGCTACAGTGATCTGCGTATCGGGGTTTTCGCTGGCAATTTCCGTTTCAACCGCCTGTTTGTTATTTATATCGGTTATTGCTGAGGTTTCTGCCTTTTGCTGCTTTTCCGGTTTTGCCGATTGCTCGATAACTGCCGGTTTCTCCATAACAGTAGTGGCCGGGGCTGGACTGTCGATAATCGACTGAACCAGGTCTGTAGCGAGTAGCTGGTGATTCTTAAAAACGGCAAATGCGAATGCCAGCAAAATCAGCAGCGCTAACCACCATAGCAGCCTGGATTTCCTCGCTGGCACCGTATTAAAACTGCTGTCATTTACAGCGGCGATCACATGCTTTGAATTGATATTATGCGTGCTCTCTGAAAACGCCGATAACAGAACCTTGTCGGCAATAATATTAATCCGGCGTAACAGGCCCTTCGAATACTGTTCTATTTTTTTGGCGATATCCGGTTTAATCAATTCGGGGCCACTGTAGCCGACTTCGCGCATTCTGAAATTGAGATATTGATGGATCTCGTCCCGTGTCAGTGGCATTAAATTAAAACTGTGGGTGATGCGTTCGCGTAATTGGCGAATCGATTTTTTCGCCAGGTTTTCATCCAGCTCCGGTTGCCCGAATAAAATAATTTGCAATAGCTTATTTTGATCGGTCTCAAGATTGGACAAAAGCCGTATTTCTTCCAGCGTATCGATCGGCATTCCCTGAGCTTCTTCGATAAAAAGTACGACCTGTTTGTTTTCCCTATGCCGTTGTAACAGGTAGTCCTGCAATAGATGCATGACCTCGTGCTTGGAGGCATCTTTAGCGGCGTGTAGATTAAGCTCGTTCGCGATGACGAACAGGATATCTTCCGGCGTGATACTGGGGTTGCCAATATAGATGGTTTCAACCGTTTCCGGGAGTTTGAGTTGTAGCATCCGGCACAACATGGTTTTGCCACTTCCTACCTCACCCACTACCTTGATAATGCCCTCTCCACGATGGATGGCATACACCAGCGCATCGAGGATATCACCACGCTTGCCACCACTGAAAAACAGACTGGTGTCCGGCGTTATTTTGAATGGCGGTCGCCTGAGGCCAAAATATTCTTCGTACATCGCTATTCCTTATCCTCGAAGCGATCCATGCGTCCATACAAAGTGGTACGGTTCACGCCCAGCATTTCCGCCGCTTTGCTTACGTTGCCATCGTGTTCCTGCATCGCCAGTTCGACCATTTCCTTTTCCACCGATTTCAGCATTCGATCGAGCTGAAATCCCTCTGAAAATAGAGTGCGTCTGAGCCAGTCTTTGTTGCTGGTTCTGTCACTGGATTGCTGCAATCCTGACATTTCCAGTTTGAGCACCTCAGGTTTGATTGTCTGGCCTGGATACTTGGCCGACAAGCGAATAATAATATTCCTCAATTCTCGCACATTTCCTGGAAAAGTATAATTATTCCAGAGACTTAGTGCTTCATCATCGAGTTGAAAGGTGGGCATCTGTTCGCTCACCTGCTGCTTGAAATAATCCAGCAATTCCTGTTTGTCGCTGCTTCTCTCATGCAAGGAAGGCACACGCAGGGTCAATACGCTCAACCGATGGTAGAGGTCTTCGCGAAATTGACTATTTTTTATCGCCGCCGATAATTCCTTATTGGTTGCCGCCAGCACACGCGCCGATGCGTGGCGCGGTTGAGTTTCGCCGAGGCGGTAATATTCGCCATTTTCCAGCACGCGCAGCAACTTGGCCTGCAAATCCAGTGGCAGGTCGGCCACTTCGTCGAGCAATAATGTGCCGTTACCGGCTACTTCAAAAAAACCTTTCTGGGTATCCGAAGCCCCGGTAAAAGACCCCTTGAGATGTCCAAACAACTGCGATTCGAGCAATTCACCATTGAACGCGGCACAATTCAGAGTCAAGAATGGCTCGCGCTTGCGAGTACTGCATCGATGCAGATTGCGTGCGGTCACCTCTTTGCCGCAACCCGACTCGCCCTCGATCAACACCGGGTAGGGCGAATCCGCGAGCTGACGGATTTGCATTCGTAATAGCTCGATGGCCTGACTGGAGCCGATAATTCCTTCGATACCGCCATCCCCGGCTTCACCTCCGCCGGCTTCCAGTTGCTTTTTGAGACGCATCCTGATTTCAGCGATATCGCAGGGTTTCGCCATGAAATCTACCGCCCCTTCTTCCTTGGCCTGTAGTACGTGTTTTTTAGTGTCCTGCCCGGAAAGAACCAGCACCCGCGTGGATGGATGCATCTGTGAAATTTTTCGAATCACCGCCAGACCTTCATCGGGCGTATGCGTGTCTGGCGGCAGGCCCAGATCGACCAGCGCCAACGACGGCGATGTCTTCATCTTGCTCAGGGTGGCGAAGCTCGTGGGCAGATCTACCGCGCGCTCGATCTGGTACTCTTCGCTGAGCACATACTCCAGACTGTCGGCGATGATAGCGTCGTCGTCGACCAGTAACAGCGTCGGTTTTTTTGCATTTGTCATTGACATACCAGCCCTGGTTATATGCAGTTCATACAGTATAGTGTCTAAAACTCAACAACTCAAACAATACTTTAATAAACGATTAAAACTACTTGATATATAAAGGAAAAACCAAATAGCAACCTAATCGGGTGCGCCAGGCGAAATAGAGCGTATCCAGCATTTCCATCAGAAAATCAACTGCTTACAGGTAGCCACGGGGCGGACAATATTATCTCAACTGAATTTAGAAAAATGTGGACTAGCCCGCATATTGCATGAAGGAAACGAATTTTATGGCGGCTGGATCGATACGCTGGCCTGCAGACTTCGATAAACATGGTCGAGCGTCCCATAGGCACCTGTGGTCGCGGTAGAAGTCAGGCGGTAGGTAGTCACCTCTGTAGTACCCTCGAAATGCACCGACGAGCTACAGGTAAGGCTCACCGTAAAAGCACTCAGAGCGACTCCTGTTGGGGTAAAACTGGTATTCGTATTTACGCAATTACCCACCCCGACAATCGAGTCGTATATTCCCCATTCGATTCCAGCGCGCGCGGCCTGCATCGCCCTCGCACCCTGCAGGCTATACACCAGCGTGGTTTGCTGTACGTTTCTGGCGGTGATCATATAAACGCTCAGTACCGCCACCGCAGTCAGCAAGAACAAAGCCGTAATCAGGGTAAACCCGGAATTATTGTTACTCTTAATCATTAGTAATTACGGTACATTGTCTACGTGAACTTGATGTAATAACGTGATACTTTCGCCGCTGGCATCGTCGAGGGTTATCTCTATGGTCACGAGACCACCCCGCTGTGCGGTGCCCGCCTGGTAGGTAATCGAACAGGCATCTACTTGCGTTAAAACCAGCCCTCCAGCATCCCCGAGCGGTGCCGATGTGGGTTGGCCTGTCTGGTAGGCATAACTGCTATATCGCGTCATGGTTCTGGCTCC
>JADFMY010000125.1 GCA_022563685.1 Pseudomonadota bacterium | reverse complement strand
AAAGTTCTATCAATACTAACTTCTATACGTCTAATTACCGTCTTGGTCATCAGTAACGAGCCTCACAGATTTTAGTTTGTTCTTTCTCTGTTAATTCAGTCTTGCAAAATTTACAGAAATTTTCTCCATCAGTGATATTATAACAATTAAAACAATTCATATCTTTGTGTTATCTGATAGTGTTTATTCGTAAGATGTCGCATCTTGATACATCCCTCCATATATCCAGTGCTCATCCCCATCCAATTTTTTATGAAAACCCTCAGGTTCATCTAATACGTACCATCCTTGGGATTGGTACTCAACGTAGTAGACACATGAAAGCATCATTTTTTTATGAGCAGGGGTGCTTATGCTCTTTTTGTCTTTTGTACAAAACTTTTCTAAAAAGTGTTGTATTTCACCTCTTATAAATATAGAAGAGTTTTCTGTATTTACTACCATGACTATTTTAAAGTTTTTATGTGAACTATATCTATGTTACCAAATTCTCTATTCTCTCCTCTGTACCATCCTGTGCTTATATTTACACCTGTGTACTTTCGTTTAGTTTCATTCCATCCTTTACCTCTGTCTAGTGCCTTGACTATTACTTTGGTTCGTGAGTTCTCTTCGACAGCCTTAACCTCGACTTTTCCGAGGTCATCTTGAGTAAACTTTTTACCTACATAATCTTTGCCTTCATTTTTTTAATCGTCTGTTGTTTTTCTTTTAAATATTTTATACATAAATTTTTTTCCTGATATACCACTGCTATAGGTGCAATCTTTAAAGCAACAGCAAAAGTACCAATAACTAAAAGAATGTTTGTAGCTAGTCGAATATTTGGTCGAAAATTGGATCTCATTCGTATTCTTTATTTCTGTCAATAACTTCTCTTAAATATATATCCTTTAGCTCATCATTGTATCCATTTTCTTTTGCAAATTTCTGCAATCGTTCCAGATCCTGCTGCGCGGCCGGTTTATATATTTTTTCCAGTTTTTTCAGAAATCCCCAAACCTGCTTCGGCGTTTCCGCCATACGGTGTTCGAGGACAAAATCGGCGTGCGTATCATATCCCAGGAGCTGTGCACGTTCATGACGCAGCTTTACGATTTCCAGTATGGTATTGGAATTATCAAATTCATCATTCCAGGCACGGCTGCTAAAAGCCCGCCATATTTTTTCACGCAATTCACGATTATCAGCATACTGGATAAAAGGCAGATAACTTGGAATGTCCAGTGTGAACAACCATTTCTCCTCATATCCCTTTTCTTTTGCTGCATGGAGAGCACCGGCAGTAGCATTATCAGGAATACCGGAGATATCTTTCTTATCTTCAATCACAAGTTCAAGCGTTTGCGGTAATTCCCTGAGGAAACGGGACTCCTTTGTATTGTGCAATTCGGGGTAGGCTTCGAGATACGTATGATCGTGGTTGCCGACAATCGTTTTGCAGTCTTTTTGAATAAGCAGGTCTATTGTTGGGTCTAATGTTTCATAGTATCCCGCGATATCGCCAGCACATATGATATCCGAGACTTGTTCCTTATCGAATATATCCAGTGCCTGCTGTAGCGGGACAGGACTGCTATGTACGTCACTAATGAGGCCAAGTTTTGTCGTCACGATTCGAAGGGTCTATTTTTTTCGATACACAGGGCCGAACGAATCCGCTAGTGCAGCTCGAACTTCGCTATCAGCACCGGCAGCAGCATCAGGTTGGCGATAAGAGCGGTCACCATCGCGAGCCCGGAGAGCAGGCCGAAATAGATGGTCGGGATAAAGTTCGACAGTGATAATATCGAAAAACCCAGGACTACCGTAATCGTGGTGTAATAGAGCGCACGAGCGATGCTGTTATGGCAGCGTTTGATGGCGCCCCAGTAATCCTGGTCGAGCGCGAATTCGCTGCGGAATCGATGGATATAATGGATCGAATTATCGACCCCGATACCGATGCTGATGGCTGAAATGGTGATCGTCATGATATCGAGTGGAATTCCGATCCAGCCCATCAGGCCCAGAATTAATCCGGCTGCGATGATATTGGGCACTATCGCCGCGACCGACAGGCGGATCGATTTAAACAGAAAAATAAACATCAGTAGTATCGCGAAGAATACTGCACCGATGGTTAAAATTTGCGATTGAAACAGGCTTTGCAGCAAATTGTTATAGAGCACGGCCATGCCGGAAATATTAACCTGCTTGGGGTCGAGACCAAAGTTCTCGGTCAGGTGGCGGTAAATCTTGTCGAGTAAGGCCTGACGTTTCAGCGATTTATCCGATTCATAAATTCTAATACTGAATCGGATCTGGTTACCGTCCTTCGACAGGTAAGGAGCGATGAGTGATTCCTTGACGACCTCAGGCAGGCGCTTGTAGACCACGGCCAGTTCAAAATCGCTGTAAGCTTTGCCGTCATTAAGTGCCTCTAACAACTGCATTCCAGTATGGACCGAAAGTACCTTACCGGTTTCGGGCAGACTTTCGAGATAAGCGTGCATTTCGGCAATTTCTTCCAGTCCTATGCTATTGAACCAGTAACTTGAAACGGTAAAATCATCGCCTTCGATAATGTCTTCGTCGAATATTTCATCCTCGGGCGCGTCGATGATGATATCCATCGGTGTCGTACCACCCAGCTTCGCGTCTATCAGGCTCATGCCCTGATAGATCTCGGTATCGCTCTTGTAATAATCGATAAAACGGTTTTCGACCGATAGCTGATGTAAACCGGACAAACCGATGGCCGTCAGAACCGCGAATAGTAATAGTGTTGCTTTGCTATGGTGCTGGATAAAGTGTGCTAATGATGCGGTAATTTTACCGGTAAGGTCTTTTCCTGACCTTTGATCCAGTCTGGGCATCAGGATTAATGCCGCCGGAAACAGAGTAAACGCGAGTACAAACGAGATGGTAATGCCGATAACCATCATCCAGCCAAAATCGATCACCGGGCGAATGCCACTGACCAGAAGCGATCCAAAAGCCACCATTGTCGTCACCGAAGTGTAAACGCAGGGTATGAATTTGCTGCGTACTGTTTCACTGACCAGATCGAACTGCGAATACCCGGCATTGAGTGTGGCCAGTTCCCGGTAACGCACGATTAGGTGAATGATTAGCGACAGGGTAATGATTAATAATAGTGAAACAAAGTTGGAGGAAACTACGGTAACCGGCCACTGCATCCAGCCCAAATACCCCATCATCACCAGTGCGCTGGTCACACAGGCAATCAGGGGCAGGACAACCCAACGGGGAGAACGAAAGGAAAGGGCCAGGATAATAACAATAAAGGCGATGACTCCGGCGCCAAATACTTTTAAATCTCCCCGGATATAATCGATAGAGTCGGCGACTATCATCGGCACACCACCGAGATAAAGTGTCGCGTTATCGCGATGCGCGTCCATAACAGTCCGCACCTGCCGGATCGTTTGAGCCTGTCGTTCGTTTTGCGCCCGGTTGAGGGTTTTAATCTCCGAGCTCAATGCTTTGAGGCGCGCCGGGTAGTCGGCAGCTCTTTCTTCAACGTCGTACAGCCGGTCCCGTTCCAGGGATAATTCCCTTAATCGCTCATCGCGTTTCAGGTTGACCTGCAATGCAGTGGTATCGCCCTCACTGCTAACCAGTAAATTTTCATAAAGCGCGCTGGTCGTCAATTCCCGTTGTGCGAGCACTATATCGACATCTGCACTTTCGAGGGTTCTGATTTCACGGGAGATTTCTTTGAGTGTCATCGGAGGGCTGCTTACCAGCGGCACATCCAGCAGGCTGATCACCGAGTCTACCTGCTCGATTTCAGCTAGTTCATCTCTTAGTTCGCGTATGTCGGCCAGGACTTCCGGGCTAAATAGTGGCAACCCGGGGCTATAGGTGACCACGAGGAAATCATCCGCTCCGTATTGCTCGCGCACGTCGCGGTAGTACTTTAAGGTGGTGTCGTTCTCCAGGATAAGGGAATCGGCCGATGCATCGAGTTCAAACTGTGTCAGGTGGCTGAGAAAAAAAGCCACCACGATGGCAGTGATCAATAAAGTGATTAAGGGTTTTTGCAATACTGTTTTGTGGTAAAGCTTAATCAATAATGCTGCCATAGATTGTTTTCCTGGTCATTTAATACGGGAACCTTAGCATAACACTAGTGGTTGTTATCCTTAGATATATGGGTAATAGGAGTGGTCACAGTGACTGATACTCGGAATGCACAAACCTTTCATAGCCCCACTGATATTGCTCAAGGTGCGCCTTGACCAGTTTTTCGATTTCATCGTTGAGATACTGGGCGCTTTCATGTTCGCTCGCTGCCAGCCTGTCGTGAGCCAGTGGTTCGATACTCAGCTCGAAGGAGCTGTTCGCTCGCCGTCGATACATCACCGCGATAAATACATCGCAGTCTTGTTTACGGCAAATATTTCTCACCAGCGGCGTGGTTGGCGCAAGCTGCCCAAAAAAATGTGAATCTATCTGTGCCCTCCCTGCACGTGGTTTTTGATCAGGCAAAACCATAATCGTGTCACCCTTTTTTATTCCCCTGATTATTTTGCGCAAGCCCGAAGCATTGGTTGGCACCAGGTGCGCTCCATTGCGACCGCGCGATTGCAAAATAAATTGATCCGTTGCCGGATTTTTCTGGGGTTTATACAGACTCCATAGCCGGGTCTTGCCGGCAAGCCAGATATTGAGCAATTCCCAGCTCCCCAGATGCGGAGCTATGACGATTCTGCCTTTGCTTGAGTTGGTAAACTGATCGCATACATTTTCGGTTTCGACCCTGGCCAGTATTTTTTCCACGGGCCAGCACCATACAGCGGCTAATTCGGTGAGTGAATAACAGGTATGCAAAATAGCGTCTTTTCTCAGGCGCTCCTGTTTGGCGCGATTCAATCCACCGAGGCATAGGTGAATATTATTATCGGCCAGGGTGGAAAGCTGATTTGGAATTCGATTGACAAAAAAACCTAACAGGTCACCAAGGCGATGCTGGGTCTTGATCGAGCAATGAGACAAAAGTTCGACCACGTGTTGAATAGCAGGTTTTTTCACTGGGGAAGTTAATCCGAACGATCGATTTTCGCCCAGGTATCGCGCAAGCTCAAGGTTCGATTGAAAACGGGGTGCTCCCGGGTCGATCCAGTGTCACTGATAAAATAGCCGAGTCGCTCGAACTGGTAGGCGATTGAATTACCGCTCAACTCGATAGCCGGTTCCAGCATCGCGTCGTCGGTCACTATATTCGATTCGGGGTTGAGCACCGATACGAAATCCTTTGCAGCACCTGGATTGGTGACGGTAAAGAGTCGATCGTACAGGTTGACTGTTGCCTGTACCGCGTGGGACGCGCTGACCCAATGGATAGTGCCCTTCACCTTGCGACCATCGGCAGTATTACCCCCGCGACTTTCCGGATCGTAGGTACAAACCAGGGATTCGATATTGCCTTCCGCGTCCTTGATGACCTCCTTGCAGGTTATATAGTAAGCGAACCGGAGCCGAACTTCGCGACCAGGGCTCAGGCGAAAAAATTTCTTTGGCGCGTCTTCCATGAAGTCGTCACGCTCGATGTAAATTTCTTTCGAGAAAGGGATTTCCCGCGTGCCGTAATCGGGGTTTTGTGGGTGATTTTTGCCGGTGACCCACTCTTCCTGACCGTCAGGATAATTTTCGATCACCACTTTCAAGGGCCTGATCACCGCCATACGCCGCTCTGCGCGCGTGTTGAGGTCATCGCGCAGGGCATTTTCCAGCACGCCCATTTCTATCGTGGCGTCTTTCTTGGTGATGCCAATCATATTGCAAAAGGTGACGATCGACTCCGGGGTATACCCGCGGCGGCGCATACCGGAGAGTGTCAGCATGCGGGGGTCGTCCCATCCATCGACGTGCCTACCCTCGACCAGTTGATTGAGTTTGCGCTTGCTGGTTAAGGAATATTCAAGTTGCAAACGCGAAAATTCGATCTGCCGCGGATGAAAAGGCGGGTTCACTTTTTCGAGAATCCAGTCATACAGCGGACGATGGTCTTCGAATTCGAGCGTACACAGCGAATGGGTGACCCCTTCGATCGCGTCGGATAGCCCATGGGTAAAATCGTACAGTGGGTAGATACACCATTTATCGCCGGTATTGTGATGCACGACATGACGGATGCGATAAATGACCGGGTCTCGCAGGTTGATATTACCCGAGTTCAGGTCAATTTTGACGCGCAGTACGTGTTCGCCGTCGCCGTATTTACCGGCTTTCATTTCCTCGAACAGGCGTCGACTCTCTTCTACCGGACGGTCCCGATACGGACTGGCGATGCCAGGTTCGGTGAGCGTACCGCGGTTTTCCCGGATTTGATCCGCGCTCTGGCTATCCACGTAGGCATCGCCCTGATCGATCAATTGCAGCGCGTAGGCGTATAACTGATCGAAATAATCGGATGCAAATGGATTGCTGTGCCAGTCAAATCCGAGCCACTCGACATCTTTACGAATCGCGTTGACGTATTCGACGTTTTCCTTTTCGGGATTAGTATCGTCAAAACGCAGGTTGCAATAGCCGTTGAAATCGCGCGCGACTCCAAAATTGAGGCAAATCGACTTGGCATGGCCAATGTGTAAATAGCCATTGGGTTCGGGGGGGAATCGGGTAATTACCTTCTGCGTTTTACCGCTGGCAATGTCTGCGGTAATTGCATCGCGAATAAAATTGGTGGTGTCGGTGGCGACACTGACGGAATCTGACATTTAGTAGTGTTGAAGAACGATCGAATCGCGGCATTCTAACTGATCCGCAGGGAAAGCTGAATAATCAGTAGCTTAATAAATCAAATGCTTTCTCTGATTGGGTCGCACAGGTGATTTCCAGCCAGTAGGTTGGGGTTCGTTACATGGATGTAACTTATAGTTACTCCGTTCCATTATAAGTTGTTTTCCTTTTCACTTTTAGAGTGGAACATGCCTCTGCTGACTACGAATATGCATGTGCTAGACAG
>JADFMY010000002.1:64730-73515 GCA_022563685.1 Pseudomonadota bacterium | reverse complement strand
GTTCTTGCTGAAATCCAATGCCGGGTTTTCAAAGATGGCAATGAGATTGGTGAGTTTTTCGACCATCTCCTTGCCGCTGCCGAGTTTTTCCGGATCGTTGAAGTCCGGCATGCTGACCAGTTTGTTGGCATTGGCCAGCGGTGCGATGATCTTCTTGTTGATGTCGTCGCCAATAGTGGGCTTGCCCTTCAATGCCACCATATCGGCAAAACTGGCGCCTTCCGGGATGGTGATGGGAGCATACGGCTGACCGGCGTATTTATCGCTGACGTATTTGATGAACAGCATCACCAGTACATAGTCTTTGTACTGGCTGGCATCCATGCCGCCGCGAAGCTCGTCGCAGCTTGACCAGAGGGACGAGTAGAGTTCGGATTTCTTTATTGCCATGCGTGTTTTTTAATCCTTTCGTTTTATTTTCACTTTTATAAGTATTGGCAGCGGATAGCTTCTCACTTATCGGGCTCCCATCCCGATATACTGTGAATGTACTGTAATGCACCATATAATCCAAGCTATTGCATACCCTACATTCCAGTACCACTCGAATAGCCATGACCTTGCTAAAGTAGTCACCTTCTCCAGGTCGAAATACCGATAAATAAAGATGACAAATCAATTTGCACCATCTGGTGTCGACAGGTGGTGTAACGCAGGAGCAGCTATCGAGGAGCAATTCCCAGTGCGACAAATTCATATCGAGAAAAGGTGATAAGATGTTATCGAGTCAATGACCATTTAATCTTGCTGCTAGTGCTTGATCGACCCCACCACAGAGCCAAATGCATGGGAACTGTAACGAATATCACGAAAGTTAAATTCACTGTTGGTGAATTGGTGCACCATTGCCTTTTCGACTATCGGGGCGTAATAGTGGATGTCGATCAAAATTTCCAGGCGACAGATGAGTGGTACGACACAGTGGCAAAATCCCGGCCTCCGAAAAATAAGCCCTGGTACCATGTATTAGTTCATGGGAGTGATCATTCCACGTATGTAGCAGAACAAAATTTGGAACCTGATGATATTTTAAAGCCTGTCAATCATCCTATGGTAGGACACTTCTTTTCCGGATTCGATGATGGGAGGTATTTACGCATTGACCCAGATAACTAGCCAGGAGTTTTCAGATTAAAATAGTGGGCGCTCTCGATAGCAGCCGTTCCAGATCAGGAGCGATTCAACCTAGTATTTATTGCTACCAATGATATCTGACTCTCTATTTGCTTATTTTGGTAAAGGTACAGGAAGTTCACAATGTTCAGAAATGGCAAAAGCAATCACATTTGCATTAGAAAATACTTATTCATATACGGCGAATTTGGGCCCGAATAGTAACTATCAGGCGGCAGTGGACGTGCTATTCCTGTTCGGAGTTCAATGATAATTAAAGACGATAACTGGATAGAGGATTCAGATATTTTGTCCATTTTCCCGACGTTTGTCTGGAAGATTCAGACCACGCCAGAATTCTATGAGAAGGTAAATTCGAAGATACTCAAAGCTCTCAATCGAATGAACCCGGACCTGGCCGAAATTCCAACTGGTGATTCGTGGCAGTCTCATCAGCAACTGCACAAACGCAAAGAATTCAATGATCTGGCGCCACGAATTCTTACCACAGCGAAAACAGTGCTGCAATTTCTAAAGGTCGGCTATGATGCGGTCGAGATCACCGGTTGCTGGGCCAATATCAATTCAACTGGCGCGTCTCATGCAATGCATTGTCATCCCAATAACTTTTTCAGCGGTGTGTATTACGTTCAGACACAGGCAGGCGCTGATACGGTTAATTTTCACGATCCCAGACCACAAACCGGCATCATCAGGCCTCCGGTTACCGAACTCACAGCTCAGAATACAGATCAGGTCGTGGTGAACGTGAGCAATGGGACACTCTTGATGTTTCCAGCCTATTTATGGCATTCGGTTTCACAAAACGAGAGTGACAAGTTCAGGATAAGCATAAGTTTCAACCTCATGTTCTCTTTATTCGCGGAGAACCTAAGTGAACCTCTTTGGGGACCATAAGCGCGCGAGCCACTATGTTGAAGACAGTGTGGTATATTCGAGAAGGGTCTATTCTGTCGAAAAGCTCTAAAAGCTACTAAAGCCAGATTTCTGCTGGCATTAATTTATTCTAAAGATGCCATTCAATCTTTGTATAGCAGGTCACGAGAAGGTCGGTGTCGAGAGTTTAGACATTTTATGTATTCCCTCATACCGCAAATGACGGAATAGCTCCTGCCGTTCCTGAAGAAAAACTTAATTTACTGTCCGGAATTAGTTAACCACTACAGTATACCAACAATGCCAATGACATACCCATTGTTAGGTATGGGCTAGATGCCTTTTTTTTGGTCTTCTTAACCATCCAAAAAATTCACCCATGGCGAAAGTCAAGGTGGAACAGTTGAGGATATTTTAATGTTCACCAGCAATCCCTTTGCCGAGCTTTCGACCTCCATACCACCCGCCGTAATTCAGACCTATGTAGTCATTATGATGCTCATGGTCGCCGGTGGCACACTGTTTGATATTTTTCACAAGAAAAGTGCTTTGTACTTCTTCCGCAATTGGCAAAAATCGAAGCGTAAATCAACACGTCAGGTGGGCCCTGGGGAAATGGTATCCCTGGCGGTCAAGACTGCCTTCGTGGAAGGCCTGACATCTGGTGAATTCTGCAGTACAAATCGCAGGATAGCCCACCTTCTGACGATGTATGGTTTCCTGGCGTACATTATCTCAACCGTCATTATGGTGTTCTCTTATCCAACCCCTGCTACGCCCGCCCCCGCGTTTTTAACTGCGCTATGGTACGGTGGCGCTCTGATGGTTCTCGCAGGAGGCTACTGGTTCTGGTTTTTCATCAGGGTCGACGTCGTCGCTGAGGGCAATTCACCGTTTCGCCTGGTGCGCGCCGACCTGTTCATTGTCTCCCTCCTGGTGAGCCTGACAACTGGCCTGATCTGGGCATACTTGCAGGCCACAGGCAGCGCCACGTGGACAAATATATTTTTGCTACTATACATCCTGTCTACGACGATATTGTTCGGGTCGGTTCCCTGGTCCAAGTTCTCTCATATGTTTTACAAGCCCGCTGCGGCACTGCAGAAAAGGGTTGAAGAGGCTAACGGTTCAAGCAACCTGCCGTCCCCCGCCGACAGCCCTAAAATTTTCGCTGCCACACATCAACAGCCTCGAAATTATTAATCAACCAATTAAATTAGAATTCGTACTGAGGAGTAAAGTAATATCATGCCTACTTTCGTTTATATGACGCGTTGCGACGGTTGCGGACATTGTGTGGATATCTGCCCGTCTGACATCATGCACATCGATACCACTTACAGGCGTGCCTATAACATCGAGCCGAATTTTTGCTGGGAGTGCTATTCCTGCGTTAAGGCTTGTCCGCAGAACGCGATAGACGTGCGTGGCTACGCAGACTTCGCCCCTTTGGGTCACAGCGTTCGGGTGCTCAGGGAAGAGGAGAAGGGAACCATATCCTGGAAGCTTAAGTTCCGGGACGGACGCCAGAAAGAATTTGTTTCCCCGATCCGGACCACCCCATGGGGGTCGATCAAATCACCGTCCGATTACGATCCACCCAGTTCGGATGCCCTGTATGACCAGGAGCTCGCGCACGAACCTGAGGCACTCAACATTAAGGCGCTGCCCACGCTGTCTCCCAGTCAATTCAAGGAAGGGGTTATCTAATGGGTATATTTACTCGCAGAAAAACAGTATTCGTCGATTCGGATGTCCTCGTTATCGGTGGCGGTTTTGGGGGTTGTGGGGCTACGTACGAATCCAGATACTGGGGGCGCGACCTAAAGGTAGTCGTGGTCGAGAAGGCGAATATCGAGCGCAGCGGCGCCGTCGCTCAAGGCCTGTATGCAATCAACTGTTACATGGGCATGCAGTGGGACGAGAACCAGCCCGAGGACCATGTCCGCTACGCAAGGAATGATCTCATGGGTCTCGTGCGGGAAGATCTGGGCTACGACATTGCTCGGCATGTCGACTCTACAGTCCATATGTTCGAGGAGTGGGGCCTGCCTATCATGAAGGACCCGGAAACCGGCAGGTACCAGCGCGAGGGCAAATGGCAGATCATGATCCACGGCGAGAGCTATAAGCCGATCATCGCCGAGGCCGCCCGCAAGGCCGCCACCAAAGTTTACAACCGGATCATGGTGACTCACCTGCTGATGGACAAGACACGGCCCAACAGGGTCGCCGGGGCCGTCGGCTTCAACGTCCGTAACGGGAACTTCTACGTATTCCGGTCAAAGGCAGTCATCGTCGCTGCCGGTGGCGCGTCGCACATCTTCAAGCCCCACTCGGTCGGCGAGGGCATGGGGCGGACCTGGTATGCCCCGTGGAGCAGCGCCTCTGCCTACGCGCTGCCGATTCAGGTCGGTGCCAAGATGACGCAAATGGAGAACCGGATCGTGCTCACCAGATTCAAGGATGGCTACGGTCCGGTTGGCGCCTACTTCCTGCATCTCAAGACGACCACCGAAAACGCCTATGGACAGAATTACGAGCCCACCTGGTACGATTCGATCAGGGAACTGGTCGGTGATTACGTCGATCATCAGCCGGTGCCAACCTGCCTTCGGAACCATGCCTTTCTACAGGAGGTTAAGGCCGGCAGAGGTCCCATCCGCATGGTGACGAAGGAGGCCTTCAAAGATCCGCACAAGGAGAAAATTGGCTGGGAGAACTTCCTCGGCATGACGATCGGGCAGGCGGTCGTCTGGGCGTCGCAGAACATCGATCCCAAGGAAATAAATCCCGAACTGGTCATGTCCGAGCCTTACGTCATGGGCTCCCACGCCACGTGTTCAGGTGCCTGGGCAAGCGGTCCGGAAGATTACGCACCCGACGAATACCAGTGGGGATACAACCGGATGATGACCGTCGAGGGGCTCTTCGGCGCCGGCGACACCATCGGCGGGACCGCTCACAAGTTCTCGTCGGGCTCCTTTACGGAAGGCCGGATCGCCGGGAAAGCTGCGGTTAAGTACGTTAATGACCTGGGTAAAGACCAGCCCCAGGTCAGTGAGGCAGAATATGAAGGACTCAAAAAGGTCGTCTACCAACCCATGGAGACCTACGATGTCGGCCGCAACGAAATCGTAGCCGGAACCGTGTCTCCGAGCTATATATTGCCGATTCATGGCCTGCAGCGTCTCGAGAAGATCATGGACGAATACGTCGGTGGTACCAGCACCAACTACCTGACCAACGAACCGATGCTCATCCGCGGGCTCGAGTTACTGAGCATGCTGAAGGAAGATCTCCCCTATCTCGGGGCCGACAGCCTTCACCAACTTCAAAGGGCGTGGGAGCTTCAGCACCGGGTCCTGGCCTCAGAGTGTGTGACACAGCACACATTGTTCAGGAAAGAAACGCGATGGCCGGGGTATTACTATCGTGCCGATCATCCGAAGCTGGACGACACCAATTGGCATTGCTTCACCCTGTCTCGCTACCATGCGGAAACCGGGGAATGGGAATTGGAAAAGGCCCCCGTACACCACATCATCGACTAAACGGTGTCCATCGAGAAACTAATTGGGTGAATTAAAGTGACAGTTAACACAATTAAAATAGATAAGTTAACTGTCACCATAATTCAACGCTGGTCTGGTTCAGTGTTTGCTAACGTAATACCATTTTCAGTAGGATAGCTCTGACTGTAAACCACAAGATTTCGTCCCATTTCTTTTGCACGGTACAATGAATCATCTACCCGGTTCAGTGCATCTTCAATTTTTTCACCTGGTTCATACTCGGTAACGCCAATACTGGTGCTCAGTCTTATCTCAGCACCATCATCGGTTACAACGACGGTATTCTGGAACTCTTCACGAATTCGATCAGCTACTGGTATGGACTCTGTTCCGGATTGGCCGGGTAGAATTGCAATAAACTCTTCACCACCGAAACGAGCCAAAACATCTGTTGACCTTAAACCTTCCTGCATCAGTTCAGCTGCTTTTTTGAGAACTATGTCTCCCATGAGGTGACCATGTGCATCATTTACTCTCTTAAATCGATCCAGGTCGAACATAAAAATCGAGAAACCGCGTCCTGATTCCTCCTGCAAGTCAATTTCAGCCGAAAATTGTTTCATTAAAACACGACGGTTAATCAAACCGGTTAATGGGTCCCTGGTCGACTCCCGATACAGCTTGAGCAACATCAGCAATTGTCCCGTCTCAATAATCAGAGCAACACCGGCAATCATAAAAAGAATCCAAAGTGTGTTAATAGTCTCTATTGTGAACAGGCTGCCAAGCCAGAATTCAAGCCCTACATAGGAAAGAATAATCATTCCCATGACAGACAAACTGTAGATCAGTGTAGCCGGGAAGAGACCCATAAAAGCTATTGCCATAAACGGCATAGCTTCATATCCAGCCAGTGGCTTTTCAGGTATACCACTGTGCAGGATGATCATTGCTGCAGAATAAAAAATTGTCGATGCAAGCATGGTAAGAACAAGTAGAACTGAAACCCTTAGATGGGTCAGTTTTTTCATGCTCTGCATTAAAATCATGAGCAGGGTACCAGTCATGATCATTCTTGCTACGATCATTGGGATTAGATGCCCTCTTTCGAGAGAATTTAAGTCGATGACTATCCAGGCTGGTACAGCGAGCGTGAAGATTATTAGCATCACTCGCAGCCGTATAACGACGTACTCTGAGCGAGTTGCTTTGAAATCTTCCGTGTGGTGGCTCGTACCCAGAATGTCGGATAATTCAAACCCACCCAGATAGTTGCTGGTACGATTAAGAAGTAGCTTTTCCGGCTCTTCCCCTGCTGGATAATGCGTGGTATCCCTTAAGTCTTCCTGCCCTCCTTTCGAGCTATTTGCCGGATTACTAAAAAATCTCATATTACTCTGGCTCCGCCACCAATCCTAAACGCCGCAATATAACTTTTATGGGGCGGCGATGCTACCTGCTTATTCACAAAAAATACCGGGGCCCTGACCCTATAAATGACCATTTATTATTGATCACAGATAGCTAGTTCAAAGCAACCTGAATCCCCTGCTCCTTAGTTTTCAAAGGGAGAATAATGGTGACAGTTAACATGATTAAAATAGATAAGTTAACTGTCACTATAATTAGGGGTCGGGGAAAATAGCCTCTCCCTTGGTAAGCCAGGAGAAACCAAATGCTACCAGAGCAATGGTTTCGGCCCAGAATACAAAACTGGATTTGGAGTTTTCAGCAAAACTTATAGTGTGATAAATCGCGATAGAAATTAGACAGGCGAGAATGACGAGGCCGCAGATGACGTAAATCTTATTTCTATTCAATTTTTGGCGAGTTGGATTCGCATCCCCCCGGGTGAATAAGAACAGGGAAAATACAGCCAGGATAAAGAAGAAAAGACCAGCGCTAATTAAATGAATTATACCCGCCCCTGTGGCGGTTCCTGTTTCAGTCACCGGAAACCAGGCCGCGCCTAATGCAAAAACACCAGCCAGGTGTCCGGCCCAGTCATCCCGTTTATCATAACCACTATAAAAAAACATAAACAAAGCGACAGCACAGAGAGCACCAACGAAAACATCACCCATGCCGGTATAGTAATAATGGCTAATCGATTCTTGAATTACTCCTTCATCGAAGATAAATAAAACGCCAATCATTAGCGTGAACGGTAACAATATACCTATCCATCCCACCGCTTTTCGCAAATCCATATACGAATAGGTATGCCGGGAAAATTTGGGATTAGTATTCATTTAGCAGCACTCCTTTTACCTTAGACAATTCTCGTAACAGACGAACCGAGCGAGGTGGTATCTCGCCACCGCCATTTTCCTTGTTTAACGAGTTCACAATGACGTGATTATGATAGATGGTCAACCCTTACTTTCTGTAAGCCAAAGCCTCCTAAACCTGCCGCCTGGGAAGCTGATGCTCTACTCACTGAGTGAACCCCGTGTTAACCTTCTGGGGCAGTTACTAGGCGGGAACAAACTCGATAATATGCCCGACCTTGATTAACACGTTAAAGTGTCTGTGGGTTAAAAATCCGCCGACATCGACACCGCTATCGTTTTCAATTATTTGCACAATACTATGATAAGAAAAATGGTGGGTATAGGATTGTTTTTCATCGACGATTGAAAAATAATCGTCTTCAACGGCGATGACCTGCGCTGGTTCGAATCGGAACGCTTTTTCGATGTTGATGCCGACTTCCTTGTTCAGATATTTTGCCAGAATACGTTTCATATGAGCTATCCTCGCGTCCGAATAGCATACCATAGGAAGCCCGCAGTCACCCTGTTATTAACGACGCTTTGGCGCTGACGTATAGTGGAATTGGCCACCTAATATTAACCAATAAAACTAAGAAATAAGTAGGCGGCAAGAAGCACCACAACCCACATGACCATACTGCCGGCAGGACGAGTGCGTGAAAGTAAGACGCTGGGTCCTTCCTGTCTTCGAGAAATATAGTCCAGACACTGGCCTAATTTTACCAGAAAGGCCTGCCGTAAAGCGCCATCCACTTTCCATATAGCCGAGAATAGACTTTGGATTGCAGAGGGGAAGACACGGCGATAGAACCAGTCGAAGTCCAGCGTAATGGTCAGCGTTCGTCGCATCAAAGGCAACATGAGGAAGAAAGCAAGGCCCGAGAACATCAGGAGCTGCAACATGTTAACCACA
Source organism: Pseudomonadota bacterium (assembly GCA_022563685.1). Lineage (GTDB taxonomy): Bacteria > Pseudomonadota > Gammaproteobacteria. Next base: position 64,801 of record JADFMY010000002.1, on the reverse strand, counting down.
TGCGGCACGGTATAAGGTTGATAGGCGACCGGATAGGTTAGCATGGCGTACCGGAATGCCGGCCATATCCC